>JADGOI010000046.1 GCA_017883075.1 Acidimicrobiales bacterium
ACGGATCATCCCGGCCGCGTCGACGAGGGCCGGCCGCTTCAGTCGGCGCTGGCCGACGGAGCGGGCGGGCTCGCCCTCGAAGTCGATGAGGACGAAGTCCTTCCCGGTCCACAGCACCTGCCCCAGGTGATAGTCGCCATGGCAGCGGATCCGCTGCACGGCGACGCGGGTGGTGGTGAGGGACCGGAGCCGTTCGAGGATCTCCTCGGACCGGTCCAGGACGGCCTGGACGGCCGGGACGGACGGGGCCAGTGGCCGGATCTGGCGGACGGTGTGCTTCAGGAGGCTCCGGGCACCGTGGTACATGGCCTGGCGGTCCATGGAGGTGAGGGGCACGGGGGCGAAGTCCGGGTCGCTGCGGTCCGAGGCCAGGGCCAGGTGGAGCTCGGCGGTCCGCTGGCCCAGCAGGGAGGCCCAGGTCTCGTGGGGGCGGAGGAGGGGGTGGTCGGGTTCGGCGCCGGCGTGCTCGGCGGCGTCCAGGATGCCCCGATGTGTCCGGCGGCGGGCCTCGTCGGGATCATGGCGGGCCAGGGCCTCCTCGAGACCGTGGCGGAGGGCGTCGACGACGTAGGTCCAGCCGTCGCACTCATTGGCGGCGAACTCCTCCACCGTCACCAGGGTGGCGGGTGCTGCACCGGGCCGGTCGGGCCGGTACTCGAGGCTCCCCCCGACCGCCGGGGCGTGGGGGAAGCGGGCCCGCTCCGACAGGAACCGGCCCAGCTCCACCCCGGGGTTCGGCCCCTCCTCGACGCGGCGGACCAGTTTCATGATGAGGTGGTCGCCGAAGGCGATGGAGCTGTTGGACTGCTCGGCCGTGATGGGCTGGGGATCGATCTCGGCCGGGAGTTCGGCGTGGAGCCGGCGCATGGTGGGGGTGGGCAGGCCGGCGAGCCGTCCCGACCGGCCCGGGAGCTGGCGGCGACGACGGATCAGGTCGAGAAGGGCCCGGGCGAAGTCCGGATCCCAGGCGGCGTCGTAGAGGAGGCCGTCCTCCCCTCCGGCCCGCACGACGGCGATCACGGCGTCAGGGTGGAACCGGGCGATCTCATCCGCCCGGCTTCCGGTGGCGTAGGCCAAGGGCAGGAGGTAGGTCTCGGGGTGGCCGACGTCGAACTCGATCTGGGTCAGGGCCAGCCGGGCCCGGGCCGGACCGCTGCGGCTCGACTCCGATACCGGGACGACCTCGGCCACTCGGACGCTCTTGATCCGCCGGGCCTTCTCCCGGAACCAGCGCCGTTCGGCGATGTAGGCCGGGAGGACTTCCTCCAGGCGGCGCAGGGAGGCCCCGACCAGGACCTCCTCCCACCTGTCGGTCACCTCGAGGGTGGGGTGGGGGGCCAAGCCGGACTCGTCGTGGCTCTCGAGTGAGAACCAGTAGAAGCCGTGGGGACCGAGGGTGATGAAGTAGGGGAGGTCGCCGACGGCGGGGAACTCGCTTCCGCCGAAGAGCTCGACCGGCACGGTGTTGCGGTACTCGGCCAGGTCCAGCTCGACGGCCTGGGCGTAGCGGGACAGGTTCACGACGACGAGGATCCGCTCGCCCTCGAAGACCCGGAGGAAGGCCAGGACCTTGCGGTTGTCCGGCAGGAGCAGCTGGAGCGATCCCCGGCCGAAGGCCCGGTAGCGCTTGCGGAGGGCGATGACCCGCTTCATCCACCACAGCAGGGAACTGGGGTTCTCGCTCTGGGCTTCGACGTTGACGGCCTGGGGCTGGTATTGGGGGTCGATGATCACCGGCAGGTAGAGCTGCTGGGGGTTGCCCCGGGAGAAGCCGGCGTTACGGTCGCTCCCCCACTGCATCGGGGTCCGCACCGCGTTGCGGTCGCCCAGGTAGTAGTTGTCCCCCATCCCGATCTCGTCGCCGTAATAGAGGATCGGGGTGCCGGGCAGCGAGAGGAGGAGCCCGTTCATCATCTCGATCATCTGGCGGTCGTTGCCGAGGAGGGGGGCGAGCCTGCGGCGGATCCCGGCGTTGACCCGGGCCTGGGGCTCCTGGGCATAGGTCCGGTACATGTAGTCCCGCTCCTCGTCGGTGACCATCTCGAGGGTCAGTTCGTCGTGGTTGCGGAGGAAGAGGGCCCACTGGCAGTCGGGCGGGGTGGGTGGGGTCTCCTGGAGGATGTCGACGATGGGGAAGCGGTCCTCCTGGCGGGCCGCCATGAACATCCGTGGCATCAGGGGGAAGTGGAATGCCATGTGGCAGGCGTCCCCGTTGCCGAGGTAGGCGACGGCGTCCTCGGGCCACTGGTTGGCTTCGGCCAGGAGCATCCGGTCCCCGAAGCGCTCGTCGACGTGGGCCCGAAGCTTGCGGAGGAAGCCGAAGGTCTCGGGGAGGTTCTCGCAGCTGGTGCCCTCCCGGGCGTAGAGGTAGGGGACGGCGTCGAGCCGGAGCCCATCGACGCCCATCTCCAGCCAGAAGTCGAGCACGTCGGTGACGGCCGCCTGGACCTCGGGATTGTCGTAGTTGAGGGCGGGCTGATGGGAGTAGAAGCGGTGCCAGAAGTAGGCCCCGGCCACCGGATCCCAGGTCCAGTTGGAGGTCTCGAAGTCGGTGAAGATGACCCGAGCCTCGGAATATCGATCGGGGGTATCGCTCCAGACGTAGAAATCCCGGGCCGGGCTGCCCGGGGCTGCCCGCCTGGCCCGTTGGAACCAGGGGTGCTCGTCGGAAGTGTGGGCCAGAACCAGCTCGGTGATGACCCGGAGGCCCCGGAGATGGGCCTTGCGGAGGAATTCCTTGAAGTCCCGGAGGGTCCCGTAGGAGGGGTTGACCCGCCGATAGTCGGAGATGTCGTAGCCGTCGTCGCGCAGCGGGGAGGGGTAGAAGGGAAGCAGCCACAGGGCCGTCACCCCCAGGTCCTGGAGGTAGTCCAGCCGGGAGATGAGCCCCTTGAAGTCCCCGATCCCGTCGCCGTCGGAGTCCTGGAAGGCTCGGACGTGGACCTCGTAGATGACGGCGTCCTTGTACCAGTGGACCTGGTCGGGGACGACGGTCGGTGCCGGGTCGTGCCGCTCGGAGGCGGTCTTCGGTGTCACGGGCTTCAAACTCCGGAGGGCACGACGTGGAAGATGTGGGCCGGGACGACCTCGGGGTCGAGTCGGATGTAGTTGTGGGGGCCGGCCCAGTCGTAGCGGGCGCCGGTGAGGAGGTCGTGGACGACGAAGGTCTCAGCCCGCTCCAAACCCAGGGCGTCCAGGTCGAGGGTGATGGTACCGGCCTGGGCCGCCCGGGGGTCGACGTTGACGGCGACCAGGATGGTGTCGTCGAAGCCGGCCCCGTCGGGCGTCGATCCGGCCGTCTTCGAGTAGACGAGGAGCTGGTCGTTGTCCACGCCGTGGAACCGGAGGGTGCGGTCCTGGTGGAGGGCCGGATGGGCGCGACGGATGGCGTTCACCCGGGACAGCAGGTCGGCGAGGCTGTCGGGCCGGTCGAGGTCCCAGTGGCGGACCTCGAACTTCTCCGACCCGAGGTACTCCTCTGAGCCGGGCCGGCGGGACTCGTGCTCGAGGAGCTCGAAGGCCGGCCCGTAGATCCCGTAGCTGGCCCCCAGGGTGGCGGCCAGGATCAGCCGGGCCTCGAAGGCCGGCCGGCCCCCGCTCTGGAGGAACTCGTGCAGGATGTCGGGGGTGTTCGGCCAGAAGTTGGGCCGGAAGTAGTCGGCTACCGGGGTGCGGGTCAGCTCGGTGAGGTACTCCTCGAGCTCACGGGCCGAGTTCCGCCAGGTGAAATAGGTGTAGGACTGGGAGAAGCCCACTTTGGCCAGGTGCTCCATGATCCGGGGCCGCGTGAATGCCTCGGCCAGCATGATGACCTCCGGGTGGTCGGCCCGCACCGTGGCGAGCAACCACTCCCAGAACCGCAGGGGTTTGGTATGGGGGTTGTCGACCCGGAACATCCGGACGCCGTGGCCGATCCAGAACTCGACGACGCTGTGGAGGGCCTCCCACAGCCGGCGCCAGTCGGGCGTCTCGAAGTCGAGGGGGTAGACGTCCTCATAGCTCTTCGGGGGATTCTCGGCCGGCCGGATGTTGCCGTCGGGGAGCCGCCGGAACCAGTCGGGATGCTCGTCGACCCAGGGATGGTCGGGGGAGCACTGGAAGGTCAGGTCGAGGGCCACCTCGATGCCCTGGCCGGCGGCGGCGGCCACCAGCCGGTCGAAGTCGGCCAGGGTGCCCAGGTCGGGGTCGATGGCGGTGTGGCCCCCGGCGGTGTTGCCGATGGCCCACGGGCTGCCCGGGTCGCCGGGCCCGTCCTCGCTGACGCCGTTGCGGCCCTTGCGGGCCGTCACCCCGATGGGGTGGATGGGGGGCAGGTAGAGGACGTCGAATCCGAGGCGGGCCACGTAGGGAAGCCGGGCCTCGACGTCGGCCAGGGTGCCGGTGCGGTCCGGGTCGGGGGAGGCGGAGCGGGGGAAGAGCTCGTACCAGCTGCTGTACCGGGCCCGGGCCCGTTCCACTTCGATCAGGTAGGACTTGGAGGTGGTAGCCGGCCCCGGGTCGCGGTGGCGGGCCATGAGCCCTACAAGCTCGGCGCTGCCGGCAAGCTCGAGGCCTTCGGCCGGCCCGGCCGCGGCGGTCCCATCGAGGGAATCGGCGAGGGCATCGGCGAGGGCGACGAGTCGCCGCCGGTCGGGGACCGCGGCTCGGGCGGCAGCCTGGCGGACCAGCTCGGCCCCGACGAGGAGTTCGACGTCGAGGGGCTGGCCGGCCCCGGCCCGGGCCTGGAGGGCCCGGCGCCAGCTGCCGAAGCGGTCGATGGTGGCCCGGATGGCGAACCGGTGGCGGCCGGCCCGGGTCACTGCGAACTCCCCCCGCCAGCGATCGTTGCCGACAGGGTCGAGGTCGGCGGTCTGCCACCGGGAGTCCTCCTCGTGGCGGAAGCGGACCTCGCAGAGGAGCTCGTCGTGGCCATCGGCGAAGATGTCAGCCTCCACGGCGACAGCCTCACCCAGCGCGCCCTTGGCCGGGTAGCGGCCGCCATCGACGGTCGGCCGAACCTCGGCGATGACGGGCCGCGCCCGGCCGGCCTCCTCGGGGAGGGCGGCCGCCGAAGTGGCGCCCTCTCTATTCATCGGGGTCGAGGGCGCGGCGGTAGGCACGGGTTGCGTACTCGGCCACCATGCGCTGGGTCGTGAAAAAGGAGCCATTCAGTGCGATGGCGAAACGGCGGACGGCCGCGAACTCGTCGGGATGGCCGTAGTAGAGGGGGGCCACCACCTGTTGGAGGACTCGGTAGAGCTCGGCCCCATCGGCCCGGTCGACCTCGGGATCGCCGATGGGCAGATTCGCCCCGGCGCCGAGGTCGGAGCCGATGGCCCAGCCGGTGATCCCCTCGATGTGGCCCTCGACCCACCAGCCGTCGAGGACGCTGACGCTGGGGACGCCGTTGAGGGCGGCTTTCATCCCGCTCGTTCCCGAGGCCTCGTGGGGGGCGACCGGGTTGTTCAGCCAGACGTCGACCCCGGCGACGAGGAGGGCGGCCAGGTCCATCCCGTAGTTCTCGAGGTAGACGACGGTCACGGCGCCGGCCAGGGACCGGGCGGCGGCGTTGACCCGCTCGATGAGGGCCTTGCCGGGCTCGTCGAGGGGGTGGGCCTTGCCGCTGTAGACGACCTGGACGGGCCCGACCCGATCCACGAGGGCCCGGAGGCGGTCGGGCTGGGACAGGAGGAGGTCGTTGCGCTTGTAGGGAGTGGCACGGCGGGCCACCCCGATGGTCAGGACCTCAGGGTCGAGGGCGACCCCCCGGCGGCTGTTCACTTCGTCGATCAGTGTCAGTTTGGCCTCGGCGTGGGTGGCCCGGATCTCCTCGAGGGGGATTCCCCCGGCATAGCGGAGCATGGTGTTCTCGCGGCGCCAGCCGGGCAGATGCCGGTCGAACAACCGGGCCGTGCTGGGCGCCGCCCAGGTGGGGACGTGTACGCCGTTGGTGATGGCCTCGATCCGGTAGCGGGGGAACATGGCCCGGGAGACCTCGCCGTGGCGCTGGGCAACCCCGTTGATGAACCCGGAGAAGAACATCCCGAGGACCGTCATGTTGAGGGAACCCTCGTCCTCCAGGCAGCCGATCCGGGCCAGCCCGTCGGACAGCTCCTTCCCGAGGACCGCGGCGGTCACCCCTGGCGAGAACCGGTCGTGGCCCGCTGGCACCGGGGTGTGGGTGGTGAAGACGCAGCGGTTCCGTACCGCCTCGATCTCGCCCCGCGAGGCGTCCGCCACCCTCCCGTCGAGCTGCTCGGACAGGAGGGCCACCGGCACCAGGGAGGCATGGCCCTCGTTGAGGTGGTGGACGGCGATATCCCTGTGGCCGAGCTCCCGGAGCATGGCCGGGCCGGCCAGCCCGAGCACCGCCTCCTGGGAGAGCCGCTCGACGGGGTCTCCGGGGTAGAGCCGGTCGCTGACGGCCTGGTCGTTCACGTCGTTCTCGGGGAGCCGGGTGTCGAGGAAGTACACGGGGACGGTGCTGCCGCCGACACCGGTGAGGACGCGCCGCCACACCCCGACGGCCACGGCCCGGCCCGACAGGTTGACCTCCACCCGGGCGTCCAGCCGCTCGAGGTGATCGCTGGGTGCCCAGCGGACGGGACGCTCGACCTGGCGGCCCGCCTCGTCGATCTCCTGGCGGAAGAAGCCATGATGGTAAACGAGGGTGACCCCGACGGCGGGGAGCCCGAGGTCGGAGGCGGACCTGAGGAAATCGCCGGCCAGCACTCCCAGACCCCCACTGAAGGTGGGGATCTCGTCGCCGATGGCGATCTCCATGGAGAAGTAGGCGATGGTTTCGCGGCTCACATGCCTGAGTCTGTCTCATCGGCGCCGGGGGCGCACCCCGGGCTCCGGTGCCACCGGCGCATGTTCGGGGAGCCGGCGCGGGAGGCGCGGGCGAGGAGCTGCGGCCCATGCCGATGTCATGTCCGCGGTAGCACCCACATGGTAGAAACCATTGGGTGCCCGAGGAGAACACTGGTGTGCCCGCGCCGAGCGGGTTCTTCTCTCGCCACCGCCATCTACGCAACTTCCTCATCGGCATTCTGGTCGTCGTGCTCGGCATGGTCGGGCTCTTCGTCTATTCCAAGGTCAAGACGTCCGGGCGGCAAGATGCGTTCCAACCGTTTTACGACACGGCCGGGTTGAGCACGACCGGGCCGCTCGGCCAAGTAGTCCGCAGCCAGCCCCTCGGGGTCCCCATGGCCCATGGGACGGGGCTGCGGATCCTCTACCGGACACAGCGAGCCGACGGTTCCATGACGTTCAGCTCCGCCATGGTGTTCATTCCCGACAACAACGCCGCCGGCAGCCCGCGGCCGGTAGTCGCCTGGGCACACGGCACGGTGGGCATGGGTGACCAGTGCGCACCGTCACGGACCGCGAGCCCCGGGGCAGGGATCCCCTGGGTGGCCTCAATGCTGGCCCGGGGGTGGGTGGTGATGGCCACCGACTACGCCGGCCTCGGCACCGCGGGAACCGAGGGGTATCTGGTGGGCGCCGATGAGGCAAACGACGTGCTGAACAGCGTTCGGGCGTTGAAGTACATCCCATTGGCGGATGCCGGCAATTCCTTTGTCGTATGGGGCCATTCGCAAGGTGGCAACTCGGCGCTGTTCACTGCGGCACGAGCAAGCGCGTACGCACCCGAGCTGCACCTCGTGGCGACAGTGGCCTCGGCCCCCGCCGCCGAGCTGGTGCCTCTCTTGAACGAGACGTACGATTCGAGCCTGGCCTGGGTCATCGGCCCTGAGGTCCTCGCGTCGTGGCCGGCCGTCTATCCGCAGCTTGCCGTCGGCCCGATCACGACGGGTGCAGGGTTCGACAACTACAAGAGGGTGGCTGGGCAGTGCATCACTTCGGCCGCGGTCGAAGCGCTCATCCGCACGGCGATCAAGGAACGCTTCTTCAAGGTCAACCCGGTGAGCGTCCCCCAGTGGCGGGCCGTGGCACAAGAGCAGACGGCGCCGGTTCTGTCCCCTTCCCAACCGCTGATGGTGGCCGAGAGTCTGAACGACGAGGTCGTGCTTCCGAACACGACAGCCCTCTATATCCAGCGCGCGTGCGCAGCGGGGTCCAACCTGACGTCGTTGTGGCTCGCTGACGTCGGACATGTCCAGCTGGCCCCTACCATCGCGCCTTCGGTGATCAACTGGTTGGGGGACCGGTTCGCCGGAAGGCCCACGACACCAACCTGTTACCAGCCGTTGCCGATCGCGCCGGCCACCGAAACCGCGGCGGCGACCGCGACGGCGACCGCGATGGCGAATTCTTCGATCACGACGACGAACATCGCCCTTCTCGGCTCACTTGGCCAGCGGACGCCGCTCGCAGCAGAGAAGAAGAAGTGACTGCGGATCGGCAAGCTCGAAGGGGCTGGGCCAGTGTCGGCTCACGTGACCTCCGAAGCAGACGGAAGTAGCGTCGCCCCAATGGATGTGAGTGACTTCACCGTTGCGGATCGGATCGGCATGGATGATCTGCTTACCCGGTACGCGACAGCTATCGACAGTCTCGACTGGGAGTTGCTCGATGCCGTCTTCACCAACGATGCGCGAATTGATTACCGTTCGTCGGGCGGCATCGAAGGTAGTTACCCTGACATTCGCCGATGGCTCGCTGAAGTCCTGCCCCTGTTTGATGTGACCCAACACCTCGTTCTCAATCGCGAGTTCGACCGCAGCAACGATGGAGTGCATGCGAGATCGTGCTTCCTGAACGTCAACCGTTTGGAACTCGAAGGCAAGCCGTCGCTGTTCACCGTTGGTGGTCGGTACCACGATCGACTCGTCAACACCGCCGATGGGTGGCGGATAGCACGAAGAGTCGAGCACACGCTGTGGTGGGACAATCCCCTTCCTGGGCTTCCCCCCATCCCATTCCCGATGAGCGAATCGCTCGATCGTTAGGTCGTCCTGTCGAGTTGGCAACTGCGGGTCGAACTCGACTTCGAGACACCAACTGGATCACATGCGGATGATGTGGTCGGGGGCATGCCAGACAGCGACTACCGATCGAGCGCCCCGGAGAGCCAACCCACCAAGTACTTTTCATCCAGAATCGCGCTGCCGACGGCCCATCAGATGTCAATGGCACCGACGACACTCGAAGTGGGTGGCCTAGATCGGAGTATCGCCACCCACAGGCGGCGGGAAGCCGCCAGGTGGAGTCCCTGGCCAGGGATAACCGCCTGGTCCTTGCATCGCGCGCTTCTTGGCCTGAGATCGGCCGACCAACGCCACGATGAAGAGCGTGACACCGACAATGCCGGTCAGGAGACCGACCCCGGCGCCGATAATCCAGGGCACTGCGCCGTACAAGAGAGACGAGAACGAGCGGGCGACCACGACTGCCGTGGCCCCGGTACCGCTGACCTGGACCCGGTAATTCCCCGAGGTCGGGGCGTTGAACGTGGCGGCGGCGGAGTACGTCCGCCCGCCGATCGTAATGGTCGACGTTGTGGAACTCGAGTAGTCGTGTACCGCCACAGACCGTCCGTCGGTGTCCGTCACCGACACGTCGCCCGCCGAGAGAGCAGGTCGGCCATATTGGCTGCTTGCCGGGTAGTTGCCGTTGACGCCATCGCCCGATCCCGTGGCGGCGCCAACGTCCTGGTAGATGACGTACCCACCCGAGTGGCAGTTCACAGTGAAACTTCCCGGGACCTGGTGGGAATGCAGGTCAGTGAGCGGAGCGATGACGGTGACAAATGATGTCACCAGACATCCAACTCCGACTACGAACCCGAGCACGAATGTCACGATCCCCGGCGCCAGCGAGGAGCGCTTGGCTGGGGCGGGCGCTGCAACTGGACTCGTCGTCAATATCTGCCCCCTCGAGTGCGTTTGACCATAGCGCGTCGTAGACGCGAACCGACGTCTGATCCATCCGACATGGGGCATCTCCGTCGGTTGAAGGCCGCCAAGCAGAACGGGGCAACACATCTACTGAGAAGGCTGCTGCGCAAAGGCCTTGGTGTTGTGGTCGGACCTGGTCGAGCTGAAGGGCACCGAGAAGTCGACCCGAGCCTGGGCGGCGATCCCGAACCTCTTCAACCACCGTCTGCCTCGCCAACTGCCCGATTCCGGACTCACGGAGCGGTCGGAGAGCAGCGAGATGAGGCACCAAACCTCGGTTTCACGGTTATTCAGGCAGATATTCCTCGCCAATAGGAGCAATTTCTGAGCGATCAGTCGACAACACCGAGGTTTAGGGTTAGCTTCTCCAGCCATGGCGCAGTACCGACCTGGTCAGCTCGCAGATCTCCTCGGGGTCAGTACCGACACAGTTCGTCGGTGGTGCGACGAGGGGCGCCTCGAGACCACACGGTCCGAGGGCGGGCACCGCATGGTCGACGGCACCTCGCTCGCCAAGTTCGTCCGCGAGCAGCAGGACGCCTACGAGCCCGAACTACTCCTCTCGCAGTCGGCGCGTAACCGCTTCGCCGGCGTGGTGACTCGGGTCGAACGGGACAAGCTCACCGCCGTCATCGAGCTCCGGGCCGGGCGCTACCGGATCGTCTCGCTCATGACCCGCGAGGCCGCAGACGACCTCCGGCTCGAAGAAGGAGACCTGGCCACCGCGGTCGTAAAGGCCACTGACGTCATCGTGGAGGTGGCACCCCTGTGAGCACGCGCCCGCACCGGGCCCAGCGGCAGCGGCGCCTGATCGTGCTTACCGCAGGAACTGCAGTGGCCGTAGCGGCCACCGCCTGCGGTAGTTCGTCCTCGTCGTCGGGCGGGACGACCACCACGAAGCCCAGACTCACCGGCTCCATCATCGTATCGGCGGCATCTTCGCTGACCGGCACCTTCGGCCAGCTTGGCAGCCGGTTCGAATCGGCCCACCCGGGGACCACCATCACGTTCAACCTCGGATCGTCGGGCGCGCTGGTCACCCAGATCCAGCAGGGAGCACCGGCCGACGTGTTCGCCTCGGCCAGTACCAAGGACATGACGACGGCACAGTCCTCGGGCGACATCGTCGGGAAGCCGGTCATCTTCGCCCGCAACACGCTGGAGATCGTGGTGAAGCCCGGCAACCCACTGGGCATTACCTCCCTGGCCGACCTCAACAAGGCGAGCGTGGTCGCACTCTGCGTCTCGAGCGCGCCCTGCGGAGCGGCAGCCGATACCGACCTGCAGGAGAACGGCATCACCATCCCCACATCGAAGGTGACCCTCGGCACGGACGTGAAGTCCACGCTGCAGCAGGTCACCTCTGGTGACGCCGATGCCGCCATCGTCTACGTCACCGATGCGAGGACCGTGGGCGGAGCCGGCCAGAGAGTGTCGATCCCGGCCGTTCACAACGTCACCACCAGCTACGCCATGGGGCTGGTGAAGGGGACCACCAACGCCGCCCTGGGCCGTGCCTGGATCGCCTACACAATCGGAGCGGAGGGCCAGAGGGTTCTGCAGGCCGCCGGCTTCCTGCCACCGCATTGACCCGCCAGCCAATTCCTGCTCCGCAACGGAGGCGGCGGCCGTCCGTCTTCGTCCTCGCCGTCGCCTCATTGACCGTGGCGTTCCTGGCCCTTCCCCTGATCGGGCTCGTGACGAAGGCGTCGTGGAGCACGCTGTGGAACGATCTCACCACCCCGGTTGCGCTCGACGCCCTGAGGCTGTCGTTGATCTGCTCACTGTGGGCCACCGGGCTCTCGTTGGTGCTCGGTGTGCCTCTGGCCTGGGTACTCGCCCGGACCCAACTGCCCGGACGCAACCTGGTCCGGGCGCTGGCCATCCTGCCCATGGTGCTCCCACCGGTCGTCGGCGGCGTGGCCCTGCTTCTGGCCTTCGGACGGGACGGGCTCGTGGGGAAGGCTCTCTACAGCCTGTTCGGCATCCAGTTCCCATTCACCACCGCCGGTGCGGTACTGGCCGAGACGTTCGTGGCCATGCCGTTCCTCATCATCACGGTGGAAGCAGCCCTTCGCTCGATGGACAGCCGCTACGAGGAGGCCGCCGCCAACCTCGGGTCCTCCCGGTGGCGGACCTTTCGCCGGGTGACCCTCCCCATGATCGCTCCCTCCCTGATCGCAGGAACGGCGCTCACCTGGGCCCGAGCCCTCGGCGAGTTCGGTGCCACGATCACATTCGCCGGCAATATCCAGGGACGCACACAGACGCTGCCGCTCGCCGTGTACCTGGCACTCCAGAACAACGAAGCCGTGGCCACCGCCTTGTCGCTGGCGTTGCTGGCAGTCTCCATCGTCGTCCTGGTCTCATTGCGAGGGAGATGGCTGGGTGCCATCAGATCGTGAGCCTCGATGCCGAAGTCCACGTCACGATGGGCACGTTCGAACTTCAGCTCGATCTCGACGTGGCCGACGGCGAGGTCGTGGCGGTGCTCGGGCCCAACGGCAGCGGCAAGTCCACGCTGCTCCGGGCGCTAGCCGGATTGAAGCCACTGACCGGTGGCCGGATCGTCCTGGACGACCAGGTCCTCGACGACCCTGACGCCACGGTGCTGGTCCCACCGGAGCGTCGCCGGTGCGGGATGCTCTTCCAGGACTACCTCCTCTTCCCCCACCTCACCTCTGTGGCCAACGTCGCGTTCGGTCTCCGGAGCCGCGGGGCGAACAAGGCCGACGCCAACGACCGGGCACTCGAGTGGCTGGGTCGCATGGGGTTGGCCGACAAGGCCCAGTCGAAGCCCCGTCAGCTCTCGGGCGGAGAGGCCCAACGGGTGGCGCTGGCCCGCGTGCTGGCCACCGACCCCCGGCTCCTCCTGCTCGACGAGCCCATGGCCGCCCTGGACGTGGGCGCCCGCGGATCGGTCCGCCACCAGCTGCGGAGCCACCTCGCCGAGTTCACCGGATCGTGCGTGATGGTGACCCACGATCCCCTCGACGCCGCGGCCATCGCCGATCGGCTCGTCATCATCGAAGCCGGGAGGCTGGCCCAACAGGGGACCCTGAAGGAGATCACCACCCATCCCCGCACCACGTACGTCGCTGGGCTGATGGGGCTGAACCTCCTCAGCGCCCGCGCCAGTGGGACGACCCTCACCCTGGCCAACGGCGCCACCCTGGAAGCGGCCAGTCCGGCGACCGGCGTGGTATCCGTGGTCATTGCGCCCCAGGGCATCGCCCTCTACCCGGAGCGCCCTGGGGGGAGCCCCCGGAATACCTGGCCGACCCGGGTGAATGAGATCCACCTCATGGGTGATCGGGCGCGGGTGCTCGTCGACGAACCGGTCCCCGTGACCGCGGAGATCACCGCCGTCTCGCTGGCAGAACTCGGCCTGACCGAAGGGTCACCGGTGTGGGCTTCGGTCAAAGCCACGCAGATCGACACGTATCCCGCGCAGGACGGATAGCCACCGGTAGGCGGTGGTGACATGTCGGGGTATTCTCCTGACCCGCAGTCCCCTTCACCGCCCCGGGTTCCCCACCGTGCCGCGCAGTGACCTCGGAGTTGCATCTCACGGGGGGCACCGTTCACGCCCAGCAGCTCCGCTGTCTCCTACCCAGATGCCGTTGCGTAGCGGGACGCTCCCCCACATCCACAACGAGTACATCCTCAAATCCAACATGTCCGGATAACGGCGTTGTCATTGTCGGTGTGTGCGATGTCTTGTGAGGCGAAGCGGGCGTGTCCGGTCAGCCTGCCCCTCCTCCGAGCGACCTGGGTCCGTGGGCGATCTAGCCTCGGACAATGATTCTGAAGGAAGCCGTCGGTGGGTTGGCGGGCATCCTCCTGACGGGCGGCCGCAGTCGGCGCATGGGTTTCGACAAGGCAGCGTTGCTTATTGACGGGCATCGCTGTGCCGAGATCGTCGGCGCCAAACTTGCGGCCACCGTGTCTCCCGCGTTCGAAGTCGGACCTGGTTACTCGGGCCTTCCCTCCCTGCGCGAGGAGCCGCCAGGGGAGGGTCCGCTGGTAGCGATCGTCGCCGGCTGGGTGGCGCTGTCCCAATCCGGCCATCGCGGCCCAGTGCTCGTCGTCGCTGGCGATCTCCCCCTGGTGACCGTCGAGATACTCCGCCTGTTGGCGGACTGGCCGGGGTCCGGCTCGGTCGTCCCGGTGGTGAACGGGAGACGTCAGCCGCTGTGCGCGCGCTGGTCGGCCGCCACCCTGGAGCAGGCTGCTGTGGCGGCCGCATCCGGCGAACGGTCGTTGCGGGGCCTCTTCGGGGAAGGGACCGAATTCCTCCGCGAGGATGCGTGGGGCCATCTCACCGCGGGTTCCGCCTTCGCTGACATCGATACACCTGAGGACCTGGCCCGACTCGGGATCGCCCGAGGTGTAGCGAACCCCCGACTTTGAGGTGACCGGGTCACCGCCCCCGGCCGGATCTATCCGGCCACGAGCCCACCATTACAGTGTTCGTATGCCCGGAAGCGCCTCGTCGATGATCTGGGTGGAGGTGAGTAGGGACCCGCTTCCCCTGGTGGACGTAGCGGCCTGGGCGATCGACCCTGCGTGTGGCGGGCTCAACATCTTCTGTGGGACGGTCCGTGACCACTCCGACGGCCGGCCCGGCGTGGTGTGCCTCGAGTACGAGGCCTACACGGAGCAGGTCGAGCCGCGGCTCGCGGCTCTCGCCGAGGCGGCATGTTCGCGCTGGCCCGGACTCGGTCGGGTGGCGCTGCTTCACCGGGTCGGAACGCTCGCCGTCGGCGAGATGTCTGTTGTCGTCGCAGTCTCGGCACCCCACCGCCGGGAAGCGTTCGAGGCGTCGAGTTGGTGCATCGACACCTTGAAGGCAACCGTACCCATTTGGAAACGCGAGGTATGGGAAGGTGGCTCGGACTGGGGGCTTTGTACCCACGACCTGACAGAGGTCGCCGACCTGGCCGAGGGTCCCTGAGTCGGTGGCCGGACACGACCGACCGGGTCCAACCGTTCCACTCGAAGAGGCGCGTCGCCAGTTGCTCAGCTCCTTGAATCGGCTCGCACCGCGCTCAGTCCCTCTCGACCAGGCCCTTGGAGCCGTGGTTGCCGCGCCGGTCATCGCGGCGGAGGATGTCCCAGCCTTTGCCAATGCGGCTATGGATGGCTATGCAGTGCGTGCCGAGGATGCCAGAGAGGCTCCCTGTCGCCTTCGCATTGTCGGCGAGGTCACAGCCGGGCATTCCGCCGACGCACCGCTCGGGCCGGGCCAGGCAATGGCGATCACGACGGGTGCGCCAATGCCTCCAGGGTCGGATGCCATATGCATGATCGAGTACACGACTCTCGAGGGCGACAATGTCGTCCTCGAGGCCGCCGTGCGGACCGGGCAGCACGTTCGGTATGCGGGTGAGGATGTTTCCAATGGAAACGTGGTCTGTGACTCCGGTATCGAGATCCGGCCGGTGCACATCGGAGTGCTGGCAAGCGTCGGAGTACTTGAGGTCATCGTCTACCCGAGAGCGCGCGTGGGTGTGCTCTCGACCGGCGACGAGATTCGGATGGATCCGGGTCCGCTGGGGCGCGGGCAGATCCGAGACTCGAACCGTCACGCACTCCTCGCACTTGTTCGCACGGCAGGGTGTGATCCGGTCGACTTGGGCGTCGTTGGAGACGACGAGAGCGGAATCGCTGCGGCGATCGAGGGTGCGGCCAGGGACTGCGATGCCGTCATCACCTCGGGTGGCGTCAGCATGGGCGTTGCCGACCACATGAAGACGGTCCTCGGTCGGCTTTCGGGAGGGTCGGCACATTGGATGGAAGTGGCGATCAAGCCCGGCAAACCATTCGGCTTCGCGACGATCGGTCCGGGGGACACACCTGTCTTGTGCATGCCCGGCAATCCCGTGTCAGCGATGGTCAGCTTCGAATTGCTGGCACGCTCGGCGCTCCGTTTCATGATGGGACACACCGTCCTCGAACGTCCCCGATTGATCGCTACGGTAGAGAAACCCCTGGTTCGTCAGCCTGACGGGAAACTGCATCTGGTCCGAGTCGTCGTGAGCGTGGGCGAAGGTCGGCTGCTCGCCCGGCCGGTGGGTGGGCAGGGTTCACACCAACTCCGATCCATGGCATTGGCCAATGCTCTCGCGTTCCTTCCCGACGGCAAGGGCATCGATGCCGGCGAGACAGTGCCCGTGATGCTTCTCGAACCCGATGCCGTGCCGGCCACCGAGTCAGGGCCTTGACTGTCGCGCCCGGGGTCACGGCCACTGCCCAATTGCACGGAACTCCATCCACGGTCAGCGGAGAACGTGATCGGTCAGGGGTGTCGTCCACCATCCGCTCCCGTCCCGACAGATACGCCCGGATTCGTCGCCGGGGGGACCTTGCAACTGTGCTCGCGTCAATGGACGCGGCCGAGGCGGCGGGGCTCTCGCCCGCGAGGGTGAACGTCGTACTGATTGCCGGATTGAACGACGACGAAGGGGAATCGTTTGCGGCATTTGTCCGGACTACCGGACGGGTGATGCGTTTCATCGAGTTCATGCCACTTGACGGAGATGGTGAGTGGCGCCGGGATCTCGTGGTCCCAGCCGACGAAGTCCTCGCCCGCATCGGTGCCGAGGCATCGCAACCGGCCGAGCGCTACCGCTTCCTGGACGGAAAGGGTGAGGTCGGCATGATCGCCAGTGTGACCCGTCCATACTGTGGAACCTGTGATCGGCTGCGCTTGACCGCGGACGGATCGCTCCGTAACTGCCTCTTTGCCGATGAAGAACTATCGGTACGAAAGGTCCTCCGTGACGGTGGTACGGATGACGATCTAGCTCTCATGATCCGCCGTGCCGTATGGGCGGAATTCCCCGGTCATGGGATCAATGATCCGACGTTCCTGCGGCCGGGACGCTCGATGTCGATGATTGGAGGGTGACATCATGGTGCAAGTTCGTCTCTTCGGTACCGCACGCGAAGCGGCCGGTGCGTCGGTGTGTGATCTCCAGGGGGAAACCGTCGAGGAAGTTCTCCGGGCCGCGCGTGTCCGTTTCGGAGATGCGCTGGGTGCCGTTCTGGAACATTCGACGGTGTGGGTGAACGGCGAGCCGGCGTCCGCCGAACATGCGCTCGTGCCATCGGACGAGCTTGCCGTGCTGCCCCCCGTGTCGGGGGGCTGATCGGGCCGGTGCCCCTCGACCGGCCCATGGTTCGGGTACCGACGGTGGTCGTCCGCGATCAGCAGGGCGCGTCGGATTGGAGGGTGTCGATGGTGGCGATCACGATCATCGACGAGAAGCGCCAGCACGTGCAGAACGACTTCGAGGACCGCGTCGAGGCTCCACCCCCCTGGGGGGGACCCCGGGACGTTCTGGGCCAACCACCGCCAAGTCGTCCCGGCCCTTCCTCGTGGGAGGCGACCGAGTGTTGGCCCGGTCGATCTTCGCGCTCGCCGACGTACGCACCATCTGAGAGGGCGATGACCTTCGCGCTCAAACGGACCTTCCGACTATCATGACCGATCGTGACCATCACGGATCGTGAGTGGATTCGTCGGTTCGCCGCCGAGCTCGGTGTCCCCGAGCCAACCGAGCCAGAAATCGAGGCTTTACTCGACTTGGCGGGGATCGCCGCCCGCGCCTCTCAGCGGACCGCGGCTCCCGTCTCGTGTTGGCTCGTCGGAGGTTCTGATATCGACCCGGTCGCGGCCCGCCTCGCCGGCGAGCGCCTCGCCGCCGAACTCGGTGACTGACCGACCCGGCGTGGGGACCCCGGTCCGGATGCCGAACGGGCAGACCGGAGGTGCACCTTGACCAACGAAGGATTCACCCATCTCGATCAGCGTGGGCGGGCACACATGGTCGACATCACCCAAAAGGCGCCGACCTGTCGACGGGCACGTGCGGCGTGCCGAGTCGCGATGCGTGGGGAGACGGTCGCCCAGCTCGCCGAGGGGACTATCGTGGCCCGCGACGTTCTCGAGACGGCACGCGTGGCGGGCATCCAGGCGGCCAAGCGAACATCCGAGCTGTTGCCTCTGTGCCACCCGCTCTTGCTCCAGGACATTCGCATCGCCTTCACGGTGGCCGAGAACCATGTGGCGATCGAGGTGGAGGTCGCCTCTGTCGACCGCACCGGGGTTGAGATGGAAGCACTCACTGCCGGAGCCGTGGCGGCGCTCACGATCTACGACATGTGCAAGTCCCGGGACCCCGACATGAGCATCGAGGGCCTGTGTGTCTGGGAGAAGTCCGGGGGGCGTTCGGGAGCATGGCGCCTCACGGAGAACGGCGGCGTGGTGCATTTCGACACATGACGGCTGGTGCCGGCCGGGCTGAGGTCGCGGTTGCCCAACCGGTCGGTCGAGCCAGTCGATCTCCCCTTTCCCAAAGAGGAGGAGGTGGCTTTCGGCCATTACCGTCCCTTCCGTCGAGCCGGTTGCCCGGGCCTCGCGGTGAAGGATGCCGAACATGCGAAAAGGCCTCTGGACTGGCATTTCGCATCGACGTTCAGCAATCGTCCACCGCGGCTATCTCACTGCTCACCTCGGCCCGTGCCGGCTCTTTGGCCTTGTCCGGTTCGCCCGACGGACCGGGTCCGAAAGCCTGGTATCAGCGTCTCAGCGAGTTCGATCCGACGGGCCCTGCGGCGAAATCGTCCCGGGCCAGTGCCGCGAATCGGGCCCACCTGGCCGGAGTCCTTGGCTACCCAGGCACACGGCATGGTGGGGACGGACGGACCTCTTCACCGTGGGTACGGTGTCGCTGAAGCGGCTCTACGGACTCTTTGTCATCGAACTGTCGACGCGAGGGGTAACCATGCTCGGCAACAGGACAGCTCCCGCTCCCTCATTGCTCGTCGCAATTGGC
>JADGOI010000137.1 GCA_017883075.1 Acidimicrobiales bacterium
GCGTCATGGTCGGTGCGCACGCAGATGAGGCTGGGGCCGTCGTACTCCTGGGCCCGGCGCAGCGCCGGCTCGAGGTCCTCGATGCGCTCTACGTACTCGCTGTGGCAGCCGAGGCCCTGCGCGACCAGGTCCCAGCGAACCTCCCCCTGCGCCGTGCCGAACGTCCTGCCGTACAGCGCGAGCTCGTTCGGCTCCTCCATCGTCCACCAGCCCTCGGCGAAGACAATCGTGGTGATCGCAAGCTGCTCACGGGCCGCGGACTGCATCTCCATGATGTTGAAGCCGGCGGCCCCATCGCCGGTGATGCACACGACCTCGCGCTCCGGTGCCCCGAGCTTGGCGCCGATCGCCGAGGGGATGCCCGTGCCGAGCATGCCGAGTTCGAGGATCGAGTGGTAAGAGCGCGGGCGCGTCGGCGGCAGCACCGAATAGGCCCACAGCGAGGTGTTGCCGCCGTCAACCGTGTAGACCGCGTCCGGGCCGAAGACTGCGCCGATCACGCCGACGGCGTGTGCGGGATGGATGCCGGCGCCCGCCCATTCGAGGATCGGCGTCGCCTGGACCATCCGGGTCTCTTCGTCGAGCGCCCGATAGCGCGCGAGGTCGCCTCCATCGCGGACCGGCAGATCCATGGCGCGCAGCCTCTCGGCAATTCCCTCGAGCGCACCCCGGGCGTCGCCGAGAATCCCGAGACTCAGACGGCGGGTGACGCCGAGGTGGAGCGGGTCGATATCGATCTGGATCACGCGTTGGCCGGTGGGGTCGCCCCAGTACTTGTCGTAGGGCAGATCGAGGTTCCCCACTCGCGAGCCGGCGATGAGGAGGATGTCGGCTTCGTTCCTGACTGCGTCACCGGCCGTGCTGAACCCGAAGACGTAGTTCGGATGGTCCGAGCGCACGGTCGCACGGCCCGCCATCGATGTCATGACCGGGCAACCGAGCAGGTCGACGATCTGCAGGAGAGCGTCATTCGCATCGGCCCGGTCGACCCCCGTGCCGGCGATGACGACCGGCCGCTCCGCTCCGGCGAGCAACACCGCCGCCTCGTCGAGCTGCGCGGCGCAGGCGTGCGGACCCGTCCCGCGGTAGCTGGCTGGAGGGATGACCGGCGCGGTCTGGTCGTCTCCCATGGCATAGAGGATGGGGGCGGGTAGCTCGACGTGCACCGGGCCGGGCCGCCCGTTCCACATTTCGCGAAAGGCGAGGCGCAGCACCTCGGGGATCCGCACCCATTCGAGGATGGGTCCTCCCCACTTGACCGTCGGACGAAATACATCGAGCTGATCCTGACCCTGGAACGTAGAAGGCGGCGAGGGGTAGGCGATACCCAGCCGGTGCTGGGAGGTCAGTACGAGCACGGGCACGCCCTCGTGGCGCGCCGTGATCACGCCGGGCAGCAGGTTCGCAGACCCGGGCCCGGGGTTCCCCAGCACGGCAGATGCGCGGCCCGTCGTCTTGTAGAGGCCTTCGGCCATGTGCACACCTGCTGCCTCGTGACGCACCGGCACCAGGCGGATGCCGTGCGCCTCCAGCTGTGAGATCAGCGGGTCACTCTCCGGCGAGGGCAGCCCGAACAGGAACTCGATGCCCTCCACCTCCATCGCTCTTGCCAGCAACTCACCACCACTGATCTCAGTCATCTTCAGCTCCTCACTCTCTGACGTGTCGGCCGCGACTCCACGCCGGCGGCTCGCCGAAGCCCGGCGGCGACACGGTCCGCCAGGCACTGTTGGAGGCGCGGAGGTTCATCTCAAGCCACCATACGACCGCCGTCCACAGCCAGGACGACCTCCAACCTCACCAGCTCGCTTCGGACCCGGTCGATGGCGGAATGGGCGTGCGGCGGGTCGGCCATGTGGGCGGGCAACTCATCCGAAACCGGCACACGTTCGTTTCGACGTGATCACCGTTGCACCCTGGCGATGGCGTTCGACCATCAACCCGTAGAGGTCGTTCGTCTCGATACGAACCATGATCGGAGCAGGTGGACATTCGTCCGGACAAGATACGGTGTCCACATGACCTCCGACCGGCACACACTGGAGGGGACCGACGTCTCGATCCCGCTGTTGGGCGTGGGGACCTGGTCCTGGGGTGACCGCTCGACCTGGGGCATGGGCGGCTACGACACCCACCTCACCCGAGCCTCGATCCACGAGGCGTGGAACGCCTCGATCGACGCCGGAGTCACCTTGTTCGACACGGCCGAGGTGTACGGAAAGGGAGAGAGCGAACGGATCATCGGTGAACTTCTGGCCGGCGATCCCGGCCGGGCTGCGTCCGTCGTGGTGGCCACGAAGTTCATGCCGTCGCCATGGAAGCTGCAGGTTCGCGCTGCACTCATGAAGTCGTTGCGGTTGTCGCTGGGGAGGCTCGGCGTACCGGCGGTCGATCTCTACCAGATCCACGGCCCTGTCAGCCTTCGCTCCCACGCGGCGATGGCCGATGCCCTGGCCGATGCCCACGACGCCGGCCTTGTCAAGGCGGTCGGTGTATCCAACTACTCGGTGAAGGAGACCCGGTCCATCGACGCGGAGCTGCGAAAACGCGGCCTGCGGTTGGCCACGAACCAGATCGAATTCTCGCTGTTGCGACGCGCTCCGGAGACCAGTGGGCTGCTGACGGCGTGTAAGGACCTGGGTGTCGTGCCGCTCGCCTATTCACCGATCGGCCAAGGCCGACTCACCGGAAAGTATTCGGTGGCCCGGCCGCCGCAGGGCAAGCGGAACTTCTCGAACCATCCGATGGAGGTCGTCGACGGTGTCGTAAGCGAACTGCGGCGGGTGGGTGAGAAGCACGGGGGGAAGACGCCCAGCCAGGTGGCATTGAACTGGGTGATCGCCAAGGGAGTCGTCCCGATTCCCGGTGCCAAGGACCGGCACCAGGCCGAGGAGAACGCCGGGGCGCTCCATTGGAGTATCGACGGCGACGACATCGCCTCGCTTGACCAGGTGTCCTTGGGAGGGGTGCGCAGCTTCCAGAACCGGATCTGGCAACACGGCTGAAGAGCGGCCCCGGAGTGGCCGGCTCAAACAGCTGTGTGGTGCTCGGTGAACCAGACCCGGTTCTGTCGGAACCCCACGGTGGGCTAGCGACAGAACCCAACTGACCAGGAGAGCGCCTCACGCCTCACGGTCTATTCCCCACGCTATGGGCTCCCCACGCTATGGGCTCCGATTTCCCACATCGTTGGTGGTACAACCGACACTGAAAAACTCCTCATCAAGGCGATGGATGAGATTCTCGGCACCCACGCCAGCTGAATCACAAACGTGCCGGAGTAGTAGATCTAGCGCGGGCTTGCTCGGTGATGGCCTTGAGGCCACTGCGATACGACCGGCATCCTGGGACCGTAGGCTCGGCCGGGATGCCCTACCGCGTCGAAGTCCGGTTCTTCGACGGTTTGGACGAGCTCCTGCCGCCGGGAAGACGTGGACGACCCATCAGGACTGAGGTGGCCGCCGGCACAACGGTCAAGGATCTGGCGGAGTCGCTCAGTGTGCCGCACACCGAGATCGCCGTGATCTTGGTGAATGGCGAGTCGGTGGACTTCGGGCACCAACTGCATGACGGCGACCGGATGAGCGTCTATCCGGTGGTCGAGTCGCTGGCGCCATCGCCGCTACCGCTAGTGAGGCTGGATCCTCCACGGCTTCCAGATCCTCGATTCGTCCTAGACGTCCACCTCGGCCGGCTGGCCCGAACCCTTCGGCTCCTCGGTTTCGACTGCATCTGGCGAAACGACATCACGGACGACGAGCTGGCGGCGATCTCGGTAGCCGAGCAGCGGACCCTCCTCACCAGGGATCGAGGCATCTTGAAGCGTGCCAAGGTTGTCTACGGTTATCTTGTGCGGGAGACCGACTGTCGTCGCCAGACCACCGAGGTCCTGCGACGGTTCGACCTCTTCAGGGCAATCTCCCCATTCGGCCGGTGCCTCGAGTGCAATGGCATGCTCGAACCGGTGGCGAAGGAGGGTTTGGCACATCGCCTGCCGCCCCGTACGCAGCGGGACTTCAATGACTTCTGCAGGTGCCCGCAGTGCGACCGGATCTACTGGAAGGGTTCTCACTACGACCGACTCGCCGCCCTGGTGGAGGATGTCCGCCGTGCCGGCACAGTGGCGTAGCCGTGCGGCCCGGAACGAGCCAGGCACCAACACCGCGGGCCCGCGCAGCCCTCGACGCGGCGGCCGGTGGGTGGTCGGTCGTCCCGATGCACACCGTCAAGGCGGGGCGCTGCTCGTGCGGCGATCCCAGGTGCCGGGCACAAGGCAAGCACACGCACGGCCCCTGGGCCAGGCAGGCGAGGACCGGCTGACGGTGACGCTCGCCAGCGGTCTCAGTCCCAGGAATGACCAGCGTGTCTCCGATGTCTCGCGACATCTGTCTCCGAGGTCTTGAGACATCACCACGGTGGGCTGCCGACATAACTCGGTTGACCTGGTCGGACTGCGCCCTAGTCGGAGCCACTCCCCACGCTATTGCTCCGGGTTTCCCATATCCTTGCGGGCGCAACTAGTCGTGAAGACCTCGCCGTTGACCGCTGCTTGGCCATCATGGATCGGCGGCCCAAGTTGCTTGGACTCGATGCCCCAATTCGGGTCCGCCAAGAAATCATCACGGCTGTAGGACACCAATATCTCGATCGTGACGCACGGGCCCGACCGGGAGTCCATCTCCGCTGTCGAGACGTTACGGTCTCGCCCTGACAGCAACTCCTGAACGCGCACTCGCCGGCCACGAGTCATTGTCATCGGGTGTGAGCCGTGGCGACGCCTTGGAGCGATCTCCTCCCTCGAGACTTCCAACTCCAGGCCGGCGAAGAACGTACCCCCGACGTTCCCCTGACGTCCCTCTGGCTACGCGGCCACCGGGTGGTACTGGTGAATGAGGCCGCCCAGCACGTCGTGACGAACGACGTTGACCGACGGGGGTGGAATCTTGATCGTGCTGGCGGGTGCAGGCACGCCGAGGTCGACCCCTCGGTAGGGCCGCTGTTGGTTGTAGTGGCCGACGTACTCCCGCAGCACCCGTTGGAGGTGCCCCCGGCCCAGGATGAGCGTCCGGTCCAGGCACTCGGTCCGCACGGTTCTCACCCAGCGCTCCGCATAGGCGTTGGCCCGAGGAGATCGGACGGGGGTCTTGATCACCCGGATGCCCTCGGTGCGGAACACCTCGTCGAAGCTGGCGGTGAACTTGGTGTCCCGGTCCCGGATCAGGAACTTGATGGATCGAGTGCGGTCAGCCAGGTCTCCTACGAAGTTGCGGGCCACCTGGGTGACGAATGCACCGGTTGGATGATCGGTGACGCCGAGGATGTGCACCTGCCGTGTGGACAGTTCGACGACGAATAGCACATAGAGCTGTTTGAGCGACACCGTGTCCACGGTGAAGAAGTCGGTGGCCAGCACGCTGTGGGCCTGGGAACGGAGGAACTCGGCCCAGGTTTGCCCGCCACGAGGAGCGGGGCCCAGGCCAGATCGGCGCAGTACCCGCCGGATCGAGGTGGCCGAGATGCGGATCCCGAGCTTTCGCAGCTCGCCCTGGATGCGGACACATCCCCAGCTTCGGTTCTCACGACCGATACGAACGATGAGATCGACCAGATCGTCGCTCAGCGGCGGCCGACCGGGCCCACGTCGCTTCCGCCACCGGCGCCACTTGTGTTTGGCCGCTTGCCGGTGCCACCGCAGCAGGGTGTCGGGGGTGACCAGGAAGGAGCGCCACCGGTCACGAGAGAGCAATCGACTGAGTGCCGCGAGGATCGCTCGATCGGCAGGACGTTAGCGAACCCGGGCGTGGAGCTGGCGTTCGAGAACACGCACCTGGTGACGCAGCACCATGATCTCGATGTCCTTGTCCGACTCCGTGCGCCGGGACGACACGACGAGACCGAGGATCCGACACAGTCCGATAGAGAGGAGCGAGAAGGCCACGCTCAATGATGTTCGAGTCCCAACGAGAAGTGCCAGTCCAGGGGCACAATTAGGGTTTTGGCGCCCTTCACCTTGAAGCAACGAATTCCTGCAACATTCCGCAGTCAGCTCGGAGGCGGAACATTCACCGAACTCCCCCTTCGTTACTCCATTGCCCCACGTGGCCAACTCGGAATACAGCACTGGCCCGATCAAAAGTCGCGTCGCTTTCGAAAGTCGCGGGGTCGACCATCGGGATCGAACACCAAGCGGTATGCAAGCTCGGCCCACCTCCTGTCCCGCGGCAACACGGGTTCAACTTCGTGGGTGCGCACTCGACTGGGCGGTTCTTCCCCTCCGCCCACTGCGACCTTGGAATGCATGAGATCCAAGGCGCTGCTCCTCCAAAGGTCCGCAGCGTTCTGGATATCGAGGAGGGTGACATCACTGGGTGAGCGCTTCAGGTGCTCCGCCCACAGTTGTATACGAAGATCGCGGGCGAATCGACGGCTGCCATCACCGAGCCCTGCCGGATCGAGCGGTACTCGATCATCGAGTTGTGCGTCGAGAATCGAGCAGGACACCTCAGAGTCGTGGGTCCAGGACCGACGATTGAGATTGTCAGATCCAACAAGCGCCCAGACGTC
>JADGOI010000047.1 GCA_017883075.1 Acidimicrobiales bacterium
TTGATGAAGAACGGTTGGTCGAAGGGCTGGGGCTTGGTCTGAGGAGACGGGTTCCAGTTATCAACCAAACAGGTCGTGCCGTTGTAGATCATGGTGATCATGCTCGGCGTCCACTCGACCACGTAATCGTTGAACTGGTTCGGGTTGATGTTGCAGTTGTAGGCGGTGACGGTATTCCGATTGGTGAGGGGATTCACGTCGAGCGGGTCGAAACTGTAGTGGATGTAGGGGATAGCCAAGCCCGGGAACTCACTGTACGTCTCGGCGATGTCGATCTCACCCGATGCCGGCCATGCCCCGTATTTCGTCATGTCCTGCGGGAAGAGCCAGAAGGACGATTGGAGCCCGGCGACCACTGCCGCCGGGACTTTCGCCTTCACTTCGAATCGACCGTAGGCCTGTGCGAATTTTCCAAAGGACGTGATGTACCCACTGGTGTACTGCGTCGTGAAGTTGCCATACGGGTCGTGGCAGATGAACGGAGCGGCCTCTTTGCGGGCGGTCAGGCTCAGATAGCCATTGCCGACCGAGATGTTGTTGGGACTGTTGACGAAACACGCGGCCAGCCCGGACGTGTAGCCACTGGTCGCCGTCTCCATCGGAACCCACCGGCTGGTGTCAAGGGAGGTGCCGGTGAACTCAGAGTCGAATGTGCATACCCAAGTGGTCCCGTCCGCCACCAGTGTCTGTTGCCTTCCACAGGATGGGGTGTTCGACGGCGGCGCCGGCTGATACGAATGTGTCGTCGAGGCGTGAGTAGTTCCGGCAGCTGCCTTTGCATTCGTGGGTAGCGCGCCGCTCGATAGGACGATGGCCAACACTCCAACAATGGATATCAAGGCAAACAGAGCGGAGAAGCTCCGGAGTCGGGGGCGGGTCCGCACGGCGGCGAGTGTACAGATCGAGCTCAACTTTGCCCATTTGGACGGATGTCGCATCGGGACTCCTTTGTCATAGCCGCATGAACGCTACTCCGGACCTTCGACAGTTCGCGGCCGATCCTTGAGGACGAATCGCGATATCGCTGGTCAGGGCATCTGCCTCGAGAAAGTTGGTGACCAGCGGGTCTGGTGCGGCAATCCGCAGGCGATCCAGCGTCAGGGGTGCTGTTGCCAACCCCGCACGTATCGAATCCCGGTGGTGGCCGGCGAACAGTTCTCCCTCACATCAGACTGGTCCGACGTTACGAGCAACCGCTGGTGGTACCGCAGCTCCCACACACGTAACAAGAGCCGGCCCGCTGCATGGCATTGCCACACTGGTAGCAGTACGGAGCGTCCCGGGGCTCGGACCGGGCGATCGGCCGGCCGCTTGAGATGCGCGAGCCCGCAGATGTCGGGGAGCCCGGGCCCGCCGGGGCCCCGATCGGATCCGGAGCACTGCCTTCGACCACGAAGGACGTCAGCGGGTCCTCGGCGTCCATCCCGCTGATTCCCTTCGACTCGGTGGCAGTCTCCTCCACACCCGGAAGCGTCGGTTGCATCCGTTCGGCCGTGGACAACACGCCCAGTTCGGCCCGCTCGGCCATCGGAAGGTAATCCACGGCCAACCGTCGGAAGATGTAGTCGACGAGACTGGTGGCAATGCGGAGATCCGCATCGTCGGTGATCCCTGCCGGCTCGAACCGCATGTTGGTGTATTTGCGGACATAGGTGGCCAGTGGCACGCCATGCTGCAGGCCGAGACTCACCGAGATGGAGAACGCATCCATGATGCCGGCCAGGGTCGACCCCTGTTTCGACACCTTCATGAAGACCTCACCTGGGCGCCCGTCCTCATACTCTCCAACCGTGACGTATCCCTCACAGTCCGCCACCCGAAAGGCGAAGGTGGACGACTTGCGCCGGCGGGGCAGGCGCTCCCGCACGGCTCCGACCAACACCGTGTCTGCCGTTCGTGCCTTTTCGTGAGCCAGTGCCGTCTCGAGCCCAACGATCCTCTCGGCCAACTCACGGGCGTGGGCCTCCGCCTCCGAGCCCGCCGGTGCGCTATCGCCACCCTCGACGATTCCGGTGGCGACTCCCTCGGCGATGCCGGACCCTTCCTTCTTGGTGGTCGACAGCGGCTGGCCCACCTTGCAGTTGTCGCGATAGATGGCCACGGCTTTGATCCCCATCCGCCACGCATCGATATGCAGTTGTTCGACATCTTCGACAGTGACGTCTTCGGGCAGGTTGACGGTCTTCGAGATGGCTCCGGAGATGAACGGCTGGACCGCCCCCATCATCCGCACATGGCCGAGGTAGTGGATGGTGTTGTCGCCCATGGAACAGGCGAATACGGCCAGATGCTCGGCCGACAGGTAGGGCGCCCCTACGATGGTCTTGTGCTCATCGATGTAGGCGATGATCTCGACCACCTGGTCGGGTGAGTACCCCAACCGGACGAGAGCCCGCGGCACCGTCTGATTGACGATGGACATGGTGCCCCCGCCGACCAGCTTCTTGGTCTTGACCAGGGCGAGATCGGGTTCCACGCCGGTGGTGTCGCAGTCCATCAGCAACCCGATGGTTCCGGTGGGAGCCAACACGCTGGCCTGCGAATTGCGCACCCCGTACTCCTCGCCCAACTCCACCGCCAGGTCCCATGCCTCTTGAGCGGCGCACAGCAACTCGGTCGGCACCCGCTCCTCATCGATCACCGCAACCGCATCGCGGTGCATGCGCAGCACCCCTTGCATGGGATCGATGTTCTCGTGATAGCCGGCGAACGGACCCATCCGGGCGGCAATGCGGGCTGACGTCGAATAGGCGTGCCCGGTCATCAGCGCGGTGATGGCCGCAGCCCAGGCCCGGCCCTCATCGGAATCGTAGGGAAGGCCCTGGGCCATCAGCAACGCGCCCAGGTTGGCGTACCCGATACCCAGCTGGCGGAAGCGCCGGGAGTTCTCGGTGATCTTCTCGGTCGGATAGTCGGCGTTGCCAACGATGATCTCCTGAGCGGTGAAGATCACTTCGATGGCGGACTTGTAACCGTCCACATCGAATGACGAGTCCGCGTGGAGGAACTTCATCAGGTTGAGGCTGGCCAGGTTGCACGCCGAATTGTCGAGATGCATGTACTCCGAGCACGGGTTGGATCCATTGATGCGGCCCGTATTGGATGCGGTGTGCCATTTGTTGATGGTGGTGTCGAACTGCATGCCCGGGTCGGCGCACTCCCATGCGGCATGGGCGATCTGGCGGAAGAGATCGCGGGCCGGCACCGAACGGATGACCTCATGCCCACCTCGGGCGGTCAGCGGCCATTCCGCCCCGTCCACCACTGCCTGCATAAATTCATCGGTCACCCGCACCGAGTTGTTGGCGTTCTGGTACTGGAGGCTGATGGCATCCTTGCCGTCGAGATCCATGTCGAAGCCGGCATCGCGCAACACGCGTGCCTTGCGCTCTTCGGTAGCCTTGCACCACACGAAGTCCTCGATGTCCGGGTGATCAATGTCGAGGATGACCATTTTGGCGGCTCGACGGGTCTTCCCACCCGACTTGATGGTGCCGGCCGACGAATCGGCACCCCGCATGAAACTCACCGGGCCCGACGCCGTCCCGCCACCCTTCAAGAGCTCGTGGGAGGAGCGGATGCGGGACAGGTTCACACCGGCGCCCGATCCGCCCTTGAAGATGACGCCCTCTTCCGTGTACCAGTTGAGGATGGAGTCGATGGTGTCTTCGACCGCCAGGATGAAGCAGGCCGAGCCCTGCTGGGGGACGCCGGCCACCCCGATGTTGAACCACACCGGGGAGTTGAATGCCGCCTTCTGGTGGATCACCAGGTGCTTCAGTTCGGCCCGGAAGGTCTCCGCTTCTTCTTCGTCGACGAAGTAGCCGTCCTTCATGCCCCAGGCGGTGATGGTGTCCACCACCCGGTCGGCCACCTGCTTCAGCGACCACTCGCGCTCGCTGGTCCCCGGGGTTCCGCGGAAATACTTCTGCGACAGGATGTTGGTGGCGTTCAGGCTCCACGTCTCGGGGACCTCGACGTCCAACTGCTCGAACGCCACCACGCCGTCGCGGTAATTGGTGATCCGGGCGTCGCGCCGCTCCCACACGACCTCGTCGTAAGGATGGACATCGGGGTTGGTGAAATGGCGACGGATGCCGATACCGAGCCGCTGCGGGGCGATGGCCATTTGGGGATACCTCTTTCTGCGTTTCTGCTGTTGCTTCTGCTGTTATGGATGCGGAATGGCTGGAACGAGCTGTTGCTGTTGAGAACAACCCCCAACCTGCCATTTGTGCTGGATTTCGTGGATCCGACAAGGGGAATTCTTGGCCAATATCACCGTACACTCACAATATATGGTGGTCGAGCTTTCCCCAAGCACGAGATAGTGGGTTCATTACAGCAGCGTAGTTACACTCCTGTCAACGCATTCGATCGAATTTGGTAGGGGTCAGGGCCACCAAAACTCCTGTTCGGAGGCGGTTCGCGAAGGTTCGCAGAATATTGCGGCTCGCGAGCACTCCTGGAAGCCCGAATCGATAGCTATCGTCCCAAGGTGACCTCGCCCTCCTCCCCCGTCGCCATCGCCATCGACTCCGGTACCACCGGGGTCCGGGCCCAGGTGTTCGATGCCCGAGGTGTGGTGGTCGACAGTGCCCATCGCGAACTCACCCAGTACTTTCCGCGTCCGGGATGGGTGGAGCACGATTCCGAGGAGATCTGGTCGACGGTACGAGCGACCTTGGCCGAGGTGGCCGGGCGGATCGGCGAGGCCGGGCGAACCCCTGTCGCCATCGGGATCACCAACCAGCGGGAAACGGTGGTGGCATGGGATCGCCGCACCGGGCGCCCCCTTCACCGGGCCATCGTCTGGCAAGACCGGCGAACTGCCCGGGCCTGTGACGCCCTGGTAGAGGCGGGCCATCTCCCCTTGGTGCGGGAACGGACCGGGTTGGTGCTCGATCCGTACTTCTCGGCCACCAAGATGCACTGGCTACTGACGGAAGGTGGCGTGACCGATACCGGCGATCTCGCCCTGGCCACCGTCGATGCGTGGATCTTGTGGAATCTCACCGGCGGGACCGATGGCGGGGTGTTCGCCACCGATGCCACCAACGCGTCGCGCACCATGTTGTTCGACATCGTGGTGCGCCGGTGGTCCGACGAGCTGTGCGATCTCTTCGGTGTCCCACCCACAGCCCTTCCCGCTGTCCATCCTTCCTGTGGGCGGTTCGGACGGGTGGCCCCCGGCGCTCTCGGCGCCGACTCTGCCGTGGCCGGGGTCCCCATCAGTGGCATCGCCGGCGACCAGCACGCGGCCCTCTTCGGTCAGGCCTGCTTCACGCCGGGTATGACCAAGGTCACCTACGGCACCGGGAGTTTCGTCTTGATGACCACCGGGCCGGTCTGCCCGCCGCCGGTCGACGGGTTGATCACCACACTGGCCTGGGACCTCGACGCCGATGCCGCCCACTCGGTGGGCGGGCAGGCAGTGTCCTACGCGCTCGAAGGGTCGGTATTCGCCTCGGGTGCCGCCGTTCAGTGGCTCCGTGACGGGATGGGCATCATCGAACGATCCTCGGACCTGGAGGCTCTGGCCAACACGGTCGAGACCAGCGAAGGCGCTGTCGTCGTCCCGGCGTTCACCGGTCTCGGGAGCCCCCACTGGGACCCCTACGCCCGCGGGACCATCGTCGGGCTCAGTCGTGGCGTCAATCGGGCCCATCTCGCCCGGGCGGTGGTAGAGGCGATGAGCTTCCAGGTGCGCGACGTGCTCGACGCCATGTCGGCGGCTGTCGATACGCCACCGTTGGTACTGCGGGTCGATGGTGGGGCCTCGGTGATGGACCTGCTGCTCCAGCTGCAAGCGGACCAAACCGGCATCGAGGTGGCGCGACCCCGGTCGGTCGAGACCACCGGGCTGGGTGCAGCCATGCTGGCCGGCCTGTCCGAGGGGTTGTGGGGCTCGCTCGACGAGCTCTCGTCCCTCTGGGCCGAGGATGCCTCGTTCGTTCCGGCCGTGTCGACCGAGCAGGCCGACCTCGCCCACCAGGCCTGGCTGCGAGCACTTGACAAGTCGCGTGGCTGGGTGGCCGATCTTTAGCCCGACCCCGTTGGGAGGTCGAGTCCCTCGATGGCCGACCAGGACATCAATTCGCCCCATCGGTGATCCGCCAGTTCGGCCATGGTGGACATGCGGAGGCGCTCACGGGGACGGAACACCAGATCGGTGCGGTTCACCACCAGAACCACCCCGGCCCGGGTGAGGCTGGTCATCGCAATGTGGTCGTTGCTGTCGTCGGGTGCGGCGGACCGACGGGCCAGGCTGGCAAGGTCGATATCCGATGGAGCATCGCCATCCACCGCCACCGGCCGCGGAGTTTCCGGGTCGAGGGTGGCCGCGAACTTCGCATCCAGGCTCTGCCTGACCTGTGATGTCAGATACTCGAGGACCCCGGTTGGCGAGGTCTGGCGAAACAGGGCGGTGGCCAGCTCGAGGATCTCCGCGTGACGATCAGGCAGCGCTCCTTCGACAGTCCGCAACGCCTCCAACGTCACCCCGTCGACCTCGAGAATCTCCCCCTTGAGGAGCTCGGTGAGATTGTCGTCGGGCAGCACCACCCCGAACTCATCGACCACCTCTCCATCGGCGCGCTGGAGGATATCGATCGACACCACGTCTCCCCCCACCGAGCCGATCCGACTGGCGACCGCTCCGAGGGCACCGGGGCGGTCGGGAAGCCGCAACCGGATCAGATAGGCGGCCATGTCAGCAGGTTAGGAGGTTCATGTGAACGCCTGGTTTCCACTCGATGAAGAGTCGGCTACGACGCCACGTCAACAGCGCCGCCGGGGGCGCCGTGCCCATTGGGTACCGAAGGTGCCGACGCCTTGTCTCGGCTGGCGTAGTGGTCCACATACTCCTGTCCCGACAGGCCGGCGATGGCGGTCATCAGCGTGTCGGTCACCTTCCGGAGTTCATCTTGATCAGGGTCCGGATGAGCTTCGTCGGCGCCGGATTTCGCCGGCGCTGACCGTTGTCCGGTCGTCACCTCGGTGTCGCTGTGGACATAGGTCAAGGGCGGGCCGAACCGGACGGTCACCGGATGGAAGGGACGCATCAGGCGGCGTCCAGGAGGCTGGATGGACCGGGTCCCGACGATACCCACCGGGATGATAGGCACGTCACAGCCGATGGCCAGGCGGGCCACCCCGGTATGGCCCCGGTGCAGCCGGACATCGGGCGACCGGGTCCCTTCGGGGTAGATGCCGAGCAGGCCACCCCCGTCCAGCACCTGTTTGGCCGTGTCCAGTGCCCGCTGCGACTTGTCCCCTCCTCCGCGGTGCAATGGGATCTGGCCCGCGGCCCGAAAGAACCAGGCAGTCTTCCAGTCGTCGAAGTACTCGGATTTGGCCACATAGGTCACCCGGCGCCGCACTACCAGAGGAAGGAAGAACGAGTCGCAAAAGGACTGGTGATTGGCGGCAAGTACTGCGGGCCCGTGGGTCGGAACGTGCTCTCGTCCTACGATCTCGACCCGCCAGAACAAGAACAAGAACGGGGACAAGATCCCCTTGAGTATCCAGTAAGCCACAGTCCACGGTATCGCTGCCTGTGCTGTACTGCTCCCCATGGACTCTGGACCCGTTGCCGAACGTCCACCTGCCATCGCCGAAGACCACGTGGGACCCTCGTCGTGGGAGGTGCTCGGGCGCACGGTGAGCGTCCCCGTCGAGGTCCGCCAGGCCGGCCAGTGGTCGGTCCAGTACCTGGTTCCCGCTGCCGCCGCGCAACGCCTGGTGGGTCCCAGCGGGCTCACCGTGACTGGTCCGGTGCCGGGCAAGGCGCTGATGGCATTGGCCGTCTGTCGCTATGACGATACCGACCTCGACCCCTACCACGAGGTGGCCATGAGTTTCGTGGTCCGCACCCACGACGCCCCTCCTCGTCCTCTGTCGGCCATCGACCGGCTGAAGGAGCTCCGGGCCGGGGCCATCGGCGTCTATATCCACCGGCTCCCGGTCGACCAAGAATTCTCCTGTGCCGCCGGGAGGGACATCTGGGGATTTCCCAAGTGGGTGGCGTCCATCGACATCGACGAATCCCGTGGCGACAACCAGGGTGGCGGATCGGCCGGTTCGGGCACCACCGTGCGACTCGTCGACCAGGGTGACCATGTGCTTTCGCTGACGATCGCCGGTGGCGGGCGGTTGAGACTTCCATCCCAAGCTCCCCCCACCTACTCCTTCCGACACGGGGTATTGCGCCGGACCACCTGGACGACATCTTCGGAAGGGGTGTCCGGCAGATTCGGTGGGGCCACCCTCGTGCTCGGCAACCACCCCATGGCCGAGGAACTGCGCTCATTGGGCCTGCCCAAGCGCGCCCTGTTCTCATCCTCCGCCGTCTCCATGCGGGCTTCCTTCGATCGGGCCACCGTGGTCGAGGCCGGCGGTGGCGGTGGCAGTGGCAGTGGCGGTGACGGTGGACCCGTCGGTGGAAACGGTGATAATTCCCGTGCATGACCCGGCCCTGGACGCCCCGGCTGCGACGAACCAGACGACCCGTCGCCTCACGCCCAAGGGCGCCAAACGCCGGCGTGATCTGATGGACTACGCCGCCCTCACCTTTGCCACCGAGGGCTATCACACCACGTCGGTGGCCGGCATCGTGGATGGCCTCGGCGTGGGCAAGGGGGTCTTCTACTGGTATTTCGATTCCAAAGACGAGCTCCTCACCCAGATTCTGCTGGACGCCCAACATGGCATGCGACTCACCCAACGAGATGCCATTGCTGGAGAGCACGACCCGGCCCGGCGGATTGAGCAAGGCATCCGCTCGTCGATCCGCTGGCTCAGCGACAATCGGCATCTGTTTGCCATCATGGAGTTCGCTCGCACCGAAGAGCCCTTTGCCCGGATGATCCGCCTAGGGGAACAGCAGCTGGTGGCCGATGCGCTACCTCACGTCTCCGCCGGAATCACCGCCGGGCTGCTCCGGCGTGAAGACCCCGTGATGCTGACGACAGCCATTCTGGGGGTGACCTCGCATCTGGCCAGAGTCTTCGTGCTCGAACGGGGCGAAGATGCCGACCGGGTTGCCGAAGCCGCCATCGCCTTTTGTCGACAGGGCTTTCTAGCTACCGATTAGCCCTTGGTCCGTGATTGGCGCGACGTTCTCGGACCGGCCCCTGCTCGGCCCCGGCCCGGACCAGCCAGTGCGATGCCCGACGGGCGCCCATCCATGCCAAGACCGCCGACGTGGCGGTCGGCATTGGATCTCAGCCCGCTGAAACCAGCCGCTGGAGGTCCTAGTTGAGCCGGGTGAGGGCCTTGCGCATGTTTCGAATTGCCTGGCCGGTCCGCTGCTCGTTCTCGATCAACGCGAACCGCACGTGACCATCCCCACCGGGGCCGAATCCCACCCCTGGTGAGGTCGCTACATCTGCCTCACTCAGGAGGTATTTGGAAAACTCGAGAGAGCCCATCTCCTTGTACGGCTCGGGGATGGGTGCCCACACGAACATCGTCCCCCGAGGCGGAGTGATCTCCCACCCGATGCGATTCATTCCGTCACAGAGCGCATCCCGTCTGGATTGATAACACTCGTTGATGTACTTCGGATAGTCAGGCGCTTCGTTCATGGCCACGATGGCGGCAATCTGGATGGGCTGAAACGTCCCGTAGTCCAGATAGCTCTTCAACTTGGTCAGCGCTTGCACGATCTCGGCGTTACCAACCATGAAGCCGACCCTCCACCCGGCCATCGAGAACGACTTGGTCATCGTGTACAGCTCGACGGCGACTTCCTTGGCTCCGGGAACTTCGAGAATCGACGGTGGCCGGTAGCCGTCGAAGGCGATATCGGCGTAGGCGAAGTCGTGGACCAACACGATGTCGTGTTCCCGGGCGAACTCCACGATGCGGGTCATCCATGCCAGGTCGACACATTCCGTCGTCGGATTATGGGGAAAGGACAGCACGATCACCCGGGGCTTGGGCCAGGCCGACTCCCACGCCTCCATCAGATTGTCGAAGAAGGATTCTCCGGGCGGGTCATTGGTGGCATCCCCAGACCCGTCCAGGCGGACATGGCGAACGTCGGCACCGGCAAACAGGGGGGCGTAGATATGAATGGGGTAGGACGGCGACGGCACCAGGGCGGTGTCACCCGGGCCGACCAGAACCCACATCAGGTGGGACAATCCCTCTTTCGCACCAATGGTCGTGACCACCTCGGTATCGGGATCGATGGCCACATCGAACTTGCGGAGGTAGAGGTCGGCGATCGCCTGGCGGATCTTCGGGATGCCCCGGCTCGCCGAATACCGATGGTTGCGAGGGTTATGAACGGCTTCCGCCAACTTCTCGACCGCCACGTCCGGAGATGGCAGGTCCGGATTGCCGAATCCCAGGTCGATGATGTCCTTACCGTCGTGACGGGCTGCGGCCTTCAGGTCGTTCATAGTGGCGAAAACGTAAGGGGGCAGTCCGAGTATGCGGCGAAACTCCATCCTGAGAGGCTACCCGCGGGTATAGACCTCTCCGCCACGCTCATCGCATTGCGTTGACGGCCTCGGCGATCGTTTCGAGCGAGTCGGGCCAGGCGCACACAGCCCAGGTGGCCCCGGCTCCGGCCAACTCGCGTAAGCGCTCCTCGATCTGGGCGGCGTTCCCGGCCACCGGGCCACCCCATGTCACTTCGTACCCGGACGCCGTCATCTCGGCCACCTGCGTGGCCTCCGCCTCCCACAGGTTCACCGCTCCCCCGACGGTCCGAGCCAACTCGGTGGTGGATGGAAGTCCTCCCCCCACCCACACCGGTATGCCTCGGGCCCCGACGGCAACGGCCACCGCGCCCATTCGGACCCGCCTCACCTCGGCCGGTTCGAAGGGGATCCCGAATGCCTGGTTCTCCGCCCGACTCAAGTGGTCTCCAGTGCCCAGGCCGGCGATCAGTCGACCATTCGAGATCGCGTGCAAGCTGGCCAACTCGTCCACCAAGACTTCGTCAGGGAGCAATCCGATGCGCGCCACCAACGTGCCAATGTGGATGACGGAAGTCAACGCCGCCAAAGCCCCGAGAAGTGGCCCGGAGGAGAGGGCAGGGCGCCCGGGTTGGCCCATCGGCCACAGGTGGTCGAAACAGAAGACACCATCGAGACCGACCCGCTCCGCCCTGAGCGCAGCGGCAAGAGCACTGTCCGCCTCGTCGCGGAACTGCGGCAGTGTGGTGCCGACCTTCATGCCGCCCGTGGAGAAGGTCCGGCTCCTGTCCTGATCACGCTAACGACTCAACCCGGACTTTCAGATCCCGGAGGGCGATGGACATGATGCGGCTCTGAGCCCGCATTTTGATGAAGCCCGGAAGTGGCACCTTCATCTCGACTTCGAGGTGATAGGTAACTTCTGTCCCCCCGTCGGCCGTCGGCTCAAAGACGTAGCTCCCATCCAATTTCGAGGTGATGTCACCGCGTGTCTGCACCCACGACAATACGTTCGGCGCCGCGCTGTAGTCGTAGGACAGGGTGTAGCTGGTGCTCCGGCCGAAGGCGGCGGCGCGAAACGTGACCAGCTGGGGACGCCCTTGATCGTCACGGTCGTGGACGGTGACCTCTTTGATGTCCGCGGCCCACTGTGGATAGGCGTCGATGTCACTACTGACAGCGAAACACCTTTCCGCGGGCGCCGTCACGAACATGCGCTCGGTGGCTACTTCCGCCACGTTCAGTCCTCCTGCTTGGGTTGATATGTCTGATGCGACACCGGGGTTCAGCCTTCCACGTCTGCAAGTGCCGCGGCCAGCCTAGGGGCGAGCCGGTCATAGTCGAAGGATGTCTCCGCCCTACGCCGGGACTCATCCCCCATGCGACGCCGCAGTTGATCATTGTCCAGCAGTCTTCCGATTGCCCGCACCACCGTAGCGACATCGGTGGGCCGCTTGACCACCGACCCGGTCAGCCCGTCCAGGACCGCTTCTCCGGCTCCCCCTGAATCCCCGGCCACCTGGGGAACTCCGGCGGCGGCGGCCTCGACGAACACAATCCCGAAACCCTCTCTTTCGAGGCCGAGCCACCGGTTACGACAAAGCATGGCAAAGACGTCGGCTGCTCCGACCAACCTGGGGAGATCGTCATCGGATACACCGCCGAGCAGCCGGACCGGAGCCCGCCGCTCGACAATCTCGCCGGCCAAGCGTTCGTGGTCCCGGCCACGTCCGGCAATTGCCACTACCAGGTCGGGAAACGCCGTGCGCAACCCGGCGGCTGCATCGATCAGTATGTCCATGCCCTTACGGGGCACCAAGCGGCTCACGCTCACCACCAGGGGTCCGTCTTTCGGTAGCCCAAGGTCGACACGGGCGTCGAGTTTCTCGGACACCGACAGGGGGCGGAATCGTTCCAGATCAACCCCGGGAGGGATCTCGATCACCGGGGGCATGCCTCGGCCCCGCACCGCCCGAGTGGCTTCGGCCGCCGGATAGCCGCCGGCCGACACGGCCAGGATGCTGTGTCGCAGCGTGGAGGCCAGCAGCTCACGACTGGCCGGGAGACGTCCCGGAATGGCCACCTCGGCACCGTGGAGGACCACCGCGTAAGGGATGCCGAGACGGGGCCCGATGACCCCGAGGGGGAATGCCGGGTCGATCACCACCAGTGAGGCGCCAACCCGTCGGGCGGTAGCCCGGATACGGCGAACCAGCCCCGGGGTCGGAGCCAGAACCCTGCTGGGAACCCTCTCGATGCGGATACCTCGGGCCGCCTGCTCGCGGTCGAACTGCTCGCTACTCGGGTCGGACGAGGCGGTAATGACCACGAACGTCTCGGGATCCATCCGCCGCCATAGTTCCCATAGGTAGGCCTGGATCCCTCCCACCTTGGGCGGGAAGTCATTGGTGACGAGAAGGTGGGTCACGCCACTCGTCCAACCAGATCATCCCGTCCCAGCTTCTGTGCCGCCCACGCCGCATGCTCGGTGATCATTGGATCGGGGTCGTCGAGAGCACGTCGTAGTGCTCGTTCGGTGGCCGGGTCGTTCCCATCTCCGGTGTTACCCAAAGCCACCAGGGCGTTCCTCCGCAGGTACCGGGGGTCGCGTCGGGCAATGTACCAACGGCCATGCCGTTGGAGCAGATCGGCATCGCTCGACTCGAGCAGGCCGAGCAGGTCGACATCGGCTTCACTCTCCGACTCGGAGGGCGCAGGTGGGTCTTTGCGTTCAGCGAGCCGGTTGATCGGGCATACCTGCTGGCAATCGTCGCACCCGTAGATGCGGTCGCCGAGTGCGTCCCGGTACTGCACGGGGAACGAGCCCGGTGCCTGTACCAACCAGGCCAGGCACCGGCGGGCGTCGAGAACGCCGGGAGAAACCAACGCCCCGGTGGGGCAGGCCGTGATGCAGCGAGAGCAACTGCCGCAGCCACTGCCGTGGGCATCCGGTGTGCGGCCGTGGGCGAAGCCGGAGCCCTGGGCGGAGCCCAACGGGGCATCGGTGACCACGCTGCCGAGTAGGAACCACGATCCAAGACCGGGAAGCAACAGCAGGGAGTTTTTGCCGAACCAGCCCAACCCGGCCCGGTGTGCGGCCGCCCGGTCGACCAATGCATTGTCGTCACTGATGATGGTGGCCCGCCAGCCATCTGCCTTCAGCCGTTCCGCCACCGGGGACAGCGCCTGGCGCAACGCGGCGTAGCTGTCCTGGTGGGCATATCGGGCCACCCTGGCCAGGGGGCGTGAGCGAGAGCCCCGTTCCACGCCGGGGACTGCATCCTCCCGTCGGTATCCCCACGCGCCCACTACCAATGACCGAGCACCAGGAAGGATCCGCTTCGGATCGGTGGACCGCTCCGGGTTTCGATAGGTGAACTGCATCTGCCCGTTGAGGCCCTTGCTCCGGCGATCGAGGAGATCGTCGAGAGTATCGGTGAATACATCGGCGTCGGCTACGCCAACCGCCGCAAGTCCATGGCTGCGGCCGATAGCCACCAACTCGTCGACCAGGCCATCGCCGATAACGGCGCTGCTCTCTTCGAGTGGGGCCGGTTGGGGCATGCACCATGCTGGCACGGCACCCGATAGGACGTGATCAGAGTCCGGACACTGCCGTCCCGGGTGAGATCAGCCCACCCGACGGGAGTGACGGACACCTGGGACCAGGCCGGCCTGCTCGAGCAGGCGCACGGCTCGGGCTTCGGCGGCATCCACCACTACCGCGTCCTCGGGGTGGCGATCCACGATGAAGCTCACCACGCAGTCGTCACACACCGAGGTGGATTGATGTTCGCAGTCAGCGCAATCGATGGTGAAAGCTGTGGGCGGAGAAGGCCGGCGTGTCTCGACCGCCGGGTGGGCGACCCAAGATGCTCGGGGGTCAGGGGCGATGGGCACGATGCGGCCTCCAATGGTCGAGGATGCTGGGGTGTGTTCCATGTCCGGGCAATCCTGACCCGAGGGTGTGACACCGCCCCGGACGTATCCGGGCATCCAGCATTCTCCCTGGTCAAGAGCTCAGTTGCCCCGAGAAGGGATCTCGTCAGTACCCCTCCACCGGGTCAACCAGGCCAATGAGCTCCCGGCCGGCCGCATACCGCTCCACGTTGGCCCGGATGCGCTCCCCCAATAGTGGGCGGATCATCTCGATGGTGTCGGCGGTATGCGGAGTGATGATGCAGTTGGGCAGGTCCCAGAGGGGATGGCCGTCGGGCAATGGTTCGGGTTCGGTTACGTCGAGGGCGGCGCCGGCAATAGATCCCGAGGTGAGAGCAGCCACCAGCGCGTCGGTGTCCACGTGGCGCCCACGGGCCACATTCACCAGCCATGCCCCCTCGTCCATGATCTCGAGCTCTGGCGCGCCGATGATCCCGGTCGTGCTCGGGCTCAACGCCAGGGCTAGGAATACCACCTGGGCGCCAGGAAGGACCTCGTGCAGTTCGGACGCGGTGACTGTGCGAGCTGCCCCCGGCACCAGCTCGACCTGCCGCCTGACCACTGTCGCCTCGACCCCGAACGGAGCCAACTGCTCCAGAAGGAAGTGGGTGATTCCGCCTCCACCGAGGATGGTCACTTTTTGGTCATAGAGGCTGGTGCCCGCCGGAGTCCCCCACGAACGCGCCTCGACCCGGGTCCGGAGAACCCGCAAACCGGCCAGGGCGAGTGCCAGCGCGTGCTCGGCCACCGGTTTGCCGTAGGCGCCCTTCGCGCTTGTCCATTGACGTTGGTCGCTGAGCAATCCAGCTTCGGCCACCCGCTCGACGCCGGCGAACGGGAGCTGTACCCACTTCGCCTCGGGAGCTTCCTGCAAAGCAGCAGCCAGGCCGGCAACGTCAGCGGCATCGAGCCAGATCAACGCGTCGGGCGCATCCCCGATGTCGACGACCGTTCCTCCACCTTGCTCGACTGCGCTCACGGCGAATGATCCGCTGCGGGGCCCAACGGCTATGCGAGGAATAGGCATGCCAGCACGTTACCGAGTCCCGTTCGTTCCGCCGTCCATGAGAGCAGAACCGATCCGATAGAGCGCATGCCCCCGACATTTGGTTCAATGGAGGCAAATCGGCGAGACGAACCAGCGGGGTGGGTGAAAGCCAATGAGGATGAAGGCCAACGAAGCGGTGAAGCGGTGATCGTTCAGTTCAACGTGCGGGACTTCCTCGATCGCGCCGAGTCGGCGTACCCCGAACATCAGGCCGTCATCGATGAGCCTGACCAGCCGGCATCCTCGTGGGGAACGTTGACCTTTGCCGAGATGGCCGGGCGGGCCCGGGCCCAGGCCGCAGGACTCGACGCGTTGGGCGTGGAGCCGGGCGAGCGGGTGGCCATGGTGTCCCACAACTCGGCCAGGCTGCTGACGGCGTTCTCCGGGGTATGCGGGTGGGGTCGCACACTTGTTCCCATCAACTTCCGCCTGGCGCCGGCGGAGGTGTCCTACATCGTGAAGCACTCCGGAGCTTCGGTGTTATTGGTCGATCCCGAACTCGAAGACGCCTTGGCCGACATCACCGTCCCCCACCGGTTCGTCATCGGCGCCGACAGCGACCCGATCCTTTACCCGTCGGGTGTGGATCCTCGGCCCTGGGGCGGCGACGAAGAGGCCACCGCCACCATCAACTACACCTCAGGCACGACGGCCAGGCCCAAAGGGGTGCAGCTCACCCATCGAAACTGCTGGGTCAATGCCAGCGTGTTCGGATGGCATGCCCAGGTTTCCGACCGCGACGTCTATCTGCACACGCTGCCGATGTTCCACGCGAATGGATGGGGTATGCCGTGGGCGACAACCGGCATGGCCTGTCCCCAGGTGGTTCTCCGCAAAGTGGACGGTACAGAAATCCTCCACCGGGTGGAGCGGCATGGGGTAACGCTGCTCTGTGCGGCGCCGGCAGTGGTCAACGCCGTTCTCGATGCACTGCCCACCTGGGAGGGACCGGTGCCGGGTCGGGACAAGACCCGAATCATCGTGGCCGGCGCCCCACCCCCCAGCCGTACCATCGAACGGATCGAGGCCGAACTCGGATGGGAGTTCATCCAGATCTACGGGTTGACCGAAACGGCGCCGCTTCTGACCATCAATCGGCAACGAGCCGAGTGGGACGACCTCTCATCGGGCGAACGGGCCCGGAAACTGACGAGGGCCGGTGCGCCGGCCCTCGGGACCGAGCTCTCGATCAGTGCCGATGGCGAGATACTGGCCCGTAGCAACACCATCATGGAGGGGTACTGGCAGCAGCCAGAAGCTACCGAGACTGCCATGGCCGATGGGTGGTTTCATACCGGGGACGGCGGGTTTTTGGATGACGAACGCCACCTCCAGATTCTCGACCGCAAGAAGGACGTCATCATCACCGGAGGGGAGAATGTCTCCTCCATCGAAGTCGAAGATGCCATCTTCTCGCTGGCTGGCGTGGCAGAGGTGGCGGTCATCGGGGTCCCTCACGACACATGGGGTGAAATGGTCACTGCCCTGGTGGTGACCAACGACGGCGTCACCATTACCGAAGAGAACGTCCTGATCCACTGCCGGACGCTTCTGGCCGGTTACAAGTGTCCGAAACAGGTGGAGTTCCGCGACCAGCTCCCGCGTACCGCCACCGGAAAGCTTCAGAAGTTTCAGCTGCGGGCTCCATATTGGGAGGGATTCGAACGCCAGGTCAACTGACCTGTCGACTGACAGATCAGCTGATCGCCACACCAACCGGTGGCCCATGGTGACATCCGGCAACAAGCCCATTGGCGCCAGATGTGAGACGAGGCAATAGATCCCGGCGCATAGGGTCACTTCGCAGCGCCGGCCGGACACTCGTGGACCAGGGTGGCACCGCGACGGTGCCGAGGCCCGCGCCATGCTCGACATGCAGGTTCTCCGGGAACAGGAGGCTCGTTACCATGGTTCGACTCCGGCGGCCTTCGGTCTGCTTCTGCCCCGCTGAAGACATCCCGCCGCCTCCGGGTCACTCCCTCCGGGTCGCCTCTGCCGATATTCGCGCCGTGTCCGCTCCCTCGAGGCCGAGCCAACGTGTGATCCGGTCGAGGGTCCATTCCGGGACCTCCATCATGGGGATATGGCCCACACCCTCGGCGATATCGAACGTCCACTCAGGCTTTGCTCTGCTCAGCTGTCTGGACGCGGCCAGAGGCACCAACCGATCGGCATCGCCATGCAGCAACAGGGTGGGTTGGCAGACCCCTTGGAGCCTTTTGGCGAAGGATCTCGGGCGAAGGAAGATCTGAGACAGAGAACGTGCCGAAGCAAGGTAGGCATTGTCCAGCGCCACTCGATCCGCGCTCATCAAGAATTGGACTTGGGCGGCAACGAGGTCAGGAGGCACCCGGGACGAGTCGGCACAGCAGGCGGCCAAAACCCGATGCACGCTCTGCTCTGCTGACAGGTACTTCCTTCGTTGCGATAGGAAAGACTCCCCCAGGCGCGGCGTCACACCGAGCAGAAACCCGGCAATGGCCCTCGGGTGGGCCCTGCCCCATTGAGAGGTGGGTAAGGCGGGGTCGATCAGTATCAGCCCGGAGACAGTCTCCGGTTGCTCCGCCGCTTGCAGCGTTGCCACCAATCCTCCCATCGAGTTACCCACGAGGATGACCGGTCCGCCGGCAACCTCTCTCAGGAATCCGCTCAGGAGTCGCCGGTGGCCCTCGATGCCGGCGAATCGGCTCCCGGTCGGGGTCCTTCCGTGGCCAACGAGATCGAGTGCCAGCACCCGGGCATTGCGGGCCAGCGAAGGAGCAATGGCCATCCAGTTGAGTTGGGACCCTCCCAGACCGTGCACACACACGATGGTCGGGGAGTTCTTCGGCCCCTTGAACTCGGCATAGCTGACGGGGCCTTCGATGTCAGCCGTGAGCAACGCTGGAAACGAAACCGGGGGCGAGGCCACTGATGCGAC
>JADGOI010000006.1 GCA_017883075.1 Acidimicrobiales bacterium
TCGGGAGGACGCTCTCGGTGGGCAGATCCCGTTGTGGGACCGGGGCGCAGGTTGGTACCTGACGCAGGCGGGGCCATGATCGGGGCATAGATCGTGCAGGCCCCGACGAGTTCGCCGGCCACCAGGCGATCACAGATGTCGCGTCGAAACTCTCTCGCATAGCGCTTGGGCATGGACTACCTCCAAGTAGCTCACGACCAGACTCTTACAAACCTGGACCGCCGAACGGGGTCAAGGCCACCTGGTGCGCCCCCTGGGATTCGAACCCAGAACCTGCGGATTAAGAGTCCGTTGCTCTGCCATTGAGCTAGAGGCGCCCGACACAGTAAAACTTGCGACTGATCGCGGGCGCTACTGCCCGCGATCATGTGGATATGAGGGTGACCGACGGGGTTCGAACCCGCGACCTCCGGGGCCACATCCCGGCGCTCTAACCAAACTGAGCTACGGCCACCAAGGAGCAATCATTCTGGCACACGCCGCCAGCTCTCGGTGCCATCGTTGTAACCTCATGCTCCGAGCCCCTGTAGCTCAACTGGATAGAGCGGGTGGCTTCTACCCACCAGGTTGCGGGTTCGACTCCTGCCGGGGGCGCGCAAGACTTTGAGCAGCGTGTTTGTTGGACACGGCTCGACGGTGGCCGAAGCACTCAGGGTGCCGTGCAAGGTCTCGAGATTCTTCCTCGAGGATCTTTGCGGGCAGATGGGCACGGTGGAAGCCCTCGGCGACATCGTCCGTCCCGAGCCGCTCAGTGCAGCGTTCACTGCAGCGTCGACGGCGGCGATGCGAAGTGTGGTGAGCAGGTCAAACTACTCTTCCGAAATGGAGGACGGCCGAATTGCGAGGGTGAGGTGACACGCCCCCGGGAGGCTGTTGCCCTCGCGGCCGGGACCAGGCCCGGGCCGGAGCCGGAGCCGAAAGGACCATCATGAGCCCACCCTTCCGACTCGACGTGATCGGCTTCGGTTCGTCTCCATCGGCCATGCAGACTGTCGCCCGTCAGGCACAACAGGCCGGGTTCTCCGGACTTTGGCTCACCGAGAGCACGCAGCCCGTCTTCAGCATGTGCACGGCTGCGGCACTGGCCACCGACGGCCTCGCCATCGGCACCGGTATTGCCGTGGCGTTCGCCCGCAGCCCGATGGTTTCTGCCCAGGCGGCGTGGATGCTGGCCGACGCCACCGGGGGTCGGTTCACCCTCGGATTGGGCACCCAGGTAAGAGCCCACGTGGAGCGTCGGTATTCCGCTGCCTTTGACCACCCGGGGCCGAGACTGAAGGAGTACGTGGCCGCCGTCCGTTCGATCTTCCGAGCCTTCGGGCGCCAGGAGCGGTTGCGGTTCGAAGGGGACTTCTACTCGTTCTCCCTCCTGCCCGATATGTGGTCGCCGGGTCCCATGGACCACGACGATCCGCCCATCTACCTGGCCGGCGTCAGCCCCTGGATGTGCCGGATGATCGGAGAGGTGGCCGATGGGATGCATGTCCACCCGCTCAATACTGCGACCTACCTCGAGCAGGTGGTCCGCCCGGCCGTCGCCGAAGGAGAGATCCGTGCCGGCCGTCGCCCCGGCCAGGTGGCGCTGGCCTGCCCGGTCATGACCATCGTGGGGGATAATGAGGAAGAGTTGTCAGCTCAGCGTGAGGACGTCCGGATGCGCCTCGCCTTCTACGGTTCGACGCCCGGGTATGAAGTGGTCTTCGACACCCATGGCTGGTTCGGTGTCGGTGAGCGGCTCAATCAACTGCAACGGGCCGGCGATTTCGCCGGGATGGCTGCCACGGTCACCGACGAGATGGTCGACGCGTTCGCCGTCACTGCACCATGGGAAAGACTGGGCCAGGCACTGATCGATCGTTACGCCTCGGTCGCCAGTCACGTCATCTGCTACTCGGCGTCGCCTCAGTGGACGAGTGTTCCGGCCACGTTGGAGCGATGGAGCGATGTGGCCCGCGCCGTGGCCATAGGGAGTCCGTCCTGACCACCCGATGAACGGCTCGGCTCCGAGTGGGCGAGCCCGGGAATTCACAGTTGGCTCCGAGGTTGCTCGCAGTGAATCGCGAACCCACTGCTGCACCATGTGGGAAGAGGTGCCCGATGATCGCCCAGGATCAGCGGCCGAGGAGGCTGCCCGGTACTTCGAACGCGTCTACCGGGCCGACCCGTCGCGGACCAGCACCAACGGGGGCTCGGGGCTCGGGCTCTCGATCGTCTGGTCGATAGCGGCTGCCCATGGCGGAACGATCACCGTATCTCCCCGGTCCGGGGAGGAAGCGGTGTTCACGGTCGACCGTCCCGAGTTGGCCGACCAATCCGTGGCGGTCGAGGAATCCCCCGTGACCGAAATGGTGAGCGGAAGGTGGCCCACTACTCCCCGAGGTTCCCCGGTCTTGTCGGCAAAGAGGAACCGGTCGAGGACGAAATACCGAATGACCCATAGCTGCGCATAGGCGGCCAAATTGGCACCGTCGACCGCGAAGGTACGCCAGGGGTTGGCGAAACTGACGCTATGGGATCCCGCATAGCGCACGGCCAGAGTGGAGAGCACCAGCCCGGCGGCGGCCAAGAGGCAGAACGGCACGATTTCACCCGCTCCCGCCCGGCCTCGTACGTTCCACACCCATCGGCGATTGAGCTCGAACGAAGGTCCGGTGCACACTGCGATTGCGAACACATTGGCCAAGGTAGGTGAGAAATGAAATGCGTCGATGCCCACTGCAAGGGCGAGGAGACCGATCGCCATGGAGACGATCGAGGCGCCCGAATAGCGGAGCAGCTTTGCTATGGGCAGACGCGCCAACCAGTTCACCCGGATATCTTCGGCTTCTTTGTCTCCGACCATGAGCGATAGGTCGAAATGCCGCCCGGGCTCCTGGTGAGAGCCGGGGGTGGCGAATTGGGAGAAGAGGCTGCGGGCCGGCCCAGCTGGCTCATAGGGAGCTCCAAGGTTGGCATCTTAGGATCGCCATATGGGTATCGTTCAGGCGCCGAAACCCTTGGCCGGTCCCAACGCAGGGCCCGTGGCCGTCGAGATCGTCGTTCCCGTCTACAACGAGGAACGATTGGTCGAGTCAAGTATCCGGAAGCTCAGGGCGTACCTCGATGCCTCGTTCCCCTTCAGCGCTCTCGTCACCATCGCTGATAACGCCAGCACCGACGCGACCTGGGAGCGTGCCACCGGGCTCGTCGACCAACTGGCGGGTGTCCGAGCCGTCCACCTCGAGGAAAAGGGCCGGGGACGGGCGCTGCGGGCGGCATGGTCGACCTCGGGTGCCGAGGTTGTCGCCTACATGGACGTGGATCTGTCCACCGGGCTCGACGCATTGCTGCCGCTGGTTGCGCCGCTGCTCTCGGGGAATGCCGACCTGGCCATCGGATCGCGTCTCGTCTTTGGTGCGAAAGTCGTGCGTGGTACCAAACGGGAGTTGATCTCTCGTGTGTACAACCTGATTGTCCGGACAACCCTCCACAACAAGTTCTCCGACGCACAGTGCGGGTTCAAGGCGATCCGCTCGGAGCTGGTCAAGGACATTCTGCCCCTGGTCGAAGACAACGGATGGTTCTTCGACACCGAATTGCTTGTGCTGGCAGAGCGAAACGGACTGCGAATTCATGAAGTTCCTGTCGACTGGGTCGACGACCCTGACTCGCGAGTAGATATTGCCCGGACCGCGATGGATGACCTGAGCGGGATCGCTCGTCTGGTGTGGAGCTTCTTCAGGGGTCGAGGAATGGCCGGAGCAGATCTCCTCTCTGCCGGCGTGGCCCCGCCCGACGAGCTGGTTCGGTTCGCCCGAGTGGGGATCATCAGCACCGTCGCCTACGTAACGCTCTTCCTCCTTCTCCAAGGCCCCCTCGGGGCGCTGGTCGCCAATGTGGTCGTGTTGGTGTTCACCACCATTGTCAATACAGTCATGCACGCTCGGTTCACGTTTGCTGCCCGAGGCCCCTTTCTGCGCCGCACCCAATTCCTCGGTGCCGGCACCGTCCTGGTGACGAGTGTCGGCCTCACCACCCTTGCTCTTCTCCTCGCTCACGCAGTGTCGCCAAACTCACTGCTCACCCGGGTTGCTGCCATTGTCATCGGAACCGGCATCGCCGCACTGGTCCGGTTTTGCCTGCTGCGGGCGTGGGTCTTCCGAGCCCGCAATGCATTGCCATCGCCTGCCCACTATCCCAAGGAGACACTGCGATGACCACCCTCGTTCCCGAGGTGGTGCCCGAGGAGTTGGCCCAAGAGCCGTCAACGCTACCTCTACCGGCCCCGTCGACCGCCGGGCCGGCTCGCTGGTGGGTACTCAATGGGCGACCCACCTGGTCGGCGCCGGCGCGTGTCGTCATCTTCGTCTCCACGCTGGTGCTCTATACGTGGCATCTCTCGAGCGTCGGGATGGCCAACTCGTTCTATGCCGCGGCCGTCAAGAGCGGGACCCTCAGCTGGAAGGCGCTCTTCTTCGGCTCTCTCGATCCGGGAAGTTTCATCACCGTCGACAAGCCGCCGGCGGCCCTCTGGATCCAAGAGCTCTCGGGTCGGGTCTTCGGGTTTTCGTCGTGGAGCATGCTTCTGCCTGAGGCACTCGCAGGTATGGCAACCGTCATGATCCTCTACTACCTGATCCGCCGCTGGGTCGGTGAGGGTGCTGCGATCTTCGGTGCAGTGGCTCTGGCGGTCACGCCGATCGCCACCGAGATGTTCCGTGACAACAACCCCGACGCGTTATTGACCTTCCTCCTGGTGGCGGCGGCGTGGGCATTATGGTCTGCCCTCGAGACGGCAAAGACCAACCGACTTGTGCTCTGTGCCTCCCTCGTCGGCTTCGCCTTCCTCACCAAGACGCTCGAGGCGTTTATCGTGCTGCCGGCGTTCGGGCTCGTGTACCTGTTGTGTGCCAAACCTCGGCTGGCGCGCCGGCTGGTCCAGCTCAGTTGGGCGGCCTTGGCGCTGGTGATCTCCAGTGGATGGTGGGTCGCCATCGTCGAGCTTTGGCCCGCTTCCTCCCGACCGTACATCGGAGGGAGCACCAACAACTCTGAGCTCAACCTCATCTTCGGCTACAACGGGTTCTCGAGAGTGTTCGGCTCGGGCGGGGGATCGGGCGCCCCTGGCGGAGCCGGTCCGGCATTCGCCGGGACACCGGGTATCGGTCGGATGTTCAACGACCTATTGGGAGGGCAGATCTCCTGGCTGCTCCCATTGGCCATTGTGGGCCTGTTGGGCGGGCTGTGGCTCACCCGCAAAGAGCCCCGAGCGAGTTTGCGCCGCGCCGGGTACGTGTTGTGGGGTGGCTGGACCCTGATGTTCGCCGCTGTCTTTTCCGATGCACAGGGAATCTTCCACCCGTATTACACAGTGGTCCTCGCTCCCGGAATCGCCGCGCTCTGTGGAGCCGGTGTGCCGGCGTTGTGGCGGCTGGGGCGATCAAACCGATGGTGGTGTTGGGCGCTGCCGGTAGCCGTCATCGGTTCGGCGGTCTGGGCCGCGGTTCTCCTTGGCCGCACGCCGCGGTACGACACCTGGTTGGCCCCGAGTCTCGTCGTGGCCGGTGTGATCGGAGCCATCGGGCTTCTGCTCGCACTCATCGGGGTGGTCAGGGCCAAGTTGGCGACCGGGGCGGCGTCGGTCCTCGGAGCCGCGAGCCTGCTGGCCGGTCCCATCGCGTATTCCATCACCACCGTGAACAGTCCCAACGCCGGGGCGTTGGCCAGCGCGGGCCCGGCCACCACCGCGGCGGCCGGCGGTGGCGTGTTCAGGTTCGGTGCGGATTTGCCGGGTGGAGCGGCGATTGGGGCGTTGGGAAGGGGTCGCCAGGGTGGTTTCGGCACCGGCCCAAGTGCCGATCAAGCGGTCGTCTCCTACCTCGAGAAGCACCAGGGCAGTGCCGAGTACATGGTGGCGGTGACCGGATCACAAGTGGCGGCCCCGCTCATCTTGTCGTCGGGCAAACCGGTTATCGCCATGGGTGGTTTCAGCGGCAGTGACCCTGCACCCTCCCTGGCCCAGTTCAAAAAGCTGGTGGCCACCGGAAAGGTCCACTACGTCCTGGTCAACTCGGGGTTGACCGGCTCGATCTCGCTTGGTTCGACATCGAGAGATAGCCCCCCGAACGGGTTCCCTGGCAGACCACCAGGATCATTTCGCCTGCCACCAGGGGTTGAGTCCAACGGCAACGGCCCCCGGGCCGGTGGCCCCCCGGGTGGGTTCCCCGGCGGGACGGGAAGGGCCTTCGGCGGCCCCGGCGGCCGGTCATCCGACGCCAACGCTATCGATCAATGGGTGGAGGCCCACGGGACCAAGGTCTCCTATGGATCCTCGGCGGGTGCTTCCTCGTCGGACGGCACCCTGTACTTCGTGAGCAGCGCCGCCGCGACATGAGGCGGCGTAACCGCGACATGAAACTGTAACCAAGCTGGCGGGCAGCGCCACCGGCCCGCCATTAGCCTTTCCGGATCGTGTCGGATCATCTGAACCTCGGATTTCCACGGGTGACCATGGCCGGGCGCGCACGGTGGGTGCGCGCGCTCATCATTGTCGCGGTGTTGGCTTCGGGTTTCATCGTGGCCGAGTCCTTGCCAACGCCGGCCGCACACCCGGCTTCCATCACCGGCACTCCACCTTCGAGTTGGGACACCACCCCGACGTGGACGGACACCCTTGAAGACACCGACCAACCCATCGCCATGTCGTCGCCCGACTTGGCCAACCTGGATGGATCGCCGGCGGTGGTGGTGGGGGACCGGCGGGGATATGCCTATGGGGTCCACCTGTCCGACGGATCCGCGGTAGCGGGGTGGCCGGTGACCGATGGAAGCCCGCCGGTGGACTCGACGCCTTCGGTCGCCTCCCAGCCCGATGGCCACTCCACGGTGTTCTTCGGGTCTGGGAATGATGCTGACCCCGTCCCGGGCGGGTATCAGGCCTTCAGCTCCACCGGCGCCTTCAAATGGTTCACGCCCGTCGTCAATCCCCCGACTGACGCGGCGCCGGACTCTGGTGTCCAGGCGGGTATGAGCATCGGGTCTCTTCAGGGTGGGACCGATGTGGTGGCGGGCTCCCTGGGTCAACAGTCCTATGCCCTCGACGCCGCAAATGGCGCTGCGCTCGTGGGTTGGCCGTTTTTCAACTCTGACAGCACCCATTCGACGGCCGCTCTCGCTGATCTGTACGGAACCGGCCAGACCGAGGCGATCATGGGTGGCGACCAGTCCGAAGGCGCCGGCCAGGGCCAGCAGTACCGCGACGGTGGCCACATTCGAGTTCTGAGTGCCAGGGGCAATTTGATCTGCCGAGCCGACACCAACCAGGTGGTCGACTCCTCCCCGGCCGTGGGCGGTTTCCTCCCCGGAGGAGCCACCGGCATCGTGACCGGTACCGGCGACTATTTCGCCGGAGCCTCCGACACCAATACCGTCAAGGCCTATGACACCCACTGTGGGCAGCGGTGGTCGACGACGTTGGACGGCAGCACGTTCTCTTCGCCGGCACTTGCCGACATCGCTGGGAACGGATCTTTGGAAGTGGCCGAGGGAACCGACAACGGGCACTCCGGGTCGATCTGGGTACTGAACGCCGCCAACGGCGCTCCGATCTGGCATCACGCCGACCTGCCTCGGGTCATCGGCTCGGTGGTGACCGCCAACCTCTTCGGTCTCGGCGACCAGGACGTGGTCGTTCCGACCATCAACGGCGCCTTCATCTTCGATGGAATCACCGGCGCCCAAGTCGCCGTACTCGACCCCAATCTCGGGCTCCAGAATGCGCCCCTGGTGTCGAGCGACCCGAACGGAACCGTAGGGATCACCCTGGCCGGTTATGTGGCCGCCGGCAGCCCGGTGCATCTCTACGGGAGGATCGAGCACTTTGAGATTCCCTCGTCCAACGGTGCGCTGGCGGTTGGGAGAGGTTCGTGGCCGATGTTCCATCACGACGCCCAGCTCACGGGAAACGCCGGTGGCACCACGCCCCGCGGATCGGTCGCCGCCTGTGATGTGCCCGGTGCCGCCAACGGTGGCTACAACCTCGTCGCCTCCGACGGCGGCGTCTTCTCCTTCGGGGGTGCGCCCTTCTGCGGATCGACGGGAAACATCCGTCTCAACGCCCCGGTAGTCGGGGCGGCGATGGCCCGAAGCGCCGGAGGATACTGGGAGGTGGCCTCCGACGGCGGGATCTTCGCCTTCGGCCAGGCCGGGTTCCACGGATCGATGGGTGGTCGTCCGTTGAACAGCCCCATCGTGGCCATGGCGGCCACTCCCGATGGCCAGGGCTACTGGGAGGTGGCCTCCGACGGCGGGATCTTCGCCTTCGGCGATGCCGGGTATTACGGATCGATGGGCGGCCGACCCTTGCGGGCTCCGATCGTCGGGATCTCCCCATCGACAAATGGGGACGGGTATCGCCTGGTGGCCTCCGATGGGGGCATCTTCGCCTTCGGATACGCCCCGTTCCTGGGTTCCATGGGTGGCCAACCGCTGCACGCCCCCATCGTGGGTCTGGCCAACGACACCAATACCGGCGGATATTGGGAGGTGGCCTCCGACGGCGGGATCTTCGCTTTCGGGGGCGCCCCCTTCCTCGGTTCGGCCGGGGGAAACCCGCTGAACGCACCTATTGCCGGCATGACGGCGACGTCCAACGGCAGCGGCTACCGATTCGTGGCCTCCGACGGCGGGATCTTCAGCTATTCGGCTCCCTTCTTCGGATCTATGGGCGGGATCCCACTGAACCGGCCGATGGTGGCCATGGCTGGATTCTGAGCATTCCGGAGTCGACCGGTACGGGACGTAGACTCCGCAGATGACCGAGGTTCTCGCCGTGGCCAACCAGAAGGGCGGAGTGGCGAAGACCACCACCGTCCATTCCTTGGGCGTGGCATCGGCGGAGCTCGGACGCCGGACGCTTGTCGTCGATCTGGACCCCCAGGCCTGTCTCACCTTCTCGTTGGGCTTCGATTCGGATGCTCTGGATGAGTCTCTGCACGACGTGTTCGTGCGCCGGGCCAAGGTGGGCGACGTCCGCCGTCCGGTTCCCGGAGTGGCCGGCCTCGATCTGCTTCCCGCCACCATCGACCTGGCCGGCTCCGAGGTGCACCTCCTGACCCGAACCGGTCGGGAACACGTCCTCCAAAGAGCGCTCGAGCCGGTACTCGCCGATTACGACCTCATCTTGATCGACTGCCCACCGTCGTTGGGGGTACTCACCATCAACGGCCTCACCGCTGCCGATGCCGTACTCATCCCGTTGCAGTGCGAGGCACTGTCGAATCGGGGAGTGGGCCAACTTCTCGAGACCATCGAAGATGTGCGCACCTTCGCCAACGGGGACCTGAAAGTACGTGGGGTCATCGCCACCATGTATGACGAACGCACAAGGCACGCTCGCCACGTCCTCGAAGAGGTCGAGAGCCGCTACGGAGTCCCCGTTCTTCAACCACCGGTGAGGAAATCGATCCGGTTTGCCGAAGCACCGGCGCGAGGGAAGTCGATTCTCCAGCACGCGCCGCGTTCGGCGGGAGCCCAGGCCTACCGGGATCTGGCCAAACTGTTGCTCGACATGCCGGTGAGCGCAGGGACCACCCGTTGATGCCTGAGGGTCTTGACCCATTGGGGAAGCGGGCGCTCTACTGGATGCCGGTCGATTCCCATGTGGCCGTTTCCAGGGGGGCCGAAGCCGAAGAGACGACTTCCCGGGGGAACGACGTCCCGCTGCCGCCGACAGGCGGCCGACGCGCCCGCCCGGCAGGGAAGCATGCGCTCTACTCGACTGCTGCACCGCCCAAAGAGGCCGAGGCGGCGACCTTTACCGATATCGGAGCCGACCCATTGCCTCTGCGGGGGTTGCTGGCGGTGGAGTGCTCTGCCTGTGGGTCGGTGACCCGGGTCAGCGTTCTCGACTTTGTGTTGCTGCAGCTCCCGTTCGGTGCCTGGTTGCCGGGACGAACGTTCGACCACCGAATGACCTGCCCGGCGTGTCGTCGTCGAGCCTGGACGAGCGTGACATTGTCCTCGTCCTTGTCCTCGTCGTCGTTGTGACCCCGACCCCATGACGGTCCTCACGGCCGGCCGTCTGTTGCTGGCCACCAGCACTTCTCACGGCTCGAACCAACCGACCGGGTTCGTCGGCTCACTGCTCCATTTCCACGGACCGGCGGCCTACGCGTTGGTGGGCTTCTTGGCATTTGCCGAGGCGGCGCTGTTGGTCGGCTTCTTTCTCCCCGGTGAGACGGCGGTGGTGATCGGCGGCGTGCTGGCTGGCCTGCACCAGGTCAACCTGGGATTGATGATCGTCATCGTGGTGGTATGTGCCATCGCCGGCGACTCGGTCGGCTACGAAGTGGGGAAAAAGGCCGGTCCCTGGATTCTCGACCATCGCCCCATGAAGGGGAACCCGGCGGTCGCCAAGACCACCGCGCTTCTCGCACGGTACGGAGGCCCAGCCGTCCTCCTCGGGCGGTTCATGGCGTTCGCCCGGGCGGTGATCCCCGGGATCGCCGGGATGAGTGGAGTCCGATATCGGACGTTTCTCGCCTACAACGCCATCGGGGGGGTGCTGTGGGGAGTCGGTTACACATTGCTCGGCTTCGTCGTAGGCAAGTCGTTTGAGGGAATTCTGAAAAAGGTGGGGTCGTGGTCGGCAATCGCCATCGTGTCCGTCGCCATCGTGGCGTTCGGGGCCCACCTCTTCTACAAACGTCGGAAGGGCCGGTCGGTCCAGCCGACATTGGTGTCCGCTGCCGACGACGAGATCTGACCGGCTAGCAATCAGCCAGGGAGAACCGCGCCGGATCGGTGCCCTCCCGGTGGATCCTGTCGTGAAGTTCGAGCAGCACACAGTGCGCCAAGGTCTCGCCGTTGGCCTGCCGTTGCATGAACGATTCGATCTCGTCCCACGGACGGGACCAGTGGAGCCGGAGGGTGATGTCCCATGCCGTCGACGCCGGGTGTTCCCGGAGCACGCCTTCGATCTCGTCGAGTCGGTCGGCGTGGTGCTGGATGAGCTCATCGAGGCGGCCGGCCAGGTCAGCGAACCGATACTCGTGCCCGGGAAGCACTTCATCAACCTCGAGATTCTGGACCTTCAACAGCGAAGCCAGAAAGTCACCAAGTGGATTGTGAAACTGCTGGGTGTGGACGGAGATGTTCGGCGTGATGCGTGGAAGCACGTGGTCACCGGAGAGCAACAGCCGACGATCCTCGCTGTAGAAGCACACGTGCCCGGGAGAGTGCCCGGGGGTCCAAATGGTGCGCAGGTTCCAACCCGGGAGTTCGATGGCCTTCTGGTCTTCGAAGAACACGTCGGGCTTGGCCATGGTGACCATCGACTTCATCATCATCGAGGCCAGGGTGAGATCGGGGAGCTTGTCAGCCGGCACCCCCGAATCGACCAGAAGGTGGGTCATGTTGGCCACCAACTGATCGGTATCGCCGTAGCGGGACTCGAGCATGACGGCGTCGTCGGGATGCAGTCCGATCCAAGCACCCGACGATTCGCGGATCCTCCCCGCCAAACCGTAATGGTCCGGATGAATGTGGGTGACGAGCACGGCCCGGACGTCAGTGATGCTCCCGCCCGCCAGCGCCAATCCGTCGCCGAGGCTGGTCCAGGCCTCGTCGGTGTTCCAACCGGCGTCGACCAGAGCCACGCCGCCCGCGTCGAGCTCGAGTGCGTAGACCAACACGTATCTGAGGGGATTGTTGGGGATGGGGACGGGAATCGACCACAGCCCGGGTCGGACCTGCTCCACGGGAGGGAGGACCTTGCGGTCCCAGGCTTCTTTTTGCAATGTCCCGGTGACCACGACCATGGGGCACGGTACTCATGGGGACCTGCTACCCGCCAGATGATGCCGACGAGCCGGGACGCGGCCGGAGCCCAAGTGGCGGCATCGAGTGCGGACGTACTTGACGGTCTGGATCGTTTTGAGGTTCCCCGAGGAAGATGTCGATGACCACCGCTACCGTGATCCCTGAGGTCAACCCCGCCCAGTCTGCCTGCCCTGCCTGCCCTGCGTGCCCTGCGTGCTCGGCGGACATGGTCATGGACCGCTGGCGCGCGGATGTGGCCGAGATCAGCCGGACAAGTCCGATCCTCAGGTTCCACCTGACCGGCCAGGACCACCGGGACCGCCGCCCGGTGTCCACGGCTGGTTCAAGCCGGCCTTGTTGGTCAGACGGCCTCGATGCCAGTGTCCTGAACTGCATCTTCTGGTCGGGAAGGGGGGATTTGAACCCCCGACCTCCTGCTCCCAAAGCAGGCGCGCTGCCAAGCTGCGCTACTTCCCGGTATCTCTGTTCCCGGCATCTCCGACCGGACCTGGCCATGCGGCCCGGCTCAGCCGGCCCAACTCAGGTTCCATGGCCGCAACGTCAGGAGCGTACATGCATCCCACCCACCGTTGTGGTTGTTGTCAGGCGAGGTGGTCCTCGGGGTAGCGTCACGCCGATGCCGACCGTCCGTGTGGCCGTCTTTGATCTCGGGAGCAACTCGTTCCACCTGATGGTGGTGGATGCCTCGCGTAACGGCGTGCTCATCCCGGTGCTCCGTCGTCGGTCGTTCTTGCACTTGGGTACAGAGGTGGCCCGAACCGGTGCCGTGCCTGGCGACCGTGCTGCGAGCGCGGTGCGGACCGTGCGCAGGCTTCGCACTGCCGCCGATGAAGCGGGGGTCGACGTGGTGGTGGCCCTGGCCACCGCGGCGTTGCGCGATGCCACCAACGGCCAGAAATTGCTCGGTCGCCTCGAACGGGTGATCGGTTGCCCGATCACCCTGTTGACCGGGGAAGAAGAGGCGCGACTCTGCTTTTTGGGGCAGCGGGCAGGGGTCTGGGTCGGGAGCGAACCGGTACTCGGGTTCGATCTCGGGGGCGGGAGCCTCGAAGCGGGGATAGGTGACGCCCTCGACGTGCACGCGGTGACCAGCGTGCCCCTCGGCACGGCCAGACTGCGCGGGGAGTTGGACAGCGGTGAGATCCTGACGGCGCGGGACGTGGCCAGGGTGGTGGAGCTCACTCAACAGAGGGCAGAGCCGATTCGATCCATGCTTGCCGGCTATCCCGCCGCCGGCCATCGAGCCATCGCCAGCGGAGGAACCGTGAGAGCACTGGCCCGCCTGGCCATGGGGCTGCACCGATCTTTGCCATCATCTCGCTCGGTCTCGGCTTTGCAGGTGAACCAGGTCGAGCTCCCGGCTGGTCAGTTGCACGAGTTGGCCGACCGATTGGCCACACTCGATCTCGACGCCCGGTTGGCGCTTCCCGGGGTGCAGGCCCGACGGGCGCCACTTCTTCCTCTCGGAGCCGTGATGCTATCGACGTTGGTCGAGATGCTCGGACTCCAACGGCTGGTGGTCAGTGAGTGGGGCCTGCGAGAAGGAGCGGTGTTCGGGGCCCTCTCCTTGGGCTCTCAGCGGCCATCAGATCGGACTGTCGATGGACGGGCCGCCCCGGCCTTTCCCGCTGGAGCTGGTTGAGCCCAGGAACTTCCCGCTCGACTCAGGTCTTCTTACCCAGGATCCGGTTCATCCCGGTGTTGCAGACAGGGCATTTTCCCTTGGCCGAACGACGGCCGTTGGCCATTTCGACTTCTTCTCCCTCGAACTCCCGCTTTTCGCGGCACTTCACGCAGTAACCCTCATACGACGCCATGCTTCCTCCTCGGACTGGGATGGTGACAATCGGGTGAATGGACGTACCGAACGTATCCGTGGAGGGGTGAAAAAGGGGGGATGGGGCTGGCTTGTGCTAGCTATCGGCTAGCACGGGGGCGGAACGTGCGGGGGCCAGCACCGTCCCCATGGCCGACACGGGACCGGGTCGCAAGTCCAAACAGTCCCCAATAGGATGCGTTTCATGACCGTCTACGATCCTTCCATCCACTCCCTTTCCGGCGACGAATCCTCGGTAGGTGAGTATCGGGGCAAAGCGCTCCTCATGGTGAATGTGGCGTCGAAGTGCGGGCTCACCCCGCAATACGAGGGCCTCGAACGGTTGCAGAAGACCTATGGCGAGCGAGGGTTCACGGTGCTCGGCTTTCCGTGCAACCAGTTCGCCGGACAAGAGCCGGGCGGCCCCGAGGAGATCGCTTCATTCTGCTCGGCGAACTACGGGGTCACCTTCCCGATGTTCGAAAAGGTCGACGTGAACGGCGAGGATCGCCACCCGATCTACGACCAGTTGAGCGCGTTCCCCGATGCCGACGGCGAGGCAGGCGACGTGCAGTGGAACTTCGAGAAGTTCCTGATCTCCCCGGATGGAACCATCGTCCATCGATTCCGACCCATGGTCGATCCCGAGGCGCCCGAGGTCATCGATGCCATCGAGGCCGCACTCCCAGATTGATGACTGGGTCGACTGACGGCGAAGAGGCGGTGATCGAGAGCTTGCGCGAGGTATGGGCGTCCGTTGCCGATGCCTGCCGCCAATTGGACGAAAGCCGGTGGGCCCTCCCCACCGACTGTCCGGGATGGTCGGTGCGGGATCAGATTTCGCACTTGATCGGAGTGGAGCGCACGTTGCTCGGTGATCCGATGCCGCAACCGGTCAGCGAAGTGCGTCCCTACATAAAGAACCCGATCGGCGCATTGAACGAGTCGTGGATCGAGGTTCGCCGGGACAAACCGGGGCCAGAGGTGTTGGCTGAGTTTGTCGACGTCACCGATCAACGGTTGGCAGCTCTCAGAGCGTTTCCTCCAGCCAAATTCGACGAGGTCGGATGGAGCCCGATCGGCCAAGTGCCCTATCGCGAGTTCATGGGTACCCGCGTCCTCGATTCGTGGGCCCACGAACAGGATGTTCGTCGGGCCCTCGATCGTCCCGGTGGCCGCAACGGCGCCGGAGAGACACTGGTCCTCGAGCGGTGTGCAGGGGCGATGGCCTATGTCGCGGGGAAGAAGGTGAAGCCCCCTGAGGGCTCGACCATCTTGTTCGAAGTGAGCGGGGAGTTGGGCCGGCAGGTGCCGGTCACGATGGAGGGCGGTCGCGCCCGGGTGGCGCCGGAAGTGCCGACCGATCCGACGGTCACCCTGACCATGGACCAGGAAACATTTTGGCGGCTCGGATTCGGGCGGACCACAGCCGCGGAAGTCCTGGCCTGCGGCCAAGTCGACGTGGTGGGTGATGTAGCGCTGGGGCACCGGGTGCTCGAGTCGATGAGCTTCATGATTTAGCCCGCCCGTTCAGTTCCGATTCACCGTACCGATTCAGCGGCCAGCGCGTGCATCGGACATTCGAATTGTTCCGCCTCGCGGCGAAATGGGGAAGAGGACCCGTGGCAATTCGCCGCGAGGTGGAATCATTGTGAATCTCGAGGGTCACACCCTCTACCTATGGTCCGCCTCATGAACTGCCTCTGCTGGGACTGCGCTCCGAACGTAGGATTGCGCTACTCGTGTACTGCCCTTTCTCGTTCGCCGCACCAACGAGACCCTCGCCACACCGGACCCGGGGTACCCGGTGCCGAAGGCCAACCCTTGCGCGGCCGACCTCTGCGCCGGGCTGCCTTGGCCGTCCTCCTCCTCTCGGGCCGACCGTGTGCGATCTCCGAAGTCGAGAAAGCCATCGAAGTGTGGGGGTACCAGATCGGAGGACCTACGCCACGCAAGGCGCTCGCCGATGCCCTCGCGTACGAGTCCGACCGAGGATGGGCTCACCGAGTGGCGAGAGGACGTTATGGGACAGGCCACATCTCGGTCGGAAGTCGATACCGGATCTTGGCGTTTCTTCACTGACCGGAGGCGTCGGAAAACGGGTCCCCGGCGACCGGTAGACTCACCTATTCGTATGCGAGCCACAGCAGCGCCCGAAGAGGGCAACAGGGTCCGACTGTCCGTAGAGGTCGACGAATCGGAGGTCGACGAAGCCCTCAATGACGTTGTGCGTCGTCTGTCGCGTGAGATCCGTGTGCCCGGGTTCCGACCCGGAAAAGTTCCTCGCCGAGTGATCGAGGCTCGTCTCGGCGGCGCCAGTGCCCTGCGCGGTGAGGCCCTACGCGAAGCTCTCCCTGACTTCTATGCCAGGGCGGTCTCCGATACCGAAGTCGACCCCATCGACCAGCCCGAGATCGACATCACCGCCGGCGACGAATCAGGGGCCGTGTCCTTCGATGCCATTGTCGAAGTGCGGCCCACGGTGTCCATTGCCGGGTACCAGGGTTTGGTGGTGACGATCCCCGGACTGGACGTTCCCGACGAGGAGATCATTGCTCAGATAGACCGGCTTCGGGCTACCTCCGGCGAACTCGCCGAAGTGGAACGTCCGGTGCAACAAGGTGACCAGGTCACGGTGGACGTCACCGGGACACGTAGCGAGGGTCCCGACGATGCCGCCAAGGCGGACGGCGAAGACAGCGCCGCGGTCAGCGACGAGGATCTCAACGCCGAGGATTTCCTCTATGAAGCGGGTAGTGGGGGAGTGGTTCCCGAGTTCGATGAGGCGTTGATCGGTGCGAGTGCCGGCGACACCATCACCTTTGACTCGACCATCGAGGCGCTCGGTCAGACGATCTCGTTTTCGGTGGTGGTCAAGGACGTCAAGGAATTGGTGCTCCCCGACGTCACTGACGAGTGGGCGGCGGAGGCCTCAGAATTCAAGTCGGCCGATGAGCTCAAGGCAGACATTGCCAAGCGACTCAAACAGAGGCGCATCGTGCAGGCACAGTTGGCTCTGCAGCAGAAGGCCATCGAAGCGTTGGTGGAACTGGTCACCGAGGAAGTTCCCGAAATACTGGTGCAGAGCGAACTACGCGAGCGGATCCACGACCTCAACCACCGGCTGGAACAGCAGAAGATCGGGCTCGGTCAGTTTCTCGCCGCCACCGGGCGCGATGAACAGGAGTTCTTGGACGAGCTCCGGACCGGGGCCCTCCAAGGGGTCAAATCGGACCTGGCCCTCCGGTCCCTGGTGGAATTGGAGCACGTGGAGCTCACCGATGAGGAGCTCGATACGGAGTTGGCCACCATGGGTGAGCGCCTCGAGATGAACTCCGACCAGGTACGCGAACAACTCGAACAGGGTGGGCGGCTCTCGGCGGTACGCTCGGACCGACGCAAGGCCAAGGCCCTGCGATGGCTGCTCGACAACGTCGAGTTGGTGGATGAGGAAGGGAATCCCGTGTCACGGGACGCCCTGAAAGTGAATCAGGCAGAGGAGGACTCGGAGTGAGCTTCACGGACGCATCGAACTCGATGGACGCACAGGCCTACAGCGTGCCGTGGGTGGTCGAGTCGACCAGTCGGGGTGAACGCAATTACGACCTGTACTCCCGGTTGCTCCGGGAACGGATCATCTTCCTCGGCACCCCGATCAACGACACGGTGGCCAACCTGGTCTGTGCCCAATTGCTGTTCCTCGAATCGGAAGAGGCGGACAAGGACATCCACCTCTACATCAACTCCCCGGGCGGTGACATCACCGCACTGTTCGCCATCTACGACACGATGAAGTACATCAAGCCGGACCTGTCCACGTTCTGCTTCGGACAGGCAGCCTCGGCCGCCGCCGTGCTGCTCGGGGCGGGAACCCATGGAAAGAGGTTCGCCCTTCCTCACGCCCGGATCCTGCTCCACCAGCCCTTCGGCGGTGTGGAAGGGCAAGCCAGCGATATCGAGCTGCAGGCCAAGGAGATTCTGCGGATGCGCGATCTCCTGAACGGAATGTTGGCCAGCGATACCGGCCAGACTACGGAGAAGGTGTCAAAGGACACCGACCGAGATTTCATCATGACGGCTGAAGAGGCGGTCAGCTACGGCCTGATCGACGAAGTGATCACCGCTCGCGACCTGGTGGGCGTTGAGGCCGTCGGCGCTGCCTAGGACTTGAGGATCTAGCGGCGAACGAACCGTCGGGGACCGACCAGCCGCTAGAGTTGGACATCGACCAGCAGTAGTTGCGGTCAGCAGTCGTTGGCAGTATCGGACAGAAGGACGAGGGGCACCGACGTGGCGAAGTTCGGAGACGGGGGCGACCTGGTGAAGTGCAGCTTCTGCGGGAAGTCGCAGAAGCAGGTGAAGAAACTCATCGCTGGACCCGGCGTCTACATCTGCGATGAGTGCATCGAACTGTGCAACGACATCATCGCCGAGGAGCTTTCCGATACTACGGAGCTGTCATTCGAGGAGCTTCCCAAGCCGAAAGAGATCTACGAATTCCTGAACGATTACGTCATCGGCCAGGAGTACGCCAAAAAGATTCTCTCGGTTGCCGTCTACAACCACTACAAGCGGGTCCAAGCGGGTAAAGACAGTTCCCACGACAATGAAGTGGAGTTGGCCAAGTCCAACATCCTGCTCTTGGGCCCGACCGGTTGCGGCAAGACCCTCTTGGCACAAACGCTTGCCCGCATGCTCAACGTGCCCTTCGCCATTGCCGACGCCACGGCGCTGACCGAGGCGGGTTATGTCGGCGAAGATGTCGAGAACATCTTGTTGAAGCTGATTCAGGCGGCGGACTACGACGTCAAGCGGGCCGAGACCGGCATCATCTACATCGACGAGATCGACAAGATCGCCCGGAAGTCGGAAAACCCGTCGATTACCCGGGATGTCTCCGGTGAGGGTGTCCAGCAGGCACTGCTGAAGATTCTTGAAGGCACCACGGCATCGGTGCCTCCGCAAGGTGGGCGGAAACACCCCCATCAGGAGTTCATCCAGATCGACACCACCAACATCCTCTTCATCTGCGGTGGGGCCTTCGCCGGGATCGACAAGATCATCGAGAATCGGATAGGACGCAAGGGGATCGGCTTCCGGGCCGAGGTGCGCAAGGCGGCGGACCGTGGCGACGATTCCGAACTGTTGCGCCACGTACTCCCCGAGGACCTGATGAAGTTCGGTCTCATTCCCGAGTTCATCGGTCGCCTGCCGGTGATAGGAGCGGTGGCACACCTCTACAAAGAGGCACTCATCCGTATTCTGGTCGAACCGAAGAACGCTCTCACCCGCCAGTACAAACGTGTATTCGAGTTGGACCATGTCGAGCTCGAGCTGACCGACGATGCGCTCGAAGCCATCGCCGAGCAGGCACTGCTTCGGGGCACCGGGGCGAGGGGCTTGCGGGCCATCCTCGAGGAGGTTCTGCTCGAGGTGATGTATGACCTTCCCAGCCGGACCGACGTGTCCAAGTGCGTTGTCGACCGGTCAGTGGTCCTCGACAAGGTCCATCCGACCCTGGTGCCGTTGAAGAGCCCGACGGCCAAGGCCCGCACCCGCCGGGCCGCCTCATAGCCGGGTAGTGGCGTCGGACCCTCGGTCGTTTCGACCTCCCAGTCCCAACCCACCCGATCCACAGTGACGACTTCATCACCTTCGGCCACTCCGGAGTCTTCGGCCACCGCCCGCTTCGACGATCTTCCCGAAGCCCTGGAATGGCTCGACTCGCACATCAATTTCGAGTTGAACATGCCGACCCGCCGGTCCGTGCCGACTCTCGACCGGATGCGCGATCTCATGAGTATCCTCGGCGACCCGCAGATGGCCTATCCCTCGATCCACCTGACCGGCACCAACGGCAAGGGATCGACCGCGGCGATGGCCACCGCCCTCTTGGTGGCCCAGGGCTTGTCGGTCGGCACCTACACCAGCCCGGATCTGGGTCGGGTCAACGAGCGCATTGCGCGGAACGGGGAGCCCATCGATGACGAGGCGTTTCGAGAGGTGCTCGAAACACTGTCCCGAGTTGAGCCGTTGGTGGAGGACCGCCTCACCCGTTTCGAATTCCTGACTGCTGCCGCGCTGATGTGGTTTGCCGACGAGGCGGTCGATGTCGCCGTCGTCGAAGTCGGACTGGGCGGTCAGTGGGACTGCACCAACGTTGTCGACGGCAACGTGGCGGTGATCACCAATGTGAGCTTTGACCACACCGAGGTTCTGGGACCGACACTGGAGGACATCGCCGGTGACAAGGCCGGAATCTTCAAGGAGGGGAGCCGGGTCATCATCGGTGAGACCGATCCCCACCTGGTGGCGCTCTTGCGCGACAGGGCCGTCCAGGCTGGTGCTCTCGAGGTCTGGTTCCGTGGGGAGGAATTCGGATGTAGCGCCAACCGGGTGGCGGTGGGTGGCCGTCTGATCGACGTACGAACCCCCGGTGCCGCCTACGCCGAGATTCTGGTGCCCCTGCACGGGGCTCACCAGGGCGACAATGCCGCATGCGCCCTGGCGGCGGTCGAGGCATTCTTCGGTGCACCCGTGCACGAGAATGTGGTGGAGGACGCATTCGCCCGGGTTCGGGTGCCCGGTCGTCTCGAGATCGTGAAGCGTCATCCACTGGTGGTGGTGGACGGGGCGCACAATGTGGCCGGCATGATCGCCCTGGCCCGCTCACTGGTGGAGGAGTTCACCGTCGACGGCGACGCGGTAGCGGTGGTGGGAATGCTGTCCGGGCGTGATCCGTCCGCCCTGCTTGACGCACTGGTGTCCGCCGGCATCCGCTCGGTAGTGGTCTGCGCCCCCGATTCCCCTCGGGCCATTCCCGTTGACGTGGTGAGCGAAGCCGCACGTGCACTGGGCATGGACGCGACGGTGGCAGAAACCCCATCTGAAGCGGTGACGGTAGCCATTGATCACGCCGGTGATGACGGCCGGGTGGTGGTGTGTGGCTCGCTGTATGTGGTGGCGGATGCCCGCCGGCTCCTCGTTCCCAACCAGGTCTGACGATCGGGTCAGGAATCCGGTTCTGACACCCGGTCGGGCTTCGGCTAGCCTGCCTCGCTCGTGGGACGAACTCTGGTTATCTGCAAGCCCGATGCTGTCGAACGGGGCCTCTCGGGCGAGATCATCGGGCGCATCGAGCGCAAAGGTCTCCGGTTGGTCGCTGCCGATCTGCGGCTCATCACGACCGAGGAGGCGGGACGTCACTATGCCGAGCATGACGGCAAGCCGTTCTACGGCGAACTGGTGGCCTTCATCACCCGGTCCCCGGCCCTAATCATGGTGGCCGAGGGCCCCGAGGATGCCTTCAAGGTGGTGCGCACCCTGATGGGCGCCACCAACCCGGTGGACGCCGCTCCGGGCACGATCCGAGGGGATCTGGCCCTCGAGATGGGTCAGAACCTGGTGCACGGCTCGGATTCGACCGAGTCGGCGGCGCGGGAGATCGAGATCTTCTTCCCGGAGATTAAGCCTTCCTGACCTGGTTCTTTACCTGACGGAGCCCGGGGGCCGCAGAGGCCGCCGTTGTGCCGATGCGATGGTTCCCGTAGCGTCAGCGACAGATCCCGCGTAGACTGCTCTGCAAATACAGCGGAGAGCGTGTGAGTCAACACAGGCACGCTGTCCCACCCGATCCCCCACGGAGGGTTGCATCTCTGATGCGCGATAACCGTTTTTCCCTGTTAGGTCGAGATATGGCCGTCGACCTTGGCACCGCCAACACTCTGGTGTACGTGCGTGGTCGAGGAATTGTCCTGAACGAGCCCTCGGTGGTCGCCGTATCATTAAAAAATGGTCGACCATTGGCGGTCGGCACCGAAGCCAAGCGGATGATCGGCCGTACCCCGAGTCATATCCAGGCCATCCGGCCGCTCAAGGACGGGGTCATCGCCGATTTCGAGATCTGCGAAAAGATGCTCCGGTATTTCATTCACCGGGTCCACCAGCGCCGCTTTGCCAAGCCCCGAATGGTCATCTGCGTCCCTTCGGGTATCACCGGAGTAGAGCAACGAGCGGTGATGGAAGCGGCAGAGTATGCCGGGGCCCGCAAGGCATTCATCATCGAGGAGCCGATGGCCGCGGCAATCGGTGCCGGGCTGCCGGTGCATGAGCCAACCGGCAACATGGTCGTCGACATCGGTGGCGGCACCACCGAAGTGGCGGTCATCTCCCTGGGGGGCATCGTGACCAGTCAGTCGATCCGCATCGGCGGCGACGAGTTGGACGAGGCCATCGTGTCCTTCATCAAGAAGGAGTACAGCCTGGCATTGGGCGAGCGAACTGCCGAGGAGATCAAGATCGCCCTTGGCTCCGCCTTCGATCTCGAGGAAGAGCTCCATGCGGAGATTCGGGGCCGCGACCTGGTCTCCGGCCTACCGAAGACAGTGGTCATCTCCACTCAGGAGATCCGCAAGGCAATCGATGAGCCAGTGGCGGCCATTGTGGACGCGGTGAAGGTCACCCTCGATCGGACACCGCCGGAGCTCGCCGCCGACATCATGGAACAAGGCATCGTGCTCACAGGCGGGGGCGCGTTGTTGCATGGCCTGGACAGCCGCCTCACCCAGGAGACGGGCATGCCGATCGTCGTGGCCAGAGACCCGCTCAACTGCGTTGCCATCGGCAGCGGGCAGTGCCTAGAGGAGTTCGAAGCACTGAAGCAGGTTCTCATCACGTCATCTGCTCGCTGAAATAAGGGAGCTTTCCTGTGGCGAAGTTGAGGCGGTCCCGCCGGCCTCGCACCACGCTGCTGATTCTGCTGTTGGCGTCGATCACCATCATTACGCTCGACGCCCGGGGCGGTTTCGGCCGGATCACCTCTGGGGTGAGATCGGTGGCGGCTGACACTTTTGCCCCTATCCGCTCGGGCGTCAATGACATCATCGAGCCGATGGGGAGCTTTCTGGCCGGGTCCGTCCACTACGGTGCCGTACGCCAACAGAACCAAAAACTCCAACAACAGATCCGCCAACTCCAACAACAGCGGGCCCAATCAGTCCAGACCGAACAGTCCTTGCAACAGCTGAGTGCCGTCCTCCACCTGCCTTACGTCGGAAACCTTCAGACAGTGCCGGCCGAGGTCATCGACTACAAGTCGAGCAATTTCGCCGCCACCATCGACATCAGTGTGGGTCGGGACGATGGAGTGCAGTACAACATGCCGGTAGTGGCGGCCGGGGGACTGGTGGGTCGGGTGGTTCAGGCCAACCACCACACGGCCACGGTACGACTGATCAGCGACGGGGCCTCGTTGGTAGATGTTCTCTATGGGACACCCGGGGCCTACGCCGCGGTGACAGGTGAGGGATCGGGCAAACCACTCTCCGCCGACCTGATCCCGATCAACACCCCGCTCACGGTCGGCGAGCTGTTCGTCACCAGCGGGCTGAACGGTGCCATCTTCCCCCCCAATATTCCGGTGGCCCGGGTCACCAGTTCGAAGACCGGGGTCTCGGCGACCGAGGAGTCGGTGACCCTGCAACCACTCGCCGATCTCACCAATCTCCGCTACGTGTCGGTCGTCCTGTGGGACCCGGCATCACCATGAGCGCACATGCCGTGCGAGGCCGTCCGTGACCGCCCGAGATGCTTCCCGGGTATCCCTGGTGGTTCTTGCCTTCATCGTCGTTCAGCAGACCCTGATGCTCGATATCCGCATCGGCGGGGTCCACCCGGACATCATGGTGCTGTTGCCGATGGCCGCCGGATTGGTGGGTGGACCCGGGCGGGGGGCAACCATGGGCTTCGGGAGTGGATTGGTGGCCGACTGCCTCCTTCCCACCCCTTTCGGTCTCTCCGCCTTCATCGGCACGTTGATCGGATTCGGGGTCGGACTGGCCACGGTGGCCCTGGACAGGTCCTCGTGGTGGCTCCCCACCATGGCCGCCCTGGTGGGGAGCGTGTTGTACGAGGTGTTCTACGCCCTCCTCGGTTCCATTCTGGGCCAACCTCAGATGCTCCACGTCGGAGTGGCCCGCACCGCGTTGCTGGTGGCGGTGTGCAATGCGGTATTGGCGGTGCCGGCGGTCCGGATGGTGGGATGGGCATTGCCGAAGGTGTCAACGGAGGGGATGCCAACCTCGACGGCCGGCAGTCTCCGTTGACGCGGGTTGCCCAAAACCGGGCTCGCGACCAATTCGGCTCGTTCTGTTGGCAGAATGGTGCCCGGTGAAGCGCTCTCTCCGGCATCCTTTCCGCGGATCCCGGCGATATTTGCGTCCCGACCACCAGCGGGCCGTCCACCGCAAGGCCCCACGGCAGCCCAAGCTCCACCAGAGCCGATTCTCGGTGGAGGCGGTACTCGATGCACCCGACTCGACGGCATCCCGACCCGCTCTGCGACTCCGGGTCACCGGGCTGGTCGTCCTCGGGCTGTTCGTGGTCCTGGGACTGCGCCTCTGGACGCTTCAGGTACTGCAGGCCCCCGCCGCAGTCAACGCGGTCACCGCCAATCAGATCCGGGCCGTGTCCGTCATACCCTCCCGGGGATTGATCCTCGACCGGTACGGCAACCCGTTGGTGAATAACGTCTCCACCACCGAGATCACCCTGTCGAGGAACGCTGCGACCCAGAACCCCGACGTGGTGGGCCGGCTGGCGGCGTTGATCGGTGAAACGTCCGCCCAGGTCAAGGCGGCGGTGGCCGACGCCCGGTACAGCCTGTACAAACCGGTGCCCATCATGGCCAACGCCCCAGTGGCCGATGTCCTCTACATCAAGGAACATCCCGGCGAGTTCCCGGGCGTGGCCTCGGCGCAGATCTCCGAGCGCAACTACCCCCAACTCGAATACCCCGGACCGGCCCAAGACGGTTACCCGGCCTCCCAAGTCCTCGGCTACGTGGGGAATATCAACGCCGCGGAGCTCAAGTCGCGCACCCCCCTGGGCTACCAGACCGGCGACCCGTTCGGGCAGTCGGGCCTGGAGTACCAGTACGAATCGGACCTCCATGGGATCCCGGGCCAGCAGCAACTCGAGGTGGACTCGACAGGCCACGTGGTGGGCACCTTGAAGTCTGTCCCGGCCACACCGGGCGACAACATTGTCACCAACATCGACACCGGCTTGCAGGAAGTTGCGGACAACGCACTGGCCAGCCAGATCGGCACGCTGCGCAACCACATCGATCCGAACTGCAACAACAAGACCGGTTGCTATCCAGCCGCGACCGGTGGAGCGGTGATCGTCATGGATCCGAGGACCGGGGCGGTGCTGGCGTCATCATCGTTCCCCTCCTACAACCCGTCGATCTGGGTAGGCGGCATCTCCAATGCCGCCTACAACGCCCTGAAAGACCCGGCCAACAATTTGCCCCAGATCGATCGGGCTATCGGCGGCGTGTACACCCCCGGCTCGACTTTCAAACTGTCGACCGCCACCGCCGCCCTCAACGCCGGGCTGTGGAATGCCACGGATACCTACAACGACACCAACACCTTCATCGTCCCCGGCTGCAAGGCCAACTCCGGTGCCACCGGGTGCATCCTCCACGACGCTATCGGCGACAGCGGCGGGATCCTCAACATCTCTCAGGCCCTCACGGTGTCGAGCGATGCCTTCTTCTACAACCTGGGGGCGCTGTTCTTCGACCAGTCGGCCGCCTACGGCCAGACCCCGATTCAGAGTCAAGCCGCCCAGTACAGCCTGGGCCAACTCACCGGCATCGATCTCCCCAACGAGAGCGTCGGGCGGGTGGACAGCCTGGCCGAGCGCCAGAAGCTCCACGCACAGGCTCCGGCCGCCTTTCCCAATACCCAGTGGTACACCGGGGACAACGTGCAGATGGCGTTCGGGCAGGGCGCCACCGTCATCACTCCCATTGAGCAGGCGGTGGCCTACTCGACGTTCATCAACGAGGGTACCCGGTACGCCCCGCAGGTCGCCGCCGCCGTGGTCTCGCCGTCCGGTGCGGTGGTCAAGAAGATCGCTCCCCAGGTGACCGGTCATGTGAGCCTGCCGGCCACCACCTACCAGCCGTTACTGGCCGGGTTCGAAGGGGTGGTGCAGTCACCCAACGGCACGGCTAGCGGAGCGTTCCAAGGATCGTTGTTTCCTAGCGTCGATCTGGCCGGCAAGACCGGTACCGCCGACACCGTACAGGGCAAGGAGCCCACTGCTTGGTTCGTGGGATTCACCACCACCCCTCAGTACGTGGTGGTGTGCGTCATCGACCAGGCCGGCTACGGCGCGGCGGCGTCGGCTCCGGTGGTGAGAACCATCTTCGACTATCTGGCCGCCCACCCGGTCGGACCGGCGGCCATTCCCCCGGGCAATTCGGTGATCCAGTCGACCACGCCGGTTCCCCTGATCACCACGACCACCACCGCGCCCGGGGCCGGGACGTCGACCACCACGACCACCACCGTGCCGGCGGGGGGGGCACCGGCCTGATGCATCAGGTGCGATCATGCAGCCAGGGAAGATCACCCCTCCGACCTGGGGGAAGACGGTCAAGCCCTCGAACTTCCGGCATTGTTCGGCCAGGGCCGCGAGGGCCGGTACGATTGCTGGTCATGGCGCCATCCGGCGCCACTCCAACCCCTGGGTTGGAAGTATTTGCCGCCGCGGCGGCCGGACATGGGAGGGGCTGACGTGCGTATTCACTTCCGCTCCTCCACACTGGGAATGGTGCGGCGGCAGTTTTTCCGGGCTGGATGCGTGTGGGCCCACACCGTGGCACTCTCACTCCGAGCCCTGGCAACGGGAGTACCTGAAGGTATCGATCGCTTTCCATCGGTAGCAGGTCGGGCAGTCGTCGATGACAGCGGAGAAGAGGGCAGCGCCGCAGGCAACGTTGCCCTCAAGGCGGAGCTGGCAACCCAGCCGTACGCAGTGCACCCGGTCGAGCTTGTCCGGGGTCTGATCACCGTGGCGCCCGTGAAGGGTTCCAGTGGAAGTGGATCAAGTCGGATCCCGGTGCGGAACCGGATATGCAGAACTCAACAATGGAACGATCGCGATGGCAACCGCTGGGAACCTTTGGTTTTCCGAGGAGACCCGGTGGCGGCCGACCGCGCCATGTGCGTCTACGAGCGTGCATCGTGAGCAGTTTTGGAAGGGAATTCGATGTCAGAAGCAATGACCGGGCCGCCGGTCGAGAAACCGGTGAGTGTACCGGTGCTTTCGACTGCGCCCGCAGGGGACGCCGCCGCCGCTGAAGCGGGCAAGAGGGGCGGAATGCCCCGTTCGGAAGAGGCAGGAGTAGGTGCAGACGGAGATGCGCGCCGGGACATTGAACCGGCTCCAGCCGATGGTGCAGGCCCGACCCCGGTAGGCGGTGCTGCTGAGGACGGCAGCCCGCGTTCCACCGCGCCGAGGACTGGGCAGAATCGTCGTCGCCGCGGATCGCGCGGCGGGCGTGGACGATCCAAGGCGTCCGTTCCCGGATCGGCGAGCGGTAATGACGCGCCCGAAGCTGCGGACATCGGGGACGGTGCTGATGGCACTGATGGCACCGATGGCACCGGAATCGTCGGTATGTCCGAAGCGAAGGGCGTCACCCGAGCCCCGACTGCCCCCGGCGCGGTTCCGTCGATGCCTCCGACTCTGGCGGCACGCCCAAAGATCGGTGATACCCGGCCCGCACGGCCAGAATCTGTCGAAACCGGTGCCAAGCCGTCGGCTCCGGCCCAGAAATCGAAGATCGTCTCCGGAAATGGGAACCAATCGGGCGGTGGCCGTTCAAGCGGTACTGGTGGCCGATCGGCTGCTACAGGCCGTTCGGGTGGCGGTGGCAGTGGTGGCGGCGGACGATCGAGCGGTGGTGGCGGCGGTCGATCGAGCGGTGGCGGCGGCCGTTCAAGCGGTGCTGGTGGCCGATCGGGTGCTTCTGGCCGTTCGGGCGGTGGCGATACCCTGCGCACCGAGAATGAGGCCATCGTCGAGTCCATTTCCCCTGTCGGCGCCACCGACGAAGAGAGCACCAGCAATCGGAGGGGCGGGCGGGAGCGCGGTGGCAAGGCGGTGGGTCGTTACATGATGTGTGTCCACGTCGAGCCCGAGACCACTCAGATCGCCCTGCTCGAAGGACGGACGTTGGTGGAGCACTACGTGTCCCGGGCGTCGGACGACGCCACGCAGATCGACGGCAATATCTACCGGGGCCGAGTGCAGAATGTGCTGCCCGGAATGGAAGCGGCGTTCATCGACATCGGCACGCCCAAGAACGCCGTCCTCTACCGGGGAGATGTGCGCTACGACAAGGATGACATCGAATCAGGTGCATCGGCCACCCAGCCCCGTATTGAAGAGGTGCTCCGTCCCGGCCAGACCATCTTGTGTCAGGTAACCAAGAATCCCATCGGAGCAAAAGGCGCCCGCCTCACCCAGGAAGTCTCAATTCCGGGTCGCTTCGTTGTTCTCGTCCCCGACAGCACAGCCTTCGGGATCTCCAAGCGGCTGGACGACAGCGAGCGCAAGCGCCTCAGGAAGATTGTCGATGCGGTTCGGCCGAAGGGCCACGGGCTCATTGTCCGCACCGCCGCCGCCGGTGCCAGTGCCGATGAATTGCGCAACGACGTAGCCCGGCTGGTCAGCCAGTGGGAAGACATTTCTGCCGCCGCCGGCAAAGGCCAGGGAGCCGCCCTTCTCTCCCGGGAGCCAGTGACTGCCGTCAGGGTGATTCGGGAGGAGTTGAACCGCGAATACCGGGCAGTGGTCATCGACGACCTGGCCCTCTTCGAGCAAGTGCGCGACTACGTGGGGGCAGTGAACCCTGAGTTGGCTGACCGGGTCGAGTATTTCGACCCCACCGAGGAGCCATTGCCGGTATTTGAGCGGTTTCACGTCTACGAACAGCTCCATAAGGCACTGAGCGGGAAGGTCTACCTTCCCTCCGGCGGCTCCCTGGTGATCGACAGGACGGAGGCGCTGACGGTGATCGATGTCAACACGGGGAAGAACGTCGGTACCACCAACCTCGAGGAGACGGTGTACCGGAACAATCTTGAGGCGGCGGAGGAAGTAGCCCGCCAGCTGCGACTTCGCGATATCGGCGGGATCATCGTGATCGACTTCGTCGACATGGAGATCCGGGAGAACCGGGACAAGGTCTCAAGCGCTCTTCGGGCCGCCCTGGCCAGGGATAAGACCCGAACCCAGATCTTTGACATCTCCGAGTTGGGTCTGGTGGAAATGACCCGGAAGCGGGTATCCGAGGGCCTGATCGAATCACTCTCGACCATCTGCGAGGTGTGTGAGGGGCGCGGAATCGTATTCAGCGACTCCGACCTGTAGAGTTATCCTCTTATGTACGCCGTAATCCAAACCGGAGGAAAACAAGAGCGGGTGGCCGAAGGCCAGCAGCTCCGAGTCGAATTGCTTGGGGAGGACCCCGGGTCAGAGGTCACATTCACGCCGGTGCTGGTCGTGGACGGTGACACCGTGCTGGCTACGCCGGCCGCCCTGGCCAGTGCTTCGGTGACCGCCCGGGTGGTCGGGGAAGAGCTCGGGCCGAAAATCCGGGGGTTCACCTACAAGAACAAGTCGAACCAACGCACCCGCTGGGGTCACCGTCAGCGTTACTCGACGATCAAGGTCACAGGTATTACGGCAGCGAGCTAGTCCGCAGCCTCACCAGTAGACAGCAGAGCAAGAAGGAGTTTTCGGCGTGTCCAAGACCAAAGGTGGCGGTTCAACCCGCAACGGGCGTGATTCGAACGCACAACGACTGGGTGTGAAGACCTTTGGCGGCACCGCGGTGCAGGCTGGGTCGATCATCCTCCGTCAACGTGGAACCAAGTTCCATCCCGGCCTCAACGTCGGCAGGGGCGGCGACGACACCTTGTTCGCCCTTTCTGCCGGTACCGTGCAGTTCGCCAGCCGAAAAGGCCGCAAGTTGGTCGACGTCGTCACTGACGCCTGAGCCGGGTGTCTGGCAGGAACAGCCCTACCGACGGCGAGCGCCTGGCGATGACAGTTCCTCTCAGCCCTCCCAGCCGGATGGTGGTCCTCGACGGTTGCGTCAACTTCCGCGACCTGGGTGGCTATCGAACTGCTGACGGCCGTCAAACCCGATGGCGCTGCATGTTCCGCGCCGACGGTCTGAACATGCTGAGTTCGGACGATCGGACTCAGCTTCGGGACATAGGTCTGGCCACGGTGATCGATCTGCGGACCCACGACGAAGCCGAACAACGTGGCTCGTTTCCGGTAGACGACGTGCCGGTCCGATATCTCGGTCTTCCCCTGTCCGACGTCCTCCCTTCGGCCGAGGAGCTTCCGTCCTGGGAAGAGGCGTCGTACGTGACGTCCCGATACTTCCAACTCGTGGTGCAAGGCGCCCCGGCGCTGACCCGGGCAATTGAGGCTCTGGCCGACGAGGGCGCGCTCCCCGCCGTCCTGCACTGCAGCGCAGGCAAGGACCGCACGGGGGTGCTCTCGGCTCTTCTGCTGGCGTTCCTCGGGGTGCCCGACGAGACGATCGTCGAGGACTATGCCCTCAGCGCCTTGGCCATGGAGGCATTGCTCGAGCGGCTGAAGAACGAGTACTCGGAGTCGGTCGAGGCGGTGAGCCGGTTCGCCCCCGCTATCCTCAACGTTGTCCCCGAGACGATGGTGGATTTTCTCGAGGCGATCCGGGCCGAGTATGGCTCGTATGAGGCCCTGGCCGACACCCTGGGAGTCTCCGAGGCTGTCGGGCGGCTGCGTCTCACCCTTCTCGAAGACGTCTGAGCCCATTGATCCGAGCCGCCAGAACCCGGGTGTGATCATGGTTCGCTCGGGTCCGCCCACCGGCGATCGGTAGGATCGAGGGATGTCCGGATTCGTCGACGAGGCCCAACTACACGTGAAGGCCGGCGACGGCGGAGCGGGCGCTGTCGCCTTCCGACGCGAGGCCCACGTGGACAAGGGTGGGCCCGATGGCGGTGACGGGGGACGAGGAGGCGACATCTGGCTGGTGGCCACGACCAACCAGTCCTCCCTCCTGGGATTTCGGGACCACCCCTACCGCAAGGGCGGCGATGGCGGACATGGCGGGGGAAAGAAGAAGCACGGTGCCAGGGGAGCCGATCTCGAGGTGCCGGTTCCGGTCGGCACCCGAGCCAGGTCATCCGAAGGGAAGCTGCTGACCGATCTCGTCGGACCCGGCGACCGGTGGCTGGCGGCAGAAGGTGGACGGGGTGGACGGGGCAACGCCAGTTTCCTCACCAACCGCCGCCGGGCCCCGGCCTTTGCCGAACAGGGCGAGAAGGGACACGAGCAGTGGTACGACCTCGAGCTGGCATTGGTGGCCGATGTGGCTCTGGTGGGATTCCCCAACGTTGGGAAGAGCACGCTGATTTCGAGGATTTCGGCGGCCAAGCCCAAAATCGCCGACTATCCGTTCACCACCCTCGAGCCCAATCTCGGGGTGGTCCGCTGCGATGACGACTCCAACTTCACCATGGCGGATATCCCCGGGCTGGTGGAGGGGGCCGCGGAAGGGAAGGGCCTGGGGCACCAGTTTCTGCGGCACATCACCCGATCGAGGATCCTGGTGGTGCTGGTCGAACTCGACCCGGTGACCGGCGTCTCGCCCTCTGAGCAACATCGGGTGCTGCTGCACGAGCTGGGCCAGTACCGCCCGGAGTTGCTCGACCGGCCGCGCATCGTGGTCGGGTCCAAGGCCGATGCCGCCGGCATCGTCGACATGGAAGATGTCGCCGCCCTGTTCGGATCGAGCGACACCGGGGAGGGGATTGGCGATGACGGGATCTTCGTGCCGGATCTGGTGATTTCTTCGGTGACCGGACTCGGGATTCCCGCGCTGGTCGGCACCCTTGGGACCATGGTGGCAGAAGCTCGAACGGCGGAGCCGGAGGCCACCGGCAACATCGTGATCCATCATCCGCTCCCCGAGGGCTTCAGCGTGGAGCGGATCGATGAAGGTGTCTACGAAGTGTTCGGAAAGGTGGTGGAGCGGGCGGTGGCCCTCAATGACGTGACCACCGACGAAGCCGCTGACTACATTCAGGATCGTCTCCGCAAGATCGGCGTGGACCGGGCCATGGCCCGGGCCGGCGCCCGGGATGGTGACGAGGTCCGGATCGGTGAGCTTGCCTTCATCTGGTACCGCGACCAGCCCGAGTTCACCGGTGTCCCGTCGAGTCGCCGGCGACGGTCCTCGTGAGCGGCGCCGGCGGGATCGCGCCGGCGCCGGCGCGGACGGTGGTGGTAAAGATCGGATCGTCGTCGGTCACCGACACCGATGGAGGTATCGATACCGAAGCCGTCGCCAAGTTGGCCCGCGAGGTTGGTGGCATTCGAAGGGCAGGAGACCGGGTGGTAGTGGTCACCTCCGGTGCCATCGCCGCCGGGTGGACCATCCTGTCGCCGGGCGCTCCTCGCCCTTCGGACTTGGCCACATTGCAGGCAGTGGCCGCCGTCGGCCAGCCCCGGTTGATGAGTGTGTGGAGTGATGCCCTCGACGGCTGTGACCTGGTAGCCGGCCAGGTTCTCTTGGCGCCGCTCGACTTTGTGCATCGGAGCCAGTACCTGCACGCCCGCCAGACCCTGGCCCGACTGCTCGAGCTCGGTGTGGTCCCGGTGGTGAACGAGAACGACGCGGTGGCCGATGAGGAGATCCGGTTCGGGGACAACGACCGGCTGGCGGCACTGGTCGCCCACCTGGTCGGGGCCAACCTGCTGGTCCTGCTCACCGATACTGCCGGTCTGTTCACCGGCGACCCGAAGCGAATGACGGAAGCATCCCTGATTGCCGAGGTGGTGGAGATCGACTACGAACTGGAGCGGATCGCCGGTGGTCCGGGCAGCGCGGTCGGGAGCGGAGGGATGGGGTCCAAACTGGCAGCGGCCAAGATCGCGGTGTGGTCGGGGGTGGAGGCAGTCATCGCTGATGCATCCCACCCGGGAGTACTGGCGGCGGTGACATCGGGAGTCTCAGGAGTGGGGACCCGGTTCCGCCCGCGGGACCGTCGCCTTCCGGCGCGGAAGCTCTGGATCGCCTTCGCCGTCGGTGCCGCAGGCACCATCTCGGTCGATGCCGGTGCCCGCCGGGCACTGGTGGAGAGGGGTACGTCCCTGCTGGCTGCCGGGGTGGTGTCCGTGCTCGGAGACTTCGGGCCTGATGACGCGGTGGAGATCGCCGGACCCGACGGAGATGTGTTCGCCAAAGGACTGGTCCGCCAGCCATCGTCGGTGGTCGCCGCCTGGGCCGGCCACCGATCCTCCGACCTTCCCGACGACCTGGCGCCGGAGGTCGTTCACCGGGACGACCTGGTCGTCCTGGTGTGATGTCGGGCATTGACGTGGTTGCGGCAAGACGTTAGCCACGCCGGCGGTGGATCCTGGCCGGTCCCCGGCTGGTCCCTGGCCGGTCCCGACGGCACGCTCCCCAAGTACGCTGTGGCGGTGAACGGTAGCCCCCCACCCGCCCTGGTCGAACTCGGACAGAAGGCCAGGGCCGCGGCGCGTGCCGTGGCCCGATCATCGGTGGCTGTCCGCAACGAGGCAATCCTCGGGGCCGCCGACCTCATCGAACAAGAGGCCGACCGGATCCTGGCCACCAATGCTGACGACGTCACCCGGTTCGAGGCGACCGGGGCCGAGCACTCCTCCGTCGATCGGCTCCGTCTCGATCACTCGCGGGTGGCGGGGATGGCCCAGGGCCTTCGCCAGGTGGCCGGCCTCACCGATCCCGTCGGTGAGATCGTCGATGGATGGGTTCGCCCCAATGGTCTGCGCATCCAACGGGTGCGGGTACCGCTCGGGGTGGTCGGGATCATCTACGAGAACCGCCCGAACGTGACCAGCGATGCGGCTGGTCTGTGTCTGAAATCCGGCAACTCGGTGCTGCTCCGAGGATCATCATCGGCCATCGGCACCAATATGGTCATCGCCGGCCTGTTGCGTCTCGGACTCGAGAAGGCGGGGCTACCGGCGGATGCGGTCGGCCTGGTTGCCGACTCGAGCCACGAGTCGGCGGTCGCCTTCATGCGGCTGGAGGGATCGATCGACTGCCTCATCCCTCGCGGTGGGCCGAGGCTGGTGGCGGCGATCAAGGAGCATGCCACCGTGCCCTACGTGCTCGATGGCGCCGGGAACTGCCACGTCTACGTGGACTCGGCCGCGGATCTGGCCATGGCCCGCTCGGTGGTGCGCAACGCCAAGACCCAGCGCCCCGGCGTGTGCAATGCCGCGGAGACCCTGCTGGTACACCGCCAGGTTGCCGCGTCGTTCCTGCCCGGATTGGGTTCGGTGTTGCCCGGGGTGGAGTTGGTGGGGGACGCCGCCACCCGGGAATTGCTGCCCGCGGTCCGGATGGCCACCGACGAGGATTACGCCACCGAGTACCTCGATTTGAAGATGGCGGTCGCGGTGGTGGACGATCTCGACGGCGCCATCGATCACATCGCTCGATTCGGATCAGGACACTCGGAGGCAATCATCACACGTGACCTAGCAACAGCCACCCGGTTCACCACGGAGGTCGACGCCGCCGCGGTATTGGTGAACGCCTCAACCCGGTTTGTGGATGGGGAGGAATTCGGTCTGGGAGCGGAAATCGGGATCTCCACCCAAAAACTCCATGCCCGCGGCCCAATGGGCCTCCGGGCCCTTACCTGCGTCAAGTACATCGTGCACGGGGACGGTCAGGTGCGGTCATGACCTCCCCAACCAACGTCACCCGAGAGAACGACGCCATCACCACAGGGTTTCCGGTGGCGGGCAAGCCCCGGTTCGAATCGATTGAGGCCGTACGTCAGGGCCTGGCCAGCGTGGACTATCTCGCTGACGAAGGAATCGCCGGGGTCGTCTACCTCGCCGATCGGCTCGCCAAGCCGGTACTGGTGGAAGGCCCGGCGGGGACCGGGAAGACCGAATTGGCCAAGTCGGTGGCCCGGCTCACCGGCAGCCGTCTGATCCGGTTGCAGTGTTACGAAGGACTCGACGAGTCCAAGGCCCTCTATGAGTGGAACTACAAGAAGCAGCTCCTGCGCATTCAGGCCGGCGCCGACCAAGCGTGGCAAGAGCTGGAAGAGGACATCTTCTCGGAGGAATTTCTGTTGGCGCGGCCGTTGCTCGAAGCCATTCGATCACCCGATCCGGTGGTCCTCCTCATCGACGAGGTTGACCGCGTCGAGTTGGAGACCGAGGCGTTGCTGCTCGAGATCCTCTCCGAATACCAGGTCTCCATCCCTGAACTGGGAACGGTGCGAGCCACCCAGATCCCTCTGGTCTTTCTCACCTCGAACAACACCCGTGAGCTCTCTGAGGCCCTGAAACGCCGTTGCCTCTATTTGCACATCGACTACCCCCAGCTGGACCGGGAACGTGCCATTATCGAAACCCGGGTGCCGGGGATCAGCGAGGCGTTGGCCGATCAGGTCGCCCGCATCGTGCGCTCCCTTCGTACTCTCGAGCTGAAGAAACTCCCTTCGGTTTCGGAGACGCTGGACTGGGCCCGGACCCTGGTGGTGCTGGGGGTGGAATCGATCGATGCCGAACGGGCCAGTGAGACCCTCAATATTCTGCTCAAGTATCAATCGGATATCAATCGAGCCGCCAAAGAGCTGGCCGGCGTCGAGCTCACTGACTGATTCAGGAGATCGTCGCCATGCTCGACCTCCTCACCGGCTTTGTCGCCGAGTTGCGCGCGGCCGGCATCCCGGTGTCCCTGACCGAGCACCTCGATGCCGCCGAAGCCATGCGCCACGTCCCACTCGAGGACCGGGAGGGGTTGAAGTACGCACTGGGGGCCAGCCTGGTCAAGTCGTCGACGCATTGGAGAGCGTACGACACGACGTTTGAGATCTACTTCTCCTTGCGAGGCCCGGAGTATCAGATTGCCGAGAACGAGCTCGAGGAGGACGGCGAGCAAACCGACGAGAGTGATGCGGCCAATCTGGCGGGGCATGGCACCGGGAAGGGCCGAGGTCGGGGCGGGGGTGGCGGCGGGCAAGAGGGCATGTCTCCCGAAGAGTTGGCGGAGCTCCTCTACAAGGCTCTGCTGGGGGCCAACGATTCCATGATTGCCGCGGTGGCCCGCCACGCGGTGGCCAGGTACGCCGGCATGGAGCCGGGGCGCCCGGTGGGAGGGACCTATTACCTCTACCGGACATTGAGGAACCTCGATCTGGACCGCATCCTCGATCGCCTACTCGACGATGCGCGGGTCGCATCCACCTCACCGACAGCCAAAGATCCGGGAGCCGGCCCAGAGGCGGACACCGGCGGGCAGGTCACCTTTACCGCATTGGAGGAGCGGCTTCTCCGAGACGAATTCCAATCACGCATCGACCAACTCCGCCATGAGATCGAGAACGAGATCCGCCGGCGCCTGGTGGCAGACCGCGGGAGCGAGGCGTTGGCCAAGTCCCTGCGCAAGCCGCTACCCGAGGATGTCGACGTGATGCATGCGACCAGAGACGAAATGGTCCTGCTCAAGAAGGCGCTGCAACCTCTGTCACGCAAGCTGGCCGTCCGACTGGCCCGCAAACGGCGCCATGGGCGCAAGGGCCCACTGGACTTTCGCAGCACCGTCCGTCACTCACTGTCGACCGGCGGTGTGCCGCTGGAACCCAAGTTCCGGTATCCCCGGCCGGCCAAACCCGAGATCGTGGTCATCGCCGACATCTCGGGCTCGGTGGCGTCCTTCGCCCGGTTCACCCTGCATTTGGTTCATGCCATCAGCTCCCAGTTCTCCAAAGTGCGAAGCTTCGTCTTCATCGACGGCATCGACGAGGTCAGCCGGTTCTTCGAGAACGTCGATGATCCTGCCGACGCGGTACACCGCATCAATACGGAGGCTGACGTGATCTGGGTCGATGGTCACTCCGATTACGGTCATGCCCTGACTGTGTTCTGGGAGCGATGGGGAGAAGAGATCACGCCGCGAACCAGCGTGCTGCTCCTCGGTGATGCCCGCAACAACTACCACGCGTCGCAGGCGTGGGTGGTGAAGGAGCTACAGGATCGCGCCCGACGTGTCTATTGGTTGAATCCTGAACCTCGGGCCTATTGGAATTCGGGAGACTCGATAGTGGGTGAGTATGGCGTGCACTGTGACAGCGTCATCGAGTGCCGTACGCTGCGGCAGCTCGAGCAGTTCGTCGGGGAGTTGGCCTGATGCCGCCGGGGACGCCGAAGGGTGGTGATTTCGAGGGACTGGTCGCCGCCCCTCCTGGTGGCATCCGCACCGTGGCAGCGTCCGGGTCTCCAACCACCACTCGGTTGGTCCTGGTCCGTCACGGCGAAGCGGAATGCAACGTGTCGGGTGTCTGTGGGGGGATCAACGGGTGCACCGGGCTTACCGCCTTGGGAGTGCGCCAGGTGGAGGCACTGGCCGGGCGATTGAAGGTGACCGGGGAACTGGCCGGCGCTGACGCCCTCTATGCCAGCCTGTTGCCCCGGGCCATCGAGACAGCGGAACTGTTGGCCTCGGCACTCAGGTCCACGGGGCCCGACGAACCTCTCGAGCCTTCCCCACCGGTGACGACGGACTGTGGTCTCTGCGAGCTGCACCCTGGCGAGGCCGATGGGCTCACCTGGGGTGAGTTCAGCGCACAGTATGGGGGCCCCGATTGGGATGAGAACCCGGACGGGGAGATAGCGCCGGGAGGAGAGAGTTGGACGGGTTTCGTGCTCCGGGTGGCAGGAGCTCTCGAGCGCGTGGCGGCCCGGCATCCCGGTGGTCTGGTGGTGGTGGTGTGCCATGCCGGGGTCATCGAGGCGTCGATGCTGTCGATGCTCCCGTTGATGGGAGGTCGGGAGGGGGCCCGGTTGAAACTCCGGACCCGGCACGCCTCGCTCACCACCTGGGAGGTGGACGAAGGCCGATGGCGCCTACTGGGTTACAACGACGCTTCCCACCTGCATGCTCTCGGTCCGGTGCCGTTCCCGGCTCCGGACCCGGCAGTACCTGCGGCCGGCATGGCGCCATTGGTGCCATTGGTGCCATTGGTGGATCAACAGGCGTAGTCGCCGTCGTAGCCGTTGGCGTTGCTGGTGTACTGGGTCATCCAGACCCCGCCTGACGGCAGGTTGCTCCCATGCGCAGCGCCGTACGAATACGCGTTGGCACAATTCTGCTGAGGATTACCCGTGTACCACGCCGCCCACAGGGGGAGTTGTGGTTGATACGTCCCCACGATGCCGGGCCAGCTGAGGACGCTGGTATAGATCCCGACGTTGTTGACCCCCTCGGCCCTCAGGCCTTCCACCGCCCCTTGGACAAATGTGGCGTTGGCAGCGGTGTCGCTCGACCACGAAGGGTCGCCTTCGACGTCGAGCCACCACGTCACCGACGTGTTGATACCCGCCGCCTGGGCCTGCGCGAACGCGTACTGACCGGCGCCATAGCCCGCGTAACACGCATCCTGATCGAAACCGTTGCAGATGGCGGGTCCGGATGTGGTCAGCCCGTAGGTGAGGTACGTGTACAGGTTGAGCCCGGCCCCGGCCCACGCCGCCTCGCTGGCCAGGCAGGGATTGACATAGCCATAGGACGCGCCGTTGACCTCGACGACGCCGATCTGGTGGGGAGGCGGGGGAAGGCTTCCACATTGGTATTTGGAGATGTCGTATCCGGAGGCACCTGATGGATAACTGGGATTGTTCCCGTATCCTCCCGTCCCCATCCCCACCGTCGTACCCACGATCGGGGCGTTGAGATGGGGTGGAGCCGAGCCGAAGTAACTCGCGGAGCCGAAGTTGAATACCAGGCCGGCCGCGTCACTCAACCAGTAGCCGTTGCCGCTCGGCGTGGAGGCGATGGACACGATGGGACGCGAGAGTGACTCGCCGCCGGCGGAGCCGAAGTACGGGGCGTCCCCGAAGGCGAAGATCCCCCCGTCGCTGGCCACCAGCCAGTAGCCGCCGCCGTTGGAGGAAGCCGCCATGGCGACCACCGGTTGGTTCAGCTTGAGGGATCCGGTCGATCCGTGGAACGAGGCGTCCCCGAAGGAGAAGATCCCCCCGTCAGTGGCCACCAGCCAGTAGCCCGCACCATCGTTGGTAGGCGCTATGGAGACCATTGGGCGGTTGAGAGCGAGCGCGCCGGTCGATCCGTGGAACGAGGCGTCCCCGAAGGAGAAGATCCCCCCGTCACTGGCCACCAGCCAGTACCCACCCCCGTCGGGGGTGGCCGCCATACCCACGATCGGCCTGTTGAGACGTTGGCCACCCATCGATCCGTGGAACGAGGCGTTGCCGAAGGAGAAGACCCCCCCGTCGGAGGCCACCAACCAGTAGCCGCCGGCGCTGGGTGTTGCCGCCATCGCCACGATCGGCATGTTGAGTCGTTGGCCACCCATCGATCCGTAGTTCGGAAGTCCTCCGAAGGCGAAGATGCCACCGTCGGTGGCCACCAACCAGTACGCCGGGACTGATGTGGACGCTGCCGCCGCCGGGGACGGGGCAACCACCGCCACCGGAATGGCCACCGCTCCGAACAGGCAGATCAAACTCGCCACCGCGGCACCGACGAGTTGTCGCGAGCCCCTCAATCGGCGGAAGTTCATGCGTGTTGCCCCCGAGGGGCGTTGGGCGCGGGCAAAGGTCATCAGGTGACGTGTCTCCCAGAATGTGATGGTTTCGGACGGATGTGGACGGTTTCGGACGGCTCCTCGGGTGGGCGCGCCGACATGTCGGATGGTGACCGCATACCGACGCCTGTCCCCCCGGGAACGACACCATTCTGGTATCCAAGGCTGCAGAGGTCAATGACCCCCACGTTTGGCAGGTATCGGGACAATCAGGCCCGCAGCAACTCGGCGACGCTGAAGGCCAGGTCAAGGGACTGGCGAGCATTCAACCTCGGGTCGCAGGTGGTGGTGTACCGCTGCTCGAGTTGACCTTCCACGATGTCCTCGACCCCACCCAGGCACTCGGTGACATCTTCGCCGGTCAACTCCACGTGGACCCCTCCGGGCCAGGTCCCGGTGGCACGGTGAGCGGCGAAGAACCCCTTGAGTTCGGCGAAAATGTCGTCGAATCGCCGGGTCTTCCGTCCACCGTCGGCGGTGAACGTGTTCCCGTGCATCGGGTCGCATACCCACAGCACCGGATGGCCCTCATCCCGGACTGCACGGAGGAGGGGAGGCAGCCCGGCTTCGATGGCATTGGCACCGAATCGGGTGATCAAGGTGAGCCTTCCCGAAATCCGGCCAGGATTGAGCCTTTCGCACAATGCGATGACATCGTCGGGCGTGGCGTTCGGCCCGACCTTGGACCCCACCGGGTTGTGGATCCCGGACAGGAATTCGCAGTGGGCCCCGTCGAGTTGGCGAGTCCGCTCGCCAACCCACAGCATGTGGGCCGAGCAGTCGTACCAGTCATCGGTGAGGGAGTCGCGCCGGGTCAATGCCTCTTCGTAATCGAGAATCAACGCCTCATGGCTCGTCCAGAAGTCCACTTGGTGGAGGGTGTCCTCACTCGTCAGCTCGATGCCGCACGCCGCCATGAACCTGAGGGCCCGGTCAATGCCTTCGGCAATGTCCTCGAACCGCTTCCCCTGGGTGGAGGACGCGACGAACTGCTGGTTCCAGGCATGGACCTGGCCGAGGTCGGCGAATCCACCTTTGGTGAACGCCCTCAACAGATTGAGGGTGGAGACCGCCTGCTGGTACGCGGTGATGAGTCGATTGGGATCGGGGATTCGGGCGGCAGGGTCGGGAAGGTCGTCGTTGACCATGTGTCCCCGGAAGGACTCGAGGATCTGGTCGCCCACCTGTTCGGTCGGCGAGGACCTCGGTTTGGCGAATTGTCCGGCAATTCTCCCCAATTTCACGACGGGGACCCCGGCCCCGTAGGTCAGGACGACCGCCATCTGCAGGATGACCTTGAGCTTGTCCCTGATCCCGTCGGCAGTGAAGTCGGTGAACGACTCGGCGCAGTCGCCTGCCTGCAACAGAAAGGCTCGACCATCGACGGCGGCCCCGAGCGCCTGGGTCAGCTGACGGGCTTCGCCGGCGAAGACCAGAGGCGGGAGGGACGAAAGCTGGGCGTTGACCCGCTTCAACTCGCCGTCATTGGGCCACACCGGCTGTTGGGCGGCGGGCTTCACCCGCCACGAATCGGGGGCCCACGGTGATGACTGGGGGTCGCTCTGCACGGCACCAGCGTAAAGCCTTCCGCTCTAGGCTCGGGCCATGCACCCATTTCGATTTGCTGTTCAGTTGTCGAAAGCCGATGGCGGGGCTTCCTGGCGAAACGTGGCTCGCAAGGTCGAGGACCTCGGGTACGCGACTCTCTTCATCCCCGATCACTTCGACGACCAGTATGGGCCGTTGGTGGCGCTTACCGTGGCGGCAGAGGCGACCTCCACGCTGCGGGTGGGATCTTTGGTGTTCGGCAACGACTACCGGCACCCGGTGGTGTTGGCCAAGGAGATCGCCACGTTGGACCTGATGTCCGAGGGACGGGTCGAGTTCGGGCTGGGCGCGGGTTGGATGACCAGTGATTACGAGCAGTCGGGGATGGTCGAGGAGTCTCCCGGCGTTCGCATCGGCCGGATGGCCGAAAGTCTGGCGGTGATGAAGTCGTTGTGGTCTGAAGGCAGCACCACCTTCGAAGGTGAGCACTACCGGATAACGGGGGCAACCGGCACGCCTGTCCCGCATCAGCGGCCCCATCCACCGATCATCATCGGTGGTGGCGGGAAGAGGGTGCTCGGTATCGCCGGCCGGGAAGCCGACATCGTCGGGGTCAATCCCAGCCTGGCCGCCGGCTACGTGGGACACGAAGTGATTGCCACCACCGGCGCCGAGTACTACCACCAACGGGTGGAGTGGATCCGCCAGGCCGCCGGCGAGCGATTCGATCAGATCGAATTGCAATGTCTGACGTTTGTCGTCCAGATCGTTCCGAACCGACGTGAAGCGGTAGAGCAGATGGCGCAGATGATGTCGAGGACACCCGAGGAGGTCGAGGAGTCTCCGATCGTCATGATCGGCACCACGGATGAGATCATCGAAAGCCTCCGTCAGCGCCGGGAGGCATTCGGGTTTTCGTACATCGTCGTGCACGAAGCCGAAATGGAAGCATTCGCGCCGGTGGTGGCCACCCTCTCCGGGACCTGAAGTGCCCGGTGAGCCCGCCCGCATCGGGATCTTCGGGGGGACGTTCGACCCGATCCACACCGGTCACATCGAGGCAGCCGAGGCTGTCTACCGATTGCTCGGACTGGATCGGATGCTGCTGGTGGTGGCGAATGAGCCTTGGCAGAAGGAGGGGATTCGACCGGTGACGCCGGCCGAGGACCGATACGCCATGGTGGAGGCGGCTACTGAGGGACGACCGGAACTGGAGCCGAGCCGAATCGAGATTGAGCGGGGTGGCCCGTCTTACACGGTGGACACGGTCAACGAGTTGCTCAGCCGGGACCCCTCGAGCGAGTTGATCGTGGTGGTCGGCGCTGACGTGGTCGCTGACCTGCCCACCTGGAAGGATGAGCCGACGTTGCGGAAGATCGTGACCCTGGCTGTGGTGGATCGACCCGGATCAGTCGTTGTGGATTCGCCACCCGGTTGGCGCTCGGTGAGCGTTCCCGTTGTCCCATTCGATGTATCGAGTACTGAGCTTCGGACGCGGTTGGAAGCCGACTTACCCGTTGATGGCCTGGTCCCAGACGCGGTTATCCACTGCATCCGGCGTCGAGGTCTGTACGCTACGGGGAGATGAGCGAACGGATGACGCTGGGCGAGGACGACACCACCGGGGTGGTCTTTCCCTCGCTCAGATCGCTTTCCGAGCCCGTATCCCCCGAGACGCCGGCCAGTTCGGAGCCGAATCCTCAACCCAGTCCTGAGCCGGTAAGGTTGGTTCGCACCGCCAGCCGGAGGATTCTCCGGGAGGAGCGCCGAGAGCGTCAGCGCATAGCGTTGATTTGTGGACTCGTGGTCATCGCCTGCTTGGCGATGACCGTGTTCATCCTCGGTATGGCTCGTGATCGTCCTGCGGGACCCACCCCGGCCGGGGCCAGTGTGATCGTCGCTCACCCAGCCTTATTCGTTCAGAGTTTGTCCATACCCGGCGCCTCGGCGCCAGAAGGAGGCCACCGTTGACATCAGGCGCTGCCACATCGGTCGCAGATCGGTACGAGCCGGCTGTGTCCGACGACATGTTTGTTGCCGCTCGGGCCGCTGATTCCAAGTCAGACGAGGACACGGTCATTCTGGCTGTGGGCGAGATGTTGGGTATCACCGATGCGTTTGTGATCACCAGCGGTCGAAATACGCGGCAGGTCAGAACTATCGCCGACGAGGTAGAGCTTCAAGTCAAAGAGGCAGGAGGCCCCGCTCCACTGCGAGTGGAGGGTCTCGATGATGCCCGGTGGATTCTGATGGACTACGGGGACTACCTGGTCCATGTGTTCCTCGACGAGGCTCGGGAGTTCTACGACCTCGAGCACCTTTGGACCGATGCTCCCCGTATCCCCTGGGTTCCTGTTTCAACGGGCTGAGATTCAATACCGACCGCCATGTCGGCGGTCTTGGCATGGATGGGCGCCCGTCGGGCATCGCACTGGCTGGTCCGGGCTGGTCCGATCCGGTGTGATCCGGTGAGAAGGCTCACTCTTGTTTCGGGAAGTGTCCTGGTCGATCCGGTGGCGGCTGAGGCTTGACCGGATCGGCAACGGGCGGCACCCATTGCCACGTGCCGGGTCCGCCAGTTAGTTCGAAGCCTTTGTGGGTGCGTAGATAGTGGTGATGCCCGCAGAGGCGGGCCAGATTCCACATCGAGGCCGGCCCGTCCTGGCAAAAGGGCACGATCCGGTGGTCGATCTCCAACCCGGTAGCCACGTCACATCCGGGGACCACACAGGTGGGGTCCCGCTCCATCAGGGCGATCTTCAACGCGGCAGGTATCGCCCGGCCCAGGTGACAGATGGTGGTCACGTCGATCCCGTTGGTGATGACCAGATGGCAGAGGGCGTCTCCCATCAGGTCGGTGGCTGTCTCGACCGGGATGGGGCCCACCCCTGGGATCTCACAGATCCGGCCATCCCCTATGACCCCGGTCCGCAGGGCATCGAGATCGACCCGGACATGGACACTGGCCC
>JADGOI010000048.1 GCA_017883075.1 Acidimicrobiales bacterium
GTCCCCTCCGTCCGGGTCAAGCTGGTCGGTTTCGTGTTGGCCGGCGCCATTGCCGGGATCGCCGGTGCCCTCTACGCCACCTCACTACGCTCGGTTGGTTTCCACACCTTCGACTCCTCCCTGAGCCTGATCGTCTTCTCCATGGCCGTTATCGGTGGTCTCGAATCGATCAGCGGCGCGTTGCTTGGCGTAGCTCTGATCGAAGTCGGCAGCGATGCGTTCCCGCAGTACCAACTGCTGATCACCGGGACCGGCCTGTTGATCATCTTGCTGATCCTTCCCGGCGGCCTCGGCGCCGGCATCCAGTACGTGCGGGACCGCCTCCTCCGGGTGGTGGCGGAACGGAGAGGCCTGTTGGTGCCGAGCCTGGTGGCCGATCGCCGGGACGACACCGGCGATGCATCCCACGAGGCCCACGCACCGAAAGAGGACTCGCTGCTGACCGCCGCCCTCGCCGGTGACGCCCAGGTGGCCAACGGAAACGGAGCGGGCGCCGCGCCGCCACTCGGTGTCCCCGGTGATTTCGGCGCCCACAGCGTAGGCATCCATGACAATGGGCCGGCCACCACCGGGACCGATGGCTCGGCTGCTCCGGTCTCCATTCCCGAGTTCAGCGGCGCTCCGACCGGCCAGTTGCAGAATGCCGTGGGGCCGGAGTTCGAACCCAGGCGTCCCCTCGCCCTCCGTTGCCGCGCCGTGGAAGTGTCCTACGGGCCCGTCCAGATCCTGTTCGGCATCGATCTCGATGTGGCCGAGGGTGAGATCGTGGCTCTGCTCGGAACCAACGGGGCCGGCAAGTCGACCCTGTTGAAAGGCATCACCGGCCTGGCCAAGGTCGGTGGGGGCTCGGTGGAGTTCGATGGGAAGATGATCACCAACAACGCCCCTGATGCCACGGCACACCTCGGCCTTTCCCTGATGCCCGGTGGGCGGGGGGTGTTCCCCACCCTGACGGTGGATGAGAATCTCCGCCTCGGCGCCTGGCTGGTGCGCAAAGACCGGGGGGCGGCGGCCGAGGCCCGCGACCGGGTCCTCGCCCTGTTCCCCATTCTCGACGATCGTCACAACCAGCAGGCCGGGAACCTTTCCGGTGGCGAGCAGCAGATGCTGTCGTTGGCCATGGCACTGATGGTGACCCCCAAGGTGCTGATGATCGACGAGCTGTCGCTCGGGTTGGCCCCCACCATCGTCGCCCAGCTGATGGACGTGGTGGCCATGCTGCACCAGAACGGCACCACCATCGTGGTAGTCGAACAGTCGGTGAACGTGGCGCTGGAGCTGGCCCAACGGGCCGTCTTCCTCGAGAAGGGCGAGGTCCGTTTCAGCGGCCCGACCGCCGAGCTCTTGGAACGACCCGACATCCTGCGCTCGGTCTTCATCGCCGGTGCCAGCGCGGTGACCGCCGGTCAATCCGATGACAGCACCATTGACGCTGACCACGGAGCGGCCGCGGTGGCCGCCAGTCTGGCCGCCGACCCGTCGGCAGCTCTCGGAGGCAACAGCCATGTCCGGGTGGCTCCAAGCGCAGAGGCGCCGGTGGTGCTCGAGTGCCGTGGGGTGATCAAGCGCTTCGGTGGGATCACCGCAGTCAACGATGTCCACATCGAGCTGCGGGAGGGCGAGATCCTCGGGCTCATCGGCCACAACGGGGCGGGCAAGACCACCCTGTTCGACCTGATGTCGGGCTTCCTTCCCCTCGACGGAGGGCAGATCCTTCTCGGCGGGGCCGACATCGGCACCTGGCCCGCCCATATGCGGGCCACCGCCGGCCTGGGGCGCACCTTCCAAGAGGCCCGGCTCTTCCCCTCCCTCACCGTCGAGGAGACCATCGCGGTGGCATTCGAACGGCACCTCGACTCCCGCGACCTCATCGCCGCCGGCCTCCGCCTGCCGGCCTCACTCGACTCCGAGTTCGAGGTGAGAGGCAAGGTCGACGAGCTGGTCAACCTCATGGGGCTGGGCGCCTTCGCCGAAAAGTTGGTGGGTGAGCTTTCGACAGGTACCCGCCGCATCGTGGAGTTGGCCTGCGTGTTGGCCCAAGATCCTGCCGTCCTCATGCTCGATGAGCCCTCCGGTGGGGTGGCTCAACGCGAGACCGAGGCGATGGGCCCACTGCTACAACGGGTGCAACTCCACTCGGGGTGCTCAATCCTGGTGGTCGAGCACGATATGCCCCTGTTGACCGCCATCTGTGACCGGATGATCGCCCTCGAGCTGGGCGAGGTCATCACCCAGGGGACCCCGGCCGAGGTCCTCGACCACCCGCGGGTGGTGGAGTCCTACCTGGGCACCAAGGAATCAGCCATCCAGCGATCCGGGGTCGGCGCCGTCACCTGATCGGCTCTGCTGTCGGGTGTGACCGGGGTCGGTTCATCCTGTCACCGATCCCTCGCCCGCCTGGGGGAAGCCACCCTCTCTCGTGGACTGCAGTCTCCTCACCGCCGATGCGCGGCTGGAACGGGCACCCGGTATCCGCTGCCCGGTCACCGTGGTGCCCCGGTAGCCCATCGTCGAGCCGGGTGTCGGCGCCCGGTGCGGTCACAGGGTGCCGGATGACGACGGGGCCTGACCGTCCCGTTGGGCCATCACGGCCGCCTCCACCACCTGCAGATCGGAGGGATCGATGGCCAATGGGCCGCCGGCCACCGGGACCTGCCAGACGTGGGTCATGAACGGGGTCCTCCCATCGTGGACGGTGCCCGGCGCGCACGGGGTGAATCCCACAATCTGGTGGGTGGTGGACGAGGTGCACAGATTGGTATGGGCGTGCCACTGGACCAGGCACCCGTAGGGCATGGGACCGTTCTCGGAGCTGGGCAGGAGATACATGGCCGCCACCAGCACCGGCCCGTTGGGGGTGAAGGCGTAGACCAGCGAGTCGACGTGGTTGGGATCGAGGATGTCCTGATTGTTCATGTACGAGAGGTTCAGGTAGTGCACGATCGGATAGGCGCTGCTGGTGATGGGAATGTACCCAGCCGCGGTGGCCGCACTCAGGTTCTTGTACTTGGCCACCGCCGCCGAGGTGGCCTGCACGTACTGCACGGCCCCCAGTACCTGGTCGGCGGTAGGTGCCGGGTTGCAGTTCGGGGTCTGCATGGCGTGCCCGGTGTCGGTGACGCCACCCACAGAGGTGAGGAGAGCCGTCTCGCCGGCCGACAACGGGGGGCCGCTGTACTTCCAGTTGGGATCGGTGACCCCCAGGCCGGCCATTCCCGCCATGTTCATCGAGTTGGCAGTTCCACCCTTGGCCGACGATCCCGACCCGCCTTTCAGGTTCGGCGTGGCCGTCGAACCGGTGGCACTGGGTGAGCTGGTCGAGGAGCTCGAACCGGATCCCGATCCCGACATGGTCATGTGTTGCATGTTGGTTGCCGTCGAGGCGGCCACCGCCGGTACACCGGGGATCACCGCCACCGCGGCGGGAACGATGGCCAGCCCCACGATGCCGAGGGTGGCCAAGATCTGGTGACGGCCGAAAGCCACGGCAGCGGGCACCGGAGCCGAGACCGGGTCGAGCGCCAGGGGCAGGAAGGCCGCCCCCAACAGAATCAGTAGCGGGCCGGCATTGGGATCCGTGGACATCCCGGTCATGATCCCGCCCATGGCTTGGCCGGTGAACCAGAACAAGGCGGCCACTCCCATGCCGATCCCGATGAAGACATCCGGACGCCGGGTGACGAACGGCCCGAGGCCGATCAAGAGGAACAGGGTGGCCAACAGCACCGCCGCCGGTGTGCCGGCTCCGGTGAACGCTTGGCCCAGCGAGTTCAACAGGTGCCCGTACCAACCCGGCTCCCCGTTGGCCATGCCGGTCAGGGAGTCGGACAGCCATCCCGACGACCGGTTCTGGGGCAGAAACTGGAGCACGGCGAAGAACGTCCAGATTGCAGCCCATATCCAGAGGCCTCCCAAAGCGCCCAGGGGCCCATGCCCGGCGGCCGACGAGGCCAGGCCAGTGCGCGGTTCCCTGGCTGGTCGGTCCGCGGCTTCGCCCTCGGCCTTCGGCCACACCAGGATGCCGATCACCGCGTAGAGGACGACAGCTCCCGGGGCCCCCATCAGGGCGTTGGCGTGTCCGGTGAAGATGCCGCCGAATCCCTCCCCGAACGACCACACCCCGGCCACCCAGGCGAAGGATGCCACCAGGGCGATCTTCACCGTGCGCCGCCTCAGGAGTGCGATCCCGATGGCCAACTGGGTGAATCCGAAGATGGTGTTCCACAGGGCCACGTCCCGGGAGAGGAAGTGGGCCATGTGGGTGATCGACGAAGCGATGACCTGAGGCTGCCCGGCGGCATTGGGGGCGATCACCATCGACACGAAGTCGGTGCCGAACATCCGGGGTTGAAACTGCAATCCGGCGTCGATGACCCACATGACCCCGAGGACGATCTGGATGGTCCGCTTGTCGATGTGCAACCGCCCGGCCATGGTCGAACGCCCGACGTCCCCCGGACTGTCAGCCACCGGCGTTGCCTTGCCACGAATGACGGTAGTCATGTTCCCCCCGTTGTCAGGTGCGAAGCATCCCCATGCCTCACGGTGGCCAACCTACCCGCCTCGACGGAAATATCGGTCCGGCCCCGTGCGGGATCAGCTCGCTAGGGTCGTAACGTGCCGGTCCTCGTCGCTGCTCCTGACAAGTTCCGGGGCACCGCCACCGCTGGCCAGGTAGCCGGTGCCATTGCCCGCGCCGGGTCCCGACTGGGCTGGTCGGCCATCCGGTCTCCGCTCTCGGATGGGGGGGAAGGGTTGCTCGAGGTCTGCCACCGGCCGGGCGACCGGGTCGAGACGACCGAGGTGACCGGTCCACTGGGACAGCCGGTCGCGGCCTCTTGGCTTCGGGGTGAGGATCGGGCGGTCATCGAGATGGCCCTGGCCTCGGGCCTCGCCCTGGCCGGTGGTCCCGGGGACAACCGGCCGATGGAGGCGACCACCCGGGGCACCGGTCAACTTCTGGTGGCAGCGGCCCGAGCCCTCACCGACGTCGGGGCCGGATCTTCTCCGACCATCATCGTCGGGCTGGGGGGCTCGGCCACCACCGACGGCGGGCTCGGCGCGCTGACCTGCATCGAGGAGGCCGGGGGCCTGGGCGAGGTGGAGCTGATTGCCGCCTGCGATGTCAGCGCGGGCTTTCTCGACGCCGCCCGGATCTTCGCTCCCCAGAAGGGAGCCACCCATCAACAGGTGGCCGAGCTCACCGACCGGCTCGGTCGGCTGGCCGGCCAGTACCAACAGCGCTTCGGCATCGACGTCCGCGACATTCCCGGTGCGGGTGCGGCCGGGGGTCTCGGCGGGGCACTGGCGGCCCTGGGAGGAAGCCTTCGTTTGGGATACCGACTGGTGGCGGACCTGGTGGGCCTGCAGCACTCCCTCGAGAACGCCGAGTTGGTGGTCACCGGAGAAGGAGCGCTCGACGCCACTTCGTTCGACGGCAAGGTGGTCGGCGGTGTCCTCGGCGACGCCTCGGCCCTCGGGATCCCCTCGCTGGTGATTGTGGGACGGGCGACGACGGAGGCCGATGGAGCCGCCCGCGCCTACGGGGCCCGGGTGGTGTCGCTGAGTGACCGGTTCGGGGAGGACCGCGCCCTCCACGACACCTTGGCCTGCGTGGAGACGGCGGCCGCGGAGTCACTCGACTCGTTCTCCATCACCTGAGCGGGCCCGTCCTCTCAGCTCGGGACCATGAGCCGAGCCGGCCCAGCTCGTCCCGTCTCCGCTCATCCAAGGGCGGCGGCCACCGCCTCGGCCGTCTGTTCCCCCGACCGGACAGCCCCCTCCATGTAGCCGTTCCACACCGACGAGCACTCCGCCCCGGCCCAGTGGATGAGCCCCACCGGTTCAGTGAGGGCGGGACCGTAATCACTCCACACCCCGGGGGTGAAGTGGGCTCCGTAGCAACCTCGACTGAACTCCTCGGCCATCCAGTCGCGCTCGATGTACTCGATGGGGTGAGCGGCCTGGGGACCGAAGTAGCGGACAAAGCACTCCACGGCCGCCGCCCGGCGCTCCGACACCGAGAGGCGCCCGGCCGCCCGGCCGTCGCCGGCCTCCATGAAGCCCATCATGATCCCCGGCGTCCCACCGGGAGGAGAGTTGTCGAAGGTCACCTTGATCGGACCCCGATCGGAGGCGGCCTGGCCGGTGAGCCCGTCGTGGCGCCAGAACGGCTCGTCGTACACCGCGCACAACTTGATCACCGAGCCGGCCGGCAGTCGCTGGGTGAGCTGGTCCCGCCAGGACGGCAGGATCGGCCCGTACTCGAGACGCCCGGCCAGGGTGGGAGGAAGGGTCACGATGGCCCGGTCGCCATGGAACACCTCGCCGGCACTGGTGGTCACCACCACCCGATCGCGGCCTTGCTCGATGCGTCGCACAGGACATCCGAGATGGATGCTGTCGGCCAGTTCGGCCCCCATCAACTCGCTGATCTGAATCGAACCACCCACCACCCGATCCTGTTGGGCGCCGCGGTCGACCGACAGCAGACCTTCCAGGTCGGTTCCGGAGTGGGCGTAGAACAGGGCATGCAGGGCTGAGAGATTGCTGCTCTCGGCCGAGAACACCGCTTCAGTGGCGATGCGGAAATAGGCGCGGGCGGTGGAGGTACGGAGATTCCGGAGGATCCAGGTCTCGAATGTCTGGCTGTCCAGGGCGTGGGCGTTGGGTGCCGTCCACGGCTCATCGAGCGGTACCCGATCGGCCAGTCGCTTGAACCGGGTGAGCCCCTGAAACAGATCGGCGAGCACGAACGGGTTGAGCTTGGGAACCGCTCCCCGGTGGGAGGCCATGCGGCTTCGGGAACCGCCCAGCTGCACCACGTGCTTCCCGGTGTTGAAGGTGGGAAACGTCTCGAGACCCAGTTCGCCGATGAGCTCGTACATCCGGGTCTGGGTGGGTCCCACCCACTGGCCCCCGAGCTCCACCGGGGTTCCGTCGGCGGTGAATCCCCCCTCGGTGCGGCCTCCCACCCGGGACCTGGCCTCGACCACCGACACCTCGATCCCCAGGGTGCGCAGTCGGCGGGCCGCCGACAGGCCGGCCAGGCCGGCCCCGATCACCACTACCTGATTGCTGCTCATCGAACCAACTCCCTCTCGAAGTGTGCTGCTTCATCCATGCGCCGCCATGCCCGCCGTACCCAGGCGGGCCGTGAGTCCTCGAGGTGGGCGCCGGCCACGTCGGCGAACCAGCGGCGCTCGAGCCGGTCCGCCTGGTCGAATGCCTCCCCGGCCGACGGCGGATCGGCGATCCACCGGGCCTCGGTCCGGCTCCGAGCAGTTTGGTAGCGCGGGATGAGGGTGCTGTAGGCCGCCATGGTGCTGCGATGGAGCAGCTCGTGTCGCCACCACACCGTCTCGGGGTCGAACACGTTGGCGGGTGACGGACCCAGGTCCACCGGCAGGTCGACCTGCACCGGTTTGAACAACGAGGTGCACGGGGCCGAGGTGGCGGTGGCCCAGTGGCGGGCCCCGTCCCGGAGGTCGGAGACCCACGACGCGGTGCTCTGGCTCGAGGCGACCAATCCACCGGCGTGCACACAGGGCGCCCCCAGGCCTCCGTGGATGGGAGACCAGTGGGGTGACGAGCCCCTCCCGTGATCCCGGAGCGCCGCCATCAGGTCGGCGGGCCCGGCGGCGGAACAAGCGGCCGCCTGGGTACGCCGACGTCGTATGGCCGCCGAGGAGACCCATCCCCGCAACGGTCTGGCGTGGGCCTTGGCGAAGGCCGGGATGGTGAGTGAGTTGGAGATGCTCCGGCCCGGCCCGCGCACCTCTTCGACAGACCAGTGGGACCCGGCGGTCTCCAGCACCAGGGCTCCATCGGGGTCGGCCACCAGAAAACTGCTGTGGTAGGTGAACCGCGGGTGCTCATAGCTGCACGGCCCGCCCTGCCCGTGACGTTCGAGGAGATCCACCATCACGGCCGCGGCCCCGGTGGCGGTGGTCGCCCGCTCCAGAGCCAACCTCAGCAGATCCATGCCCAACAGGGCCTTCTCCGTCGACGGCTCTTTGGTGAAGACGGCTTCGTTTCCGATCACCACGCCGTGCTCGTTGGCCCCCATTTCCGCCCCCCACATCCACCACGGGCGGGACACCAGCACCGCGTGGGTATGGGCGGCCTGAGGGATATCGATCCAGGTGCAGCTCACCCGGTCTCCGGCTTGGTGGTCAGCGCTTGGGATCCACTCCAGCGGCTGAGCCTCGTTGGGATCCCGATCACTGTTTTTGGCGAACATCACCCCGTCTCCGGTGATGGTCACAAACGAGTCGCACATTCGAACCCCTACCTCCGGTGGTCGACGCTATGCGATGACGGCATGCCACCGGGTCTCCCGCCACGGAACCCGCGATGGATGCTGGCACAATGGGCGCCGTTCGCAAGCGAGAATGGGATCACGTGACACAACGGCGGAGGGGAGTGGCTGGGTTGTTCGCCATCTCGATGGTGTGCCTGGCCGGCTGCGGGCACGGCGTCGGCGGGCCACACGTCACCATCCCCAGGAGCCCCTCGAACTCCACCTCCGCCGGCGGTCACCCGGCCACGTCGACCACCACCAAACCGGCCGCCCACCCCACCACCACGACAACCACCGTTCCGCCTCCTCCCCCGGGGTTGCCTCCGCCGACCGGCCTGGTTCCGCTGGTTTCCCCTGCCCAGGCCGGCGAGGGACAGTGGACCGCGGCCGGACGGAGCGTCCCGGGCACCCCGCTGCTCTACATCACCACCCTGAGGGCTGCCGGTTCTGGCACCCCGGCCGCTATCGCCTGGATGGACGCCAGTCGTCTTCGGGGCAACCTCTATTCGGGCAGCATCAGCCCCGGACAGGGCCCCTGGACCTATACCGCCCCCATCCAGCCCGGCGCGGCCCTCACCCTGGTGTGCGCGTTCAACGGTGGGTTCAAACTGGCCGACTCGCACGGCGGCTACTACGCGGAGAGTCGCTACTTCGCCCCACTGGTCGACGGGGCGGCCTCTCTGGTCATCACCCAGGACGGCACAGTCACCGTGGGTCAATGGAATCGGGATGTCTCGATGTCCGCCACCGTGGTGGCTGTACGCCAGAACCTCACGCTCCTGGTCGACCACGGAGCGCCGGTACCAGGGCTGTCCCCCGACGACGCGTCCGCCTGGGGGTCGACCATCGGCAACGTCTCCCATACCTACCGCTCCGGAGTCGGGGTCACCGCCAGCGGCGCCATCATCTACGTGTCGGGACCCTCCCTCGACGTCACCCAGTTGGCCGGGCTGCTGGTGGCGGCCGGGGCCGTACGGGGCATGGAGCTCGACATCAACCCGGCCTGGGACACCTTCACCTTCTACACCCCTCCCACCCCGACCGGAGCGGCGGCGCCGGCCAACGGCACCGACCTGCTGGCCTCCATGCCGGGGGGGCCATCCAGATTCTTCGAGGCGGCCTGGGCCCGTGACTTCATCACCATGTCCACCCGCTGAGCCCGGACGACACCGTATGTATCCTGACCCCATGGAGCGAGATGAGGTCGCGGCGGCCCACGCCGCGGCCATCGCCACAGGCCAGGCCGGGTACACGGATCCGGTTTCCGGTCTGTTCGTCCTCACCGCCGCCTACCTGAAGAACCGGGGCACCTGTTGTGGCAACGGTTGCCGGCACTGCCCCTACGGGGACCGGGCCACCTCGGCGTCGTCGTAGAGCACCCCACTGACCCTCGGCCCGATTTGGGCACCGGAAGCAACAATTCGTCAAGTAGACGGCCATTACCGTCGATAGTTCTCACGATGGCGACAAACGGCAATCTCGAGGACGGTAGGCGGAACGAGCTCGCCGCGCTCGGCCATGCGCTGGCCGGCCGGTCCCACGGGGTGGCAAGGTCGATCGCGGACAGGTGGGGGGAGACCGGCGGATTCGACAAGACACCCCGGGCAGAAGAGCTGCGGTCGGAGATCGAGCGGTTCACCATGTTGGCGACCGATGCAGTGGCCGAGTATCTCGTCACTCAACAGCCACCTGCCCAGGAGCAGGCGGACGCCCCCCACAGGCCCGACCCGGCTCCGGTGGACCAGCGGCTGTCACTGGCCGGCCTCACCAAGCTCTACCTCTACTGGCGTGACGCCGCCGAGCTGGCGGTCAGCCAAGAAGCCGTCCGACTGGACAGTTCGCCGGCGGTGATCGAGGAGGCGGTGGCGATGGTGCGGGCCGGAGCCGACGGCAGCGTGGTGGGCATGTCCGAACAGTTCGACAGCGCCTATGGCGAACTCCGCGCGCAGCTGGCCGAAGAACAGGCCCGTCTGGGTTTCCTGGCCCTTCACGATCCGCTCACCGGTCTTCCCAACCGGTCCCTCTTCTTCGAACAGCTGACCCGGGCCCTGGGAGCTCTCAGTCATCGGAATGCCCAGGTCGCCGTGCTCTACCTCGATATCGACCACTTCAAGTCGGTCAACGATCTGGGCGGCCATTCGATGGGGGATCAACTCCTCATTGCCGTGGGCACCCGACTGTCCCAGATCGTGCGTCCCGGCGACACCGCCGCCCGCCTCGGCGGTGATGAGTTCGTCGTCCTGTGCGAAGACCTGCATGGCGGCAACGCCGCAGCCGCCGCCCTGGCCGACCGGATCGGCAAGGCCCTGTCGGCTCCGCTGGCGATCGACGGACGGATTCTCACGCCGTCGGCCAGCATCGGGGTGAAGGTCGCCTCTCCGGGTGACGACCCCTCCGTGGTGCTGTCCCACGCCGACAGAGCCATGTACCAGGCCAAGCAGCGGGGCCGTGCCCGGTGCGAGATCTACGTCGGGGCGGATTGAGGCGAAAAGATCTCGAGAATGTCGACCGCGTCCCATTTGATCACCGCGTTACGTGGAGAGTGTCCGGAGAGGGCTTCATCCCACTCGAACTCCGAAAGATCCAGAACCGCCAGACTGCTGCCGGTCCAGGCGTGCACGAGTCCAGCCAGCGCGTCGACCTGCGCTCTCCAAGTCGTCTGGGGATCCTCGATGGCGGACCGGCTCGGTCGCGCGGCATCTGTCTCGCGGGGTACGACGCGGGGTACGACCGACCCTGTTTCCACCCCTCGTCGGGGTTCGGGCTCGCCGGGGAAGACCGGGTGGACGAGCAGTAGTTCGAAGTCACCGTCAGGTTCTCCGCCGCCGGCGCCGGCGGTTGGCGACCCGAAAGCACTGGCGTAGACGGGAGGCACCTCCCACGACTCCAAGGCGTGGCGCAGTCGGCGGGTCAGCTCCTGGCGCAGCCCACCCAGGAGGTCCGCAATCGGAGCCGCCACATGCATGCGGTTGAGTTCGTGGACGCGGTATCTCCCCACCTCGGTGGCGATCACGATCCCCTGATCCACCAGGCGGGCGAGACAGCGCCTGATCCCAATTTCCGAGCCCCGAGCCGCCCGTCTGGCAATGTCACCGGCAATGAGCGGCCGGTCGGTTCGAGACAGCACCGCCAGCACCGGGCCGTCGAGCGAGGATGTGACCGAACGGGTGGGATCGTGGATGTCCATGGGCTCAAATCATCTCATCGCTTCCTATCAAATAGGATATTTGGCGATACTATTCGATAGCTGTTCTGAAAGGGCCTATGTCGACGGTGGGCCGTCGGTGGGCCGTCAGGCGGTGAACCGGGCTGACGCCCCGGCGTCCACGTCGATCACCGATCCGGTGATGTGGCGGGCCCCCGCGGAGACCAAGTACACGACCGCGGCAGTGACCTCTTCGGGCTCGAGCCAGGGAACCGGCTGCACGTGGAGGCCGGCCATGACCGGGGCCACATCGTCCTTGGTGGCGTGCTCGAGGTCGGGCCGCATCAGCCGATAGAGCTCCTCGTTGTGAATCATGGGGGTCGACACGTTGCCCGGTGCAATTGCGTTGACGGTCACCCCGAACCCGGCCAGCTCGTAGGCGGCGGACTTGCACAGCCCGATGACTCCCCACTTGGAGGCGGTATAGGCGGGGATGCCCGGTTGCGAGGTGCGACCCATCATCGACGAGATGCCGATGATCCGGCCGGAGCGCTGGGATCTCATGTGGGGCGCGGCGGCGCGGATGGCGTTGAACACACCGGTGAGGTTGATGTCGATGACATTGCCCCACTGGGCGGCATCCATGTCGCAGATCGAGCCGATGGCCGTCACCCCGGCGTTGGCCACCATGATGTCGACCGACCCCAATGACGCCTTCACCTCGTCGACGAAGGCGATGACCGACCCCAGGTCCCGGACGTCCACCACTTCCGACACACACCGTCGCCCGGTCGCTTCCACCAGCTCGGCCGTCTCGGCCAGGTCGTCGCGGGTGGCCAACGGGTACCCGACGGTAGCGACGTCTTCACACAGGTCGCACAGGGCCACATCCGCGCCGAGACGAGCCAGTTCCAAGGCATGGCTCCGACCCTGGCCCCGGGCTCCTCCGGTGATGATCGCCGCTTGTCCCTGCAACGGCAGTGATGGGTCAGCCTCGCTCATGGGTCTCCTTGGTCGGTCGATGACGTTGGCCGTCAGGTGGTGCGACTCCACTTCTCGAGGATCGAGCGATAGCGGGCGTCCCAGTCGTCATACTGCTCCCTGAGTGACCCACCCGGCCAGCCGGCGGGCAGCAGTTCGACCGGTAGTAGGGGATCGGCTTGCAGGTGGCGGAGGACCGAGGCCGACAACTCGAAGCCGGGAGCCAGGTCGGAGGGCCCGGTTGGGGGTTGGTCGGCCATCCGGCGCATCAGCCGGCAGGACCGCCCACCCCATGCCTCCACATCCCAGAGCCTGGACGCCAACTCGGCCTGGTCCTCTTCGGGCCTGGCCATCAACACGGTGGAGTCCCGCTCCACCTCGTGGTCGAGTCGGACCTCGAGGTTGTCGGGACGCATCCATATCCCTTCGCGCAGCTCCGCCAACCGGGCAAAGGCCAGGGCACTGCGCCGTTTGGCCCGGATCTCCGCCGAGCTTCCCGACGTGGTCACCACCACCACCCGCCACTCCCCCGACCACTGACCGGTGCGTCCGGCCCGGCTGGCTCGCTGCCGTCCTTGCCGATCGAGGAGGCGGCCGGCCAATCGATACCGTCCGGCGCCGTCGGTGCTCGCCTCTCCCGATGCCACCATCCGGCTCAGTGCCACCCGGGCCCGGTTGTCATTGATCCCGAACAGGCCGGCCACATGGACCAGGTAGGCCACCGGCAGCTCGGGGGGATCCACCCCCAGCAAGGTGCTGGCCAGGACCGATCGGGCGGTCATCGGGACATTACGATCTTGCGGCATCTGTTCTTTCATTGTAATATAGAAACCATGACCGCCACCATGGTGCCCGATGCCGCGGTGCGTCCGTCGGTATTGCCCACCGACCGCCTGTTGGCCAGTGGCAAGTGCCGGCCCGAGCTACGCCAGGACCTCCGGCGGATCAACGATCTCCGCAACGCTCTCACCGTCGGCGGACTTTGGATGTGGGTGGTGGCCATGGTCGCTCTGGCGGTGTGGATCGACAACCCCTTGGCCTACCTGGCGGTCTTCATCCTGATGGGCCCGATCCACGCCCGCTTCGCCATCCTCATGCACGAGGCGGCTCACAAACTCCTCTTCACCAACAAGAGGATCAATGACTGGGTCGGAACCTGGGTCATCGCCTACCCGGCGTTGGTTCCCATCCAGCTCTACCGGCGGGGCCACTTCTCCCATCACCGTCAGGAGTTCGGGCCGGAGGAGCCGGACATGGCCTTCTACGGCGGTTACCGGTGTGACCGGCGTACCCTGGCCCGACGGTTGGTACGCGACGCGGTCGGCATCTCGGGATGGAAGAACCTCTCCCCGCTGCTGAAGTCGGTGAAGGTGCGGGCCTACCGGCCGGTGTCGCTCCCGATCATCGCCGTGCAGTTCGGACTGTGGGCGGTCGCATGGGCGGCCACCGGTCGGTGGTGGATCTACCCGCTGTTGTGGTTGGCACCGTGGATGACCCAGTGGAAGGTGATCAACCGGCTGCGGGCCATCGCCGAACACGGGGGCATGGAGGCGAGCGACGACCGCCGGGTGACCACCCACGACGTCCGCCAGTCACTATCGGCCCGGTTCTGGATCGTCCCCTACAACACCGGGTGGCATCTGGCCCATCACGTGGACATGGGCATCCCGTTCCGCAATCTCCCCAGGTTCCACGCCGAGTTGGTCAAGGCCGGTTACGTGACCCCCGGCATCACCTATCCCAACTATCGCTCGCTGTGGAAGGCCCTCGCCTCCGCCTGAACCTTGCCTAGGCCTAGGCGATCCGGCCTCGCAGTTTGCGGTAGTGGCGCACCAGTTCGGCCGTCGAGGCGTCCTGGCCGGAGAGATCCGGCGCCGCCGGGTCGATGAGTGCCGGAGCCAGTTGCCCGGCCATCACCTTGCCCAACTCCACCCCCCACTGGTCGAACGAGTCGATCCCCCAGATGACCCCTTCGGTAAAGACGGTGTGCTCGTAGAGGGCCACCAGTTGGCCCAGCACCGACGGGGTCAACTTGGGCGCCACGATGGTGGAACTGGGCCGATTGCCGGGCATCACCTTGTGGGCCACCAACTCGGCGGGGGTCCCATCCGCCGCCACCTCCTCGGCGGTGCGCCCGAAGGCCAGCACCTTCGACTGGGCGAAGCAGTTGGCCATGAGCAGGTCCTGCTGGTCGCCGGTCTCGTGGGTGGAGTCGACGAATCCGATGAAGTCGGTCGGGATGAGCTTGGTGCCCTGATGGATGAGTTGATAGAAGGCGTGTTGCCCGTTTGTCCCGGGCTCGCCCCAAAAGATCTCTCCGGTCTGCCCGCTCACCGGTGACCCGTCGCGCTTCACCGACTTGCCGTTCGATTCCATGGTCAACTGCTGCAGGTAGGCCGGGAAGCGGGCCAACCGCTGGTTGTAGGGCAGCACCGCGTGGGTCTGGGCGCCGAAGAAGTTGTTGTACCAGACGTTGAGCATCCCCTGGATGACCGGCATGTTGGCCTCCAGCGGAGCAGTGGCGAAGTGGCGGTCCATGGCGTAGAGGCCGCTCAGCATCTCGGCGAAGGCGTCGGGCCCGATGGCCACCATCAAGGAGAAGCCGATGGCGGAGTCGTAGGAGTAGCGACCGCCCACCCAATCCCAGAAGCCGAACATGTTGGCCGGGTCGATCCCGAATTCGGTGACCGCCTTCTCATTGGTGGAGACGGCCACGAAATGCTTGGCCACCGCCTCGTTGCCGGCCCCTATCCCGGTGAGCAGCCATTCCCGGGCGGCGGCGGCATTGGTCAGGGTCTCCAGGGTGGTGAACGTCTTGGAACTGACCACGAACATCGTCTCGGCCGGATCGAGGTCGCGAGTCTTGTTGAAGAGGTCGACCGGATCGACGTTGGAGACGAACCTACAGATGAGGTCGTCAGCGGCGTAGTCGGCCAGCGCCTCATGGGCCATGGCCGGGCCCAGGTCCGATCCCCCGATGCCGATGTTGACCACCGCGGTGATCCGGTGACCGGTGTGGCCCGTCCACTCTCCCGAGCGGATGCGCCGGGCCACCTCACCCATGCGGTCGAGCACCTGGTGGACGTCGCCCACCACGTTCTGCCCGTCGACGGTCAGCTGGGCATCCCTGGGCATCCGGAGGGCCACGTGGAGCACGGCCCGGTCCTCGGTGGTGTTGATGCGCCGGCCGGCGAACATGGCATCGCGTCGCCCTTCGACGTCGGCCGCCCGGGCCACCGCCATCAGGGCGGTCATTGCCTCCACGGTAACCCGATGCTTGGAGTAGTCGAGATAGAGATCGGCGGCGCGCACCGTCATCCGGGTCCCGCGTTCGGGATCGGTGTCGAACAGGTGGCGCAGGCTGTCCTGGCCGATCCTGTCGAAATGGCCGCCGAGGAGACGCCACTCCTCGGTCCCGGTGATGTCGTCCACGTCGGTCATGCTGGGCTCCGTTCCCGTGGTGATCGGGCCGACCCGGGATTCCGGGTGCTCTTGGCACCGTACTGCGGCCGAATCGGAATGATCAGGTGGCCGGGGCCAGGGAGGGCTCGCCGGTGGGTTCGCTGGTGGGTTCGGGCCTCTGCCCCCCACCCGGTCCGCTGGCCAGCCGGGCCTTCTTGTTCTCGTCGGACTGCGCCTTGGCATTGGCCTTGGCCTGGCTGTGGCGGACCATCGTCTTGGCGGCATCGTCGTCGCTGATCGTGAGTGCCACCAGCGAGCCGAGGACGGCCATACCGGCGGCCACCACGAAGGCCACGTGATACGCAGCCAGGTTGGCGGCGAGGTGACCCCTCGCCACGTGCTCGGTGCCCACCGCGGCCAAGACAGTGGAGAGAACGGCCACACCGATGGCACTTCCCAACTGGCGCTCACTGTTGAACAGTGAGGACGCCTGCCCGGTATCGGCATGGGAGATGGTGGCGAACGATGCCGCCTGGCTCGAGATGAATACCTGCGCCATCGAAAGCCCCATGGTGAACATGAGCAGCCGCATCCACCACAAGTCGGTCCCGAAGCCGATCAGGGTCATCAACCCGATCGACACCGCCACCCCGACCAACCCCGCGGCCACCAGCCGGCGTGGCCCGAGGTTGGGGTAGAAGTACCGGCTGGCGAACTGGGCGCCGATCATGATGCCGATGGCCTCGGGAAAGGTGTTCAACCCCGACTGCAGTGCCGAGAGGCCGAGGGCCAACTGAAAGAAGAGTGGCACCACGAACAGCACGCCCAGGAACGCCATCACCGAAAGGACCAGCACCAGGCTGGTGGAGCGGAACAGTCGGTCGGCGAACAGTCGGAGGTGCAGCAAGGGGGCCTTGGTGGCCAGCTCGACCGCCACCATCACGATGATCATGGCTACGCCCACCGCAATGGCCGCGACGATCATCGGCGAGCCCCATCCCCGGCTGGGTGCTTCGCTGATACCGAACATCAGCAGGGCGAAACCCACGCCTGACAGCACGAATCCCGGGATGTCGAACCGGCCTTTGACCGGTTGGCGTTGCTCCTCCAGAAAGATGAGGCCGAACAGGAAGGCCAGGATCCCGATGGGGAGGTTGACGAAGAAGACCCACCGCCATGACAGGTCGGTCACCAGCAGTCCTCCGAGCACCGGGCCCACGGCCGGGGCGACCGCGGTGGGAACTGTGAGGATGCTCGAGGCCCTGACCCGTTCCGCCGGCGGGAAGGCGCGGAACAGCATGGCCATCCCCACCGGGGTCAACATGCCCCCGCCCACCCCCTGGATGACCCGGAACAGCACCAGTTGCGACAGCGTCCCGGCCATGCCGCACAACACCGAGGAAGCGGTGAAGATGGCGACGGCGATGAGCAGCACCCGCTTCATGCCGAACCGGTCACCCAGCCATCCGGCGGCCGGAATGAAGACGGCCAGGCTCACCAGGAACCCGATCACGATGGAATCGAGGCTGGCTGTGCTCTCGTGGAACTGCCTACCGATGCTGGGCAGGGCCACGTTGACGATGGTGATGTCCATAATGCTCATGAACATGGCGGAGACGAAGACGACGCTTACCGCGACCTTCTGGCTGATGTGAATACGGGGCATATGAAGTCCTCGACTGACGAGTGGGCAATCCGGGGGCCTCGGCACACCACGAACTACCCAGGGTGAACGCCGATGGGTCCCCGATCATTCCATCCGGCATTCCATCCGGGGCCGGTCGGTCAGCCGGACACGAAGCTGAAGCGCACCGTCCGATGAGGATTGTCCTCGTTGGTATCCACCAGCACCACCTTCTGCCATATTCCCAACTGCAGGGTGCCGTCGAATACCGGCAGCACCATGGACGGACTGATGAAGACCGGGAGGACGTGATCGGCACCGTGGCCAGTGGCGCCGTGCCGGTGCCGGTAGCGGTCGTCCCGGGGCAGCAGGCGTTCGATGGCCTCGACCAGGTCCGACTCCGACCCGGACCCCAGTTCCATCAGGGCCACGCCCGCGGTGGCGTGGGGGGCGAACACGTGCACCAGCCCGTCTCCCTTGCCCTCACAGAACGACGACACTGCGCCGGTCAGGTCGACCACCTGGCGACCAGAGGTGTCCATCCCGATGAGCTGAGTCTCCATGCCCGCATCCTGCCACCC
>JADGOI010000049.1 GCA_017883075.1 Acidimicrobiales bacterium
CAGGGTACCGGTGGCCGCCTTTATGTAACCGACGATGACCACCGCGGACAGGCTGAGGACGAAGAAGTAGGTGGGGAAGGCGAAGAATCTGCCGGCTTCCCGGATCCCTCTCAGGTTGCCGTAGAGCAGCAGTATCACCACGGCGATGGTGATGGGAACGGTGTAGGGGACCAGTGACGGGAAGGCACTGGAAAGGGCGGCTGTTCCCGCCGCCGACTGGACCGCCACGGTCACCGTGTAATCGATGAGAAGAGCCACCGCCGCCACCTGGGCCACGTTGGTCCCGAAGTTCTCACGGGCCACCACATAGGCGCCGCCGGCCTTGGTGTAGAGCTGAATGACCTCGAGGTACGACAGGGTGACGAAGAAGAGCACCCCGAGGATGGCGAACGTGATGGGCACCACCAGGCTGAAGGCCGCCAGTCCGACGTACGGAACCAATTGGGTGAGCATCTCTTCGGTTCCGTACGACGACGACGAGATGCAGTCGGGGGCAAGGACGCCGAGCGCCACCGGTCGGCCCAATCGTTCCGAGCTCAGCTGGTCGTTGACCAGCGGGGGACCGAGGAGGGTGTTCTTCAGTCGATAGCGGAGCGTCTCGGGGATGTCCAACGAGACCGACGGGGTGGCTGTCGGCCGGGTCGTCCTCCCCTGGCCCGAGCCCGCCGGCCTGACCGGCGCCATCCTGGCACCGGCGGGCGCGTCGATCCCCCTTTCACCGGTCCCCGGAGCTTCCACCCACTCAGTAGAACACGGTCCGGGCCGCAGACCGGGCACGAGGTTGCCCTCAGGTGGCGACGGGCCGATAGGGAACGAGTTGTCATCTCCCCCCCGGGCGTGTTTCATGGACCGCGTGCATGTGATCGTGGTGGGTTGTGGACGGGTCGGATCGGGGTTGGCGATCGGCCTCATGGAACAAGGGCACTCGGTAGCGGTCATCGATCGCAATGCCAAAGCATTCCGGCGGCTCCCTGCCGATTGGCCGGGCACCGTGGTGGTCGGATCGGGGTTTGACCGCGATCAACTCAACGAGGCCGGCGCGGCCAAGGCCACGTCACTGGCCGCGGTCACCAATGGTGACAACTCCAACATCCTCACCGCCCGCATCGCCCGCGAGACCTACGAGATCCCCAACGTGGTGGCCCGCATCTACGATCCCCGTCGCGCCCAGATCTATCTGCGCCTCGGCATCGCCACCGTGGCCACCGTGTCATGGACCATCGACCAGGTTCAACGGCGGTTGGTCCCGGACGAGGGTGAGGTGGAATGGACAGATCCAACCGGCACTCTGTCTCTGGTGGAGCGCGAGCTTCTCGAGCGATATGCGGGCAAACCACTGCTCGACCTCAACGTGTCCGGTGAGGTCACCCTGGTGTCGGTGACCCGGGCCGGGGTGGCCCGCCTCGATATCAGTGATCTGGTCGGGCAAGATGGCGACGTGCTCCACTTCGTCGTCTCCGCCAACGGAAAGGCCGCATTCGAAGAGCGTTTCGACGTCGCCACCCCTCCCCTTACGGATGGCAACCCGCTGATGGTGATCGCCGGGACCTCGGTGCCGGACACCGACCTCGGAGACGGACCGTCATGAAGGTCGCCATTGCCGGAGCCGGAAGCGTGGGTACCTCCATCGCCTCGGACCTTCACGACGGAGGACACGAAGTGCTCCTCATCGACAAGGATCACGATCTGGTCGCCCGTATCCGGGACAGCCTCGACGTCACCTGGGTGGTGGCCGATGCCTGCGAGGTGGCGTCTCTCGATGCCGCCGGCTTGGCCACCGTCGATGTGGTGGTGGCGGCCACCGGCGACGACGAGGACAACCTGGTGGTCTCGCTCCTGGCCAAACAGGAGTTCGCGGTACCCCGGGTCGTCGCCCGGGTCAACCACCCGAAGAACCAGTGGTTGTTCACCGAGAGCTGGGGCGTCGACGTGTCGGTGTCCACCCCTCAGCTGCTCACCGCCCTGGTGGAGGAGGCGGTGTCGGTGGGATCACTGGTCCGCCTCCTCCGCTTCGAAGGCGGAACCGCCCATCTGGTGGAAGTCACCCTGGCCGATGACTCCCCGGCCGCCGAAACCAGCCTGGCCGACCTCGGGGTCCCCCGCGAGGCCACCGTGGTGGCGGTGGTGCGCGAGGACCGACTCATCGTGCCTCGGGGGGACACCCGGCTCGCCGCCGGTGACGAGGTGTTGGTGTTGGTCACCGCCGACGCCGAGGATGATGTGCGACGACTTCTCGTGGGGAGCTGACCCGGTTGCAGGCCGCCTTCTTCGACCTCGACAAGACCGTCATCGCCAAGGCGTCGATCGCCGCCTTCGGCCGGCACTTCTACCGAGGTGGGCTGATCAACCGGCGCGTCATAGCCCGGGCGGTGGTCTCCCAGATCATCTACCTCCATTTGGGGGCGAGTGAACAGAAGCTGGCCCGGGTACGCGAGTCGATGCTGACCCTGACCAAGGGGTGGGACCAACAGCTGATCCGCGACATCGTGCGCGAAGCGCTCGAGGAGACGGTGGAGCCGATCATCTACGCCGAGGCCCTCGATCTCATCGAGGCCCACCGGGCTGCCGGCCACAAGGTCTACCTGGTATCGGCTGCGCCCGAGGAGATCGTCCAACCGCTGGCTGAGCACTTGGGGGTCGATGGGTACATCGCCACCCGGGCGGTTGTCGACGAAGAAGGCCGCTATGCCGGGGAGATGGAGTTCTACGCCTACGGCCCGTTCAAAGCCGAGGCCATGGTGGCCCTGGCCGAAAAAGAGGGAATCGACCTGGCGGAGTCCTCGGCCTACTCCGACTCCTACACCGACCTTCCGATGCTCGAGGCGGTCGGCCATCCGGTGGCGGTAAATCCCGACCGGGTGTTGGCCAAGGCCGCCCACGAACGGGAGTGGGAGGTTATGCAGTTCACCAAGCCGGTGCGCTTGCGCGATCGGGTGAGCGTGCCGAGCCTTCCGGCCACCGCCATGGTGGCCGGTGCCACCGCGGCGGCAACCGCCGGGGCCCTGGTGGCCTGGCGGATCGCCCGCCGACCCCAAGTCGGGCGGCAGGCGCGGTTGGGTTGGCCCCGGAATCCCTTTTCCGGCTGAGCCTGAGGCTCAGAGGGGGCTCAGAGAAGGCTCAGGAAGGACGGAGCCGCTTGGCGGCGACAACACCCAGAGCAACGAGCACGGCGAGAATCATCAGCTTCTTCATAAATGGGGAGCGTACCCGGTGAGAGGAGGTCCTGTCTCCTCTGTGCACGATGCTGCGGATTCGGGCCGTCGGGCCGTCGGCCGAGACCATCCCGAACCCCTGCCGGCTCGTTCAGACGGTCAGAAGATCGCGGGCGCCGGTATCCGAGGAAGGATGGCGCAACTTCGACATGGCCCGAGCCTCGATCTGGCGGATCCGCTCACGGGTCAGGTTGAAGTGCTCGCCAACTTCCTCGAGGGTGCGGGGCTCGCCGCGGTCGAGTCCGAACCGGAGGCGGAGGATCTCGCGCTCCCGCTCGTCGAGCGGTGACAGGAGCCGACCGATCTCATCGGGAAGCAGCGAGACGGCGGCCACCTCGAAGGGCGACTCGGCGGTGCGGTCTTCGACCACGTCGCCCAGTTCGGCGTCACCATCCTCGCGAAGCGGCTCGGAGAGAGACAGCGGCTCGGCTCGGAATCGCAGCGCCTCCACCAACTTGTCCTCGGGCATCTCGACTTCTGCACCGAGCTCAGCCAGGGTGGCCGGTCGCCCGTACTTGAGTTCGAGGCGGGCCTGCGCCTTCTGCACACGGGCCAGTGTGTCGCCGGCATGCACCGGGAGACGAATGGTCCGCCCGGTATTGGCGATACCCCGGGTGATGGCCTGGCGGATCCACCACGTGGCGTAGGTCGAGAACTTGAAGCCCTTGCGCCAGTCGAACTTCTCGACGGCGTGCATCAGGCCCAGGTTGCCCTCCTGGATGAGGTCGAGCAGAGGAAGACCCGATGCCTGGTACTTCTTGGCGATGGAGACGACCAGACGGAGGTTGGACTGCACGAACGTCTGCTGGGCCTGCTCGCCCTGCAAGGTGGTCCGCCTCAATTCGCGTTTTTTGGCCGGGGTGAGTCCCTTGGGCGTAGAGGCGAGCGCGGCGTCCGACTCCCGACCGGCTTCAATAGCCTGAGCCAGGCGAACTTCGTCGTCCTTGGTCAACAGCGGGTACTGACCGATATCGGTCAGGTACAGCCGTACCAGATCCTCGTCGTCCCTTTCGAGGCGCTCCTTTGCCAACTTCACCGGGTCCTTTGTTCTCCCCACGCGATGGGGGCCGCCAACTTGACCGGGACGCCGCCGTCCCATCCACACCATGCCGGTGCTTCGCTCGATCAGGTCTGACGCTCTCGGGCACAACTATCGCTGCCCTCGAAGTTTACCGGACGCGTCAAGCCCTCCGAACGGTGGCCTGGTGGGAGCCTCAACTCGACAGATCTGTCCTCGGGGGAAATCCCCGAACTCCGTGGATCAGACGTAACCCGGCCCAGCCAGGGCTTTCTTCGGTCAGCCCATGCCGATGCCGGCGGGAAACCTCATCAGGCCCGAGGCCAGCGACGATCCCACCACCGCCAGCTCGAGACGCTGCTGGAAGGCATACACGGCCTCCACGTCGTGGGAGCGGGTGACCAGGTGCTGGACCAACCTCTCCCCGGCATGCCAATCCTCGATTTCATCCGCCAGGACCAGGCGTAACGCCCTGATCAACGGGGCGTCGGTCACCGCCGAGGCTGACCGCAGATGGTGCTCATAACTCACGACCAGACGAGGAAGGACCACCCGGTAGAGGCCGGCCAGGCGGGGTAGGGCCCCCGGTGGATCGGGCACCTCCCCGTCGTCGTCGGAGGTCTCCCACCCCCATCCCGCCGTCACCGGCGTTCCGAGGAGCGGTGCGCTCCCGGCCAGGATGGACAGCATGGTGCCGGCCGGATCGGGGGGTTTGGTCAGGCTGTCGGGGTCGATGCCATGCAGCACCGGCAGGCGGTCGGCCCATAGTTCGGCGTGCCAGGCATGCCGGGTGCTCTGGGCATCGAGATGGACCTGGACGGCGGCCAACGGAATGTCGGTCACCCACGAGCCGAGCACCTCATAGAGCGCATGCTCGATCCACCGGTACCCTCCGACCAGGCCGGCGGTGACGCCGAGGGGCAGAGCCAATGGCAAACCGCCCGAGCCACCGGGCTCGGCCCCGCCCGAGCCGGGTGATGGGCCCCACAAGGCGGTGTCCTCAGACACGGGTGGCCCCTGAGCGGTACCGATTGGTGATGGGCATCCGCCGATCCTTACCGAAGGCCTTGGACGAGATCCGGACCCCGGGGGGCATCTGACGGCGCTTGTACTCAGCTCGGTCCACCAGACGCACCACCCGCTCCACCACCTCTCGGTCGAATCCGGCGGCGATCAACTCCTCGGCGGAGCGGTCCCCCTCCACGTAGCCGGCCAGGACCGGATCGAGGATCTCGTAGGGCGGGAGCGACTCATCGTCGCGTTGGCCGGGCCGCAGCTCGGCCGACGGCGCCTTGGTCAGCACCGGTTCGGGGATGAGATCATAGCCGGCCCGCTGGTTGCGGTACCGACAGAGCCGGTAGACGAGGGTCTTCTCCACATCCTTGATGACGGCGAAGCCACCGGCCGAGTCGCCGTACAGCGTCGAGTAACCGGTTGCCATCTCGCTCTTGTTCCCGGTGGTCAGCACAATCCAACCATTGGCGTTGGACAGCGCCATCAGCAGCACACCCCTGATCCGGGATTGCAGGTTCTCGTCGGTCAACCCCGCCGGGTCGGCCCCGATCAGTGGCGACAGTATGGAAGAGAACGTCCGATGGGCATCCTCGATGGGAGCGGTGGCGATGTCCATCCGGAGATGGGCGGCCAGGGTGACAGCATCATCCACTGATCCTTCACTCGAGTAGCGCGATGGCATGGCGACCCCATGCACGTGTTCCGCCCCCAGGGCGTCGACCGCGATCGCGGCCACCAATGACGAGTCGATGCCACCGGAGAGGCCGATGACCACGTCGTCGAACCCATTCTTGCCGACATAGTCGCGGGTCCCGAGGACCAGAGCCTCATAGACCTCGGCATCGGGAGCGAGGTTGGGGCTGATGCTCCTGACCGACTGCGGCTTGGTCCCGTCACCATCGATCTCCACGTCCACGACGAGCAGCTCTTCGACGAACTGGCCGGCCACGCCCAGTAGTTCGGCGTCGGCCGACATCACCAGGGACGCACCGTCGAACACCAGCTCATCCTGCCCGCCGATCTGGTTCACATAGGCGATGGCGCAGCCGGTCTCCGCGACCCGCTCGGTCAGCATCTCGACCCGCTCGGCCCAACGCCCCTGGGAGTAGGGCGAGGCGTTGAGGTTGACCACCAGCCGGGCACCCGCCCCGGCGTGGGCCACCGCCGGGCCGCCGGGGAACCAGAGGTCTTCGCACACGGTGATCCCCACCCGAACCCCGGCCACCAGATGGGTCATCAGTGGCTCGGTACCGGGCCTGAACCAGCGTTGTTCGTCAAACACTCCATAGTTGGGGAGCAGGCGTTTCCCGTAGCGACCCAGGACCAACCCGTTGGCACACACTCCGGCCGTGTTGATCAGGTTCCCGTCGGGATCAGTGTCCACAAAACCGACCACTGCCACGCAGGTTCGGGTGGCGCCGGCGATCCGGTCGAACACCGCCCGATTCTCCGCCACGAAGGCCGGCCGACCGAGCAGGTCTTCCGGTGGATAGCCGGTCACCGTCAACTCCGGGAACACGGCCAGATCGGCGCCGGCCATTTCTGCAGCGGACAGTGCGGCGAGGATCCGCTCGGCATTCCCTTCGAGGTCGCCGACCACGGTGTTGATCTGGCAAGCGGCCAGGCGCAGTCGGGCCATCGGCTCAGACTACCGGCACCATCAAAGACCCCGGCGGGGAGGCCGGGTGGGGAACGCCAGCACCCGCGGGCAACGGATCACGTGCCATAGACTGTCCGGACCAACCGACAGGGTCGGATCGATCGGCCCGGTCGGTGGAGGTTGCATGATTGTTCATCCACCGTTCACGATTGGGAAACGGCGGAGAAACGACGCTCTGTAAAGATGGTCGCTCGTTGGCTCAGCAACCGACATGCCCGCAGAACCCAACACCCGAGCAGCAGAGGAGCGCGAGTGCCTTACCAAGCCGAATACATCTGGATCGATGGGACCGAGCCGTCACCGCTTCTACGGAGCAAGACCAAGGTCATCCCCGATGGCGACAAGCCGGGTATCTGGGGCTTCGACGGCTCGAGCACGAACCAGGCCATGGGCCACGACTCTGACTGTGTGCTCCAACCGGTATTCACCTGTCCTGATCCCCTACGGGGCCCCAATGACATTCTGGTCATGTGCGAGGTACTCCTCACCGACATGACTCCGCACCCGACCAACACCCGGGCCCGGCTCAAGGTCCTGGCGGAGAAGCACGCCGACCAAGAGCCCCAGTTCGGGATCGAGCAGGAGTACACCTTCATCAAGGACGGGCGCCCATTGGGTTGGCCCACCAGCGGGTACCCGGCGCCCCAGGGCCCGTACTACTGCGGAGTGGGTGGCGACAAGATGCCCGGACGCGAGATCGTCGAGAAACACACCGCCGCCTGCATCAACGCCGGGATCGCCATCGAAGGAACCAACGCCGAAGTCATGATGGGCCAATGGGAGTTTCAGGTGGGCGTCCTCTCCCCGCTCGACGTCTCCGATCACCTGTGGGTGGCGCGTTGGCTGCTCTTTCGCATCGCCGAAGATTTCGGCGTGTTCGCCACGCTGGAGCCCAAGCCGATCCTGGGCGATTGGAACGGCGCCGGGGCACACACCAACTTCTCCACCAAGGCCATGCGAGCCGAGGGCGGATGGGATGCCATCATCGCCGGATGCGAGGCCATCGGGAAGAGGATCGAAGAGCACATCGACGTCTACGGGGTAGGGATCGAAACCCGCTTGACCGGGGCCCACGAGACCGCCCACTTCACCACGTTCAGCTACGCGACCTCGGACCGCGGTGCATCGATCCGCATCCCCTGGGGCGTGGCCAAGGCCAAGAAGGGCTGGCTCGAGGACCGTCGCCCCAACGCCAACATGGACCCGTACAAGGTCACCGCCATCATGGTGGAAACCGTCTGCGGGGATGCGGCGGGGAGTTGATCATCCGGGGATGTCCGATCCGATGAGGAGCCAGAAGGAGTACGTCCTCAAGACGGTGGAGGAGCGCGGCATCAGGTTCGTTCAACTGTGGTTCACCGATGTCCTCGGCACTCCCAAGACCTTCAGCATCACACCGGCCGAATTGGAGAGCGCCCTCGACGAGGGGATGACGTTCGACGGGTCGGCCATCGACGGATTCAGCCGGGTCCAGGAGAGCGATGTCCTGGCCCGCCCGGATGTCAACACGTTTCAGCTGCTCCCCTGGCACGGCCGCGGGCACTCCCCGGCCGATGCCCAGTCGGGGAGTCACCCTGACGGTCTCGATGCCCCGGTGGCCCGGGTGTTCTGTGACATCTTCAACCTCGACGGCACCCCCTTTCAGGGGTGCCCTCGTCACGTGTTGCACCGCACATTGGAGCAGGCCCACGAACGCGGCTTCACCTTCTACGCCGCGCCGGAGATCGAGTACTTCTACTTCGCCGACTCCGATCCGTCCCGTTCCCCCCAGGGTCTCGACCATGGGTCGTACTTCGAGCTGACGGCGGCCGACCGTACCAGCGACATCCGGCAGCGGACCGTGTTGACTCTCGAGGACATGGGGATTCCCGTCGAACACGCCCAACACGAGGACGCCCCCAGCCAGCACGAGATCGACCTCCGGTACACCGATGCGCTGACCATGGCCGACACGGTGATGACCGTGCGGTTGGTGGTGAAGGAGATGGCTCGCCAACAAGGAGTCCACGCAAGCTTCATGCCCAAGCCGCTGGAGGGAGTACAGGGCTCGGGCATGCATACCCACCTGTCGTTGTTCAGCGGGGATACCAACGCCTTTGTGGATTCCGATCGGGCCAACGGCCTGTCCGAGGTGGCCGAGGGATTCATCGCCGGTCTGCTCCGCCATGCCGGGGAGATCTCCGCGGTGACCAATCAGTGGGTGAATTCCTACAAGCGCCTGGTGTCGGGTTACGAGGCTCCCATTCACATGTCCTGGGCGCGGAACAATCGTTCGGCGTTGGTGAGGGTCCCGGTGGTGAAATCCGGAAAGTCCGAGTCCACCCGGGTGGAATACCGGGCACCTGACAGTGCGTGCAATCCGTATTTGGCCTTCGCGGTGATCCTCGCAGCCGGGTTGCAGGGAATCGAGCACGGCTACGAGCTTCCCGCCGAGGCCGATGCCAATGTATTCACCCTCTCCGGCGACGAGCTGCGGGCCAAGGGCATCGCCCACCTGCCCGGCGACCTCAACGAGGCCCTGGGATTGATGGAATCCTCCGAGCTTCTGGCCAACACCCTGGGCGAACATGTCTTCGAGTGGTTCATCCGGAACAAGCGGCAGGAATGGTCCGAGTACAATGCCCGCGTCACCCAGTTTGAACTCGATCGCTACCTCCCGCTGCTCTAATAGGGCCAACAGTAGAGCTGCCGGAAGCACCGCCAGTTTCGTCGGACGAGAGACGGAGAGGATACGGACATCGAGCCACTGCTGTGTTTTCCTGATCCCCCGCCCACCCCGGTCACCGCAGTACTCGACCGGGCCGGCTATCCCTGGCGCGCCATCGCCACTCCCGAGTCCGCTGAAATTGATGAACCGGAGGACGGCTGGTCGGGAGCGGTCATCTGCAGCGGTGACGACCCGGCCGGCGCGTTCGTGGTCTGTCGTCAGCTCCGCAAACGCGAGGTACCCCTCGCCCCGGTGATCGTGGTGGTGCGAAGCAACCAACTCACCGAGCTCGAGCTACGGGAGGACCTCTTCGATGACATCTGTCTCGAACCGGTGAACTCCGACGAGTTGACCACCCGCCTGGCCCATCTCTTCTGGCGGACCGGTCGCGGCCTCCGGCCCGAGCTCGTCGAGCACGGGCCGTTGGTCCTCAACCTCGAGACATATCAGGCAGCAGTGTCGGGAAGGGTGCTGGACCTCACCTACATGGAGTACGAGCTGCTGCGGTTTCTGTCGGCCCGTCCCGGCAAAGTGTTCACCCGCGAAACGCTGCTGAGCCGGGTATGGGGCTACGAGTACTACGGCGGTGCCCGCACCGTCGACGTGCACGTGCGCCGGGTGCGGGCCAAGTTGGGCGAGGAACACGCTCATCTGATCCAAACCGTCCGGTCGGTGGGCTACCGGTTCGGCCAGACCACCTGGAAGCCCTGAGCTGTCGGGCTGTCGGGCTGTCGGGCTGTCGGGGCCGGTGGCGGCGGCACCTCCGGCGATTCACCAGATTCCACGTCGCGGCGAAATGGCCCTGTGCGACCGGTCGCCGCGTGAAACGATAGGGATGTCCCGAATATGGCACCTCTTCCCGATTTCATCGACGCGGTCACCGCTGCCGTCGCTGGCATTCCCAGTGGTGACGTGATGACCTACGGCGAAATTGCCCAAGAGGCCGGTTTTCCCGGTGCGGCGCGGGCTGTCGGCAACGTACTCGCCACCTCGGGAGGGAGTCTCCCGTGGTGGAGGGTGGTCACGGTTTCGGGGCGCCTCGCACCCGGCAAACAGCGCGAGCACGGTCTTCTTCTGGTCGCCGAGGGAGTGCGGCTCATCGCGGCCGGCACCCATGTGGAGATGGTCACCCGCTGACAGTCTGCGGTTCGGCGAGATCTGGGCGAGCGGTGGTTTGCGACCCCAGGACGACACCATCGGAGTGGTGGCGGAAGGTGGAGTGGTCGAACCGCGCCGACAGGGGGTCAAAGCGCCGTTTTACCCCCGTTTGCTGGTTGTCGGGCAGGTGGCCCTCGCCATCCGTCACCTGGCAATGATGCCCCGGCTAGGGTCTCAGCCGATCGCCGGAGCCCGAACAGGGTTCCGCGACTTCCCCCTTCACCGTCTGAATCCAATGAGGTGGCACCGTGAGTTCAGGAGATACTGCGTGGGTCCTGATCAGCGCCGCGCTGGTGCTATTCATGACCCCGGGTCTGGCGCTCTTCTACGGAGGAATGGTCCGCCCCAAGGGCGTGCTGGCGGTGATGATGTTGAGCTTCATCTGCATGGGAATCATCACCGTGCTCTGGGCCGTCTTCGGGTTCAGTCTGTCCTTCGGGCACGACATCGGCGGTGGCCTACTGGGAGGACTGCACAACCTGGGCCTGCGGAACATGACCCAGCCGTTGTCCGGATTCCACGGGGTCCACGTCTCGCCCATGGCGATCATGGTGTTTCAGATGATGTTCGCGATCATCACCGCCGCCCTCATCAGCGGAGGCACGGTGGACCGGGTCCGGTTCGTGGGCTTCGTCGTCTTCATCGCACTGTGGTTCACACTGGTGTACGTGCCTCTGGCCCATTGGGTCTTCAGTCCGGGGGGGTGGCTGGCCCAACGCGGCGTGCTCGACTTCGCCGGCGGCACCGTGGTCGAGATCAACTCGGGGTTCTCCACCCTGGCCATCGTGATGGTGCTCGGCCGGCGTCGGGGATGGCCCAGAGAGTCGATGCAACCCCACTCGGTACCCCTCACTCTGTTGGGGGCCGGCATCCTCTGGTTCGGCTGGTTCGGGTTCAATGCCGGGTCCGCATTGGGGGCCAACAGTGTGGCGGTGAGCGCATTCGTGAACACCCAGTTGGCGGCGGCCGCGGGGTTGTTGATGTGGCTGGTGTTCGAAGCCTTCAAAGAACACGTGGCCACCACCCTCGGTGCCGCAACCGGGGCGGTGGCCGGCATGGTGGCCATCACCCCGTGCGCCGGCTACATCGGTCCCATGGCCTCACTGGTGGTCGGGGGAGCCGCCGGACTGGCGTGCGCATTCGCGGTCCGGCTCAAGTTCCGTTACGGCTACGACGACTCTCTCGACGTCCTGGGGGTACACGGGGTCGGGGGCATCGTCGGCATGCTGTTGCTCGGGTTCTTCGCCGCCCGCTCCATCAATCCCTCCGGCGCCAACGGCCTCTTCAGCGGAGGGGGTTTCCATCTGCTGGCCAACCAAGCGTTGGCCACGGTGGCCTCCATCGGCTTCTGCTTCACCGTGACCTACCTCATCGCCCAGGCAGTCGATCGGACGATCGGGCTGCGGGTCACCCCGGAACAAGAGTTCCAGGGACTCGACCTGACCCAACACGCCGAGGCGGCGTACTCGACGATGACCGGAGGAGGGGTCGGCCGGTGACCGGTTGATCAGGACGGCGTGTAGGCCCAAAGCTCCACTTCGACCAGGGCCCCCATCGGCAGAGCCACCACCGCGATGACGGATCGGGCCGGTCGGTGGTCTCCGAAGAACGCCGAGTACGCCTCATTGACCGCGGCATAGTCGTCCATGTCGGTGATGAACACGGTGGTCTTGATCACGTCTCGAAGGCCCGCCCCCTCACGTCGCAACCAGCCCTCGCCGTTGGACAGGGCCTGGGTCAACTGGGCCGCCACACCGCCACTGATGAGAGACGGGGCCGGGAGCGGCGACGGGTCGCCGCCGGCCGATCCGTCGGGTGCAGATGGCACCAACCCGAGTTGCCCGGAAGTCACCAACCACGGGCCGGCTCTCACCACGGGGCTATAGGGACCGATGGGTGCGCTCAATGTGCCGTTCCTAACCTGGTCGTCCGCAGCCAAACCCCGTCATCGGGTGCCAGGCATCAGCGCTGTCGGCGCGGGGCGGATCAGTCGATCAGCTGAAAGAAGAACCGCAACCGCAGGTGCGGGTCGCACTCGGGTTGGTCACATGGAACCCGTCGCCCTGCAGACCATCGGCGTAGTCGAGGGTCGAGCCCTTGAGCAGCTCGGCGCTGGCCGAATCGACGATGACCTTCACGCCACTGAACTCGCGCACCACGTCGTCGGCAGCGATATCCGCATCGAAGAACATCTCGTAGCTGTACCCCGAACAACCGCCGGGACGCACCGCCACCCGGAGGGCCAGGCCCTCGGTGTCCTCCTGGGCCAGAAGCTCGCCGACCTTGGCCGTGGCCTTATCGGTCAACGTCACCGGACTCGGCTTCCTTCCGATGCTTACAGTTTGCATGATCGTGCTCACCGACGTTCCTCCTGCGGATCGAATTGATACCGGGCAACCACGGATACGACACCCGAAGTGACCGTTGAGGACAGCGTACCCGCGCCCGCGCCATATTGGTACACCCTTGCGGGTGGCCGAAGGGGCACCCCCGGTACAATTCGGGCGTGATGACCAGCGTGGATGCCTCAGGTTCCTCAACCCCGGTCTCCGAGGAACAGGTGCGCGCCGCGTTGCGTGGCGTGGTCGACCCCGAACTGGGGGCCGACATCGTCGAACTGGGCATGGTGACCGCCATCCGGCTCCCCGGGGCCGGTGCGGTGGAGGTCGAGGTCGCCCTCACCATCGCCGGGTGTCCCCTCCGGAACCAGATCCGGAGTGACGTGGAGACCCACGTGGGCGCGTTGCCCGGGGTCGAGACGGTGACGACGACCATGGGAGTCATGGACGCCGAACAACGTAAAGCGGTGATGGCCCGGGCCCGACTTGTGGCCCGGAACCCGGCCCCCGCCACCGACATCCCCGATACCGCTCGGGTCATCGCCATCGCCTCGGGAAAAGGGGGCGTGGGAAAGAGCTCGGTCACTGTCAACCTGGCGGTCGCTCTGGCCCGGCGGGGTCTGACCATCGGGGTGCTCGACGCCGACATCTGGGGATTCTCCATACCCCGGCTTCTCGGCATGCAGGGTGATGTCGAGTCCCGGGAGAAGAAGATGGTTCCACTCGAGCGGCGGATCGGCGACGGCCTGCTGCGGGTCCTGTCCATGGGCTTCCTGGCCGACGAGGACAGCGCCATCATGTGGCGGGGTCTCATCTTGAACCGCGCCGTGCAGCAGTTCCTCGAAGATGTCCACTGGGGTGACCTCGACTACCTCTTGATCGACATGCCCCCCGGGACCGGGGACATCCAGATGGGCCTGGCCCGGATGCTGCCCCGTACCGAGGTCATCGTGGTGACGACGCCTCCCGTGGCGGCCCAGAAGGTGGCGGCCCGGACCGCGGACATGGCCCGCAAGGGCTACCTGCGGGTGGCCGGTGTCATCGAGAACATGAGCGACTTCACCTGTGAGCACGGCACCTCGTACGCCCTGTTCGGTTCCGGCGGTGGTACCCGTCTGGCCGCCGAGGTGGGCGTCCCACTCATCGGCCAGGTCCCGCTCGATCCTTCGATATCGGCCGGAGGCGACGCCGGGACCCCGGTGGCACTCGACGAAGGTCATGCCCTGGCCAAGGTATTTGCCGACATGGCCGAACGAGTGGTGACCACCATCGCCCCGGTGGTCCCGATGGACGGGTGCAGCGCCCGACTTCTCGAGCGGGTGGACGCCGCAGTGGACGCCGGGGTGCTGGCAGCCGGCCCGGCGTCGCGAGGATGACCGACGGAGGTCCCGGCGTCAGGTGTGGGCGCACCGGCAGATGCATCTGCGGTCGATCCTGCTATCGATGACGGTCAACTCATACCGGGTCGGCCCTTGGCCACAACAGGCCACGAGCGCCAGCGGCAAGATGGTCGACGGTTTCGGTCCCCGAGGCCGCCTTGGCCTCGATGGCCTCCTCGTAGCCTTCGTCACCGGGTCGCAGCACCAGCGCCTGCCCGTCTTCGAACAACACGATCGGCAGCACGGTCGGAACGTCGGTCACTCCTTCTGCCCATGCCATGACCTCGGCGGTGGTCCGGAATCGACCGATGTGCTGCAGGTTCTCGATGGTGGGGGGAAGCAGTTCGATGTCTCCGGCCTCGAAGCGTCGCAGGGCGTCGGTCGGGCGGATCCAGATGGAGGCGATGGTCTCGCCATCATCGTGGCGTGCCACCTGTCCCGGGGGTGCGGCGGTGATGAAGAAACGGGTGTCGTATCGCCGGGGTGCCAACTCGGGCGTGATCCAGTGGCTGACGTAGTGAACCGAGCCCACCTCGAGGGCCAGTCCCTCGCGACGGCAAATGTCGAGCAGCCGCAGTGTCCCGGCGTTCAGGGCGTCCCGGTAGGTGACGAACCGTGCCGAGGTGTCCGGGTCGCTGGTGTCGAGGAACCGCCCCTCGGAATCGGCTTCCCCGCCGGGCCGATAGGCCAACAGCACCCCGGCCTCTTCGAAGCACTCCCGTAAGGCCGCCACCCAGAAGGCCAACCCGCCTGATGGGATCCCGAGGATGGCACTTGCCTCGGCGTCGGTCCGGCCCGGGCACAGAGCCTCGATGTCGTCCCCGTAGTCCTCGGGGTCGACACCCCCTCCCGGGAAGACGTAGGCACCCGCCACGAATTCGGACGCCAGATTACGGCGGAGCATGCAGACTTCGATGGCCGGTCCACCGTCGTCGTCGACCGCATCCCGAACCAGCATCACCGTGGCGGCATCACGGACGGGAATGGTCATCGGCTCACGCTACCGCCGCCATCAACGGTTCAGGCGACGCTGAGGGAAGGGCGAACGGTGAGCGCTCCCGAATCCACCAGAGCGTGGATAGCCAGTTCCCCGAATGCCTCAGGGTCGCCGATCAACCACGAGTGGGATCCGTTGACCACCACTCCGTCCACCCCTGCCGCCTGTCGCATTTCGTCGAACACGGACCGGGGCACCAGCCGATCCCGATCCGACCACGCCACCAGTACCGGAGTGCGGCGACGGGCAATGGCCCGAATCTCCATCAACAGGTCAGCCCGTCGGATGAAGTCGCCGGTACGGAACATTCCCAGTGGGTTCCGCATCAGATTGGGGATGAAATCCTCGAGCAGGGCGGGGAGGACCCGCATGAGGTGAGCCGAGTGGAACGGATCGGTCCCGAAATAACGGCCCCAGTCCCACGCCGGCCGCTGGGTCATGGTGCGGATGCCATGAGGGGACGAGGCCCAGGTGGGCCCGCCGATGGCATTTGCCAACAGCAAGGAACCCGCCCGGCCAGGATGGTCATGGACGAAGGCCGCCGACACGCCGCCTCCGAACGAGTGGCCGGCCACCAGGGCCACCCGGCTTTCGCCGATGGCGTCCAGAAACCGCCCGGCCCAGGCCGCATAGCCGGTGAACGACCGCTGTTCACCCGGGAGTTCGGGGGTACCGCCGAAGCCGGGCATCGCCGGGGCGTAGACCCGGCAACCGGCCATTCCCATACGCCGGATCGGTTCCCGGTAGCCATTGGGCCGTAGGCCCCACCCGTGGAGGAACAGCGCCGGTGGTCCGTCCCCGGAGATCGCATAGTTCACACGATGGCCGTCAACCACCACATTGTGCCAGGTCACGGCCCGGGAATCCCGAATGATGCTCTCTCGATCCGGCGCCGACAACATCTCGGCAACGGCAGGGGAACCCGGCATACCCGGTCACCCTAGGCACAATCCTCGCCCGGTGGCGGGATGGACCACCAACGATGGGTTTCCTCACCTGAACGCACCCCCTCTGATCGAACAGTTACGCTCACGAGGATCAAGAAGGCGAAGAGGAGTCGGCACACGATGGCTGTGGAACAAGGAAGAGGCGCCGGGAGTGGCAACACACCCAAACCGGGCGGAAACGCGCCCAAGCCCGCATCGGGCTCCCCATCAGCCAAGGACGCCAGCCGAGCCCGGAGCCGCCCCATAACGGGGAAGAAGCCGGTGGGCAAAGGAGGGAACACCCCTCGACCCGGTGGCAAGAGCCAAGCCGCTCCCGGTCCCCGGCGCATGTCCGGCGCCCTGTTCGCCTGGGGTGCGGTGGGCCTGGTCATCATCATCATCGTGGTGCTGGTCATCGTGAAGGCGACCAGCAGCTCCAATTCCAACGCCGCCTTCACCCCGGTGACCCCGGCCGCCGCGTCAGTGGTCAAGGATGTCACCAGCATCCCGGCTTCGGTCTACGACAAGGTGGGCACGAACATTCCGTCGGCGGCCACCCCCCATCCGCCGATCGTGCTGTCGAATCAACCGGCGTTGACCCTCGGCGGCCACACCCCGGCGATGTTCTATTACGGCGCGGAATACTGTCCTTACTGCGCCGCCGAGCGGTGGGCGATGACCGCCGCTCTCTCGCGGTTCGGAACCTGGAGCAACTTGGATGTGACCGCCTCCTCACACACCGACGTGGATCCGGCCACCAACACCTTCAGCTACCGGAGCGCCACCTTTACCAGCCCCTACCTCACCTTCGTGTCCGTGGAGCAGTACACGACGACTCCGAGTTCGAGCGGGTATACCAAGCTGCAGGATCCCAGCAAGGAGGAGGACACGTTGCTGAGCAAGTACAGCTCGCCGACGTACATTCCCGGAGCCACCGCCGGACAGATCGGGTTTCCCTTCGTCGACATCGGCAATGTGGTCCTGATATCGGGTGGCACCTTCAGCCCCCAGATGCTGGCCGGGCTCAGCCATTCCGACATCGCCGGAAATCTGAATGACCCCAACAATTCGGTTACCCAGTCCATCGTGGGTACCGCCAACTACATCAGTGCCGCCATCTGTGCCAGCACCAAGCAGCAACCATCCACTGTCTGCCAGAGTTCGGGTGTCCGGGCCGCGGCCACAGCTCTCAAACTGGGCTGACCCGGTAGTTGTTCGGAGAGAGGACCATGCCCACGCTGCGCTGGCAGCCCATCGTCACACTGTTGCTGAGCCTGGCTGGGCTTGGGGTGTCCACCTATCTCACCATCACCCACTACGACACTCATGTGGCGCTGGTCTGCTCGGGCAACGGGGCCATCAACTGCCAGAAAGTCACCACCAGCCCCCAGTCGATGATCTTCGGCATACCGGTGGCAGTGCTGGGGCTGGCATTCTTCCTTCCCATGATCGCCCTGTCCCTGCCGCGGGCGTGGCGATCGGCGGACCGTCGGATCCACCTGGCCCGGTTGGCTCTGTCGATCACCGGCGTCGGAATGATCCTCTACCTGATCATCGCCGAACTGTTCATCATCAAAGCGATCTGCCTGTGGTGCAC
>JADGOI010000138.1 GCA_017883075.1 Acidimicrobiales bacterium
CCCGGGGCCGTCGTCGTCGGCACAGGCACCTCACAAACCGCCCGGGTCACCACGACCGCCACCGCTCTTCGAGCTGGAGTAGCTCACTCTCCGTTGCCGTCACCACCAACGGGTGAGTCGGTGGCGCGCATGGGTGCGGGCAGGCAGGCGGGTTGCGGGTGGGCAGGCGGGCTGCGGCGGGCATGCGGGCTGCGGCGGGCATGCCTGAATAGCCCGACGATCTACTACCGCTCCTTGGCCGTGGAATAGCGAGCTAAGAATCTCGACTCAGGCCAGGTTATCTCCGCCAAAGATCTCCGATACCGAAGAGTCCGCGAACACAGCCCCAATGGCATCCGAAATCAACTTGGCCACCGTCAACACCTCGAGTTTGTCGAAGTAATGATCCGACGGGATGGGCAGCGTGTCGGTCACCACCACTTTGGTGAGGGCCGAATTCTTCAACCTGTCCACCGCCGGGTCCGACAACACCGCGTGGGTGGCCATACACCACACCTCTGCCGCTCCCCGTTCGACCAGCAGATCGGCGGCGGCCACGATGGTCCCGGCCGTGTCGATCATGTCGTCGATCAAGACGCAGCGACGACCGCTGACGTCTCCCACCACCTGCAGGGCCTCCACCCGATTGGCGGTCCCCCGGGGCCTCCGCTTGTGCACCATGGCCAGATCCGCCGACAGGTGCTGACTGAATCGCTCGGCCACTTTCACCCGTCCGGCATCGGGCGCCACCACCACCAAATCCTCGGTGCCCTGGGCCCGCAAGTAATCCACCAATACCGGTGCGGCGGTCAGGTGGTCGAACGGGACGTCGAAGAACCCCTGAATCTGGCCGGAGTGGAGATCCACGCTGACCACCCGGTCCGCGCCGGCCACCGACAGCATGTCTGCCACCAGCTTGGCGGTGATCGGTTCGCGGCCGGTGGCCTTCCGGTCCTGGCGCGAGTATCCGTAGTACGGGCACACCGCGGTGATCCGTTTGGCCGAGGCCCGCTTGGCCGCGTCGATCATGATGAGATGCTCCATGATGGAGTCGTTCACCGGACCACAGTGGGTCTGAATGATGAACACATCGCTGCCTCGGATCGACTTGCCGTAGCGGCAGTGGATTTCGCCGTTGGCAAACTCCCGGAGGTTCGCCTCGCCCAACTCCACCCCCAACTGGTCGGCGATGTCCTTGGCCAACGCCGGATGCGATCGTCCTGAAACCAATTCAATGCGCCGGCGGGGTGTGATTTCCATGGTCCGACGCTACCGCGCCGAATCAAGCCCGTCGGCGGCCTCGTCGGTGTCCAGCCCGGCTCCCATCGACAGATCAGACGACAGATCAGACGACAGACCGACAGCCCCGGTGGCTCCCACCACCGAACCGGCGGCAACCTCCGAACCCTCCAGCAGGACGGCGAACGGTCCCACCCTGGCATCGTGCCCGATCACCGAACGTCGGCAGACACTGGCGGTCACCACCGCACCCTCCCCCACCTTGGTGTCGACCAGGTGAGCGTTGGGGCCGATCTCGGCATGCTCGTCAATCTCGCACGCCCCCTGCAGGATTACCCCCGGCAACAACACCACGTCCGTCCCGAGGCGCACATCGGCGTCGATATAGGTGCATTCCGGATCCCACATGGTGACCCCTCGGCGCATCCATCGCTCGTTGATCCGATCTCGGAGCTCCGCCTCGGCCACGGCCAATTGGGCCCGGTCATTGACCCCGGCCACCTCCATGGTGTCCGCCACCACCATGGAACCCACGTTGTGCCCGGCGTCGTAGAGGACCCCCACCACGTCGGTGAGGTAGTACTCACCTTGGGCGTTGGCCGGGCTGAGCCGGCGCAGCGAGGGCGCCAGCACACTCCGGCGGAAGCAGTAGATCGATGTGTTGACTTCCTTCACCTCGAGTTCCTCTTCGGTGGCGTCACTTTGCTCGACTACCCGGGCCACACTGTCATTGCGGCCCCGGACCACCCGACCGTAGCCAGCCGGCTTGTCGATCTCCGCCGTCAGCAATGTGGCCGCCGCTTCGGACTCGCGATGGTGGCGGACCAGGCGCGCCAGAGTGGCCGGTCGCAGCAGTGGGGTGTCGCCCGGGAGTACCACCACATCGCTCTCTTCATCACCTTCGTCATCAGGTAGCCCGGTGAGCGCCACCGACATCGCATCACCGGTGCCCCGTTGTTCCACCTGTTCGACGAATTCGATGGCCATGCCGGTCGGGGCATGTTCGATCAGCGTCTTGGTCACCCATTCCGCGCGATGACCCACGACCACCACCACCCGGGTGACCGACAGCTCAGCTAAGGCATCGAGGACGTGAAGCACCATGGGGCGACCGCACAATCGGTGCAACGGTTTTGGCCGAGCCGACCGCATCCGGGTTCCCTCCCCCGCCGCCAGCACCACTGCGGTGAGGGGCCGGCCGGATCCGCCGGCCCGGGGCGTGGTTGCCGCCGACCTCGCTCCCGCTGCCCGTTCCGAGTCACCGTTGGAGCCCCACTCGTCGGGATACGACTGGGGGAATGTACGAATCACCATGAAGAAACCTCCGGAGGCATCGTCGGTACCAGCGTGTTGGACGCCAAGTTGTTCATTGGGCCTATTCTTCCCACGTCCGGCGGGTGAATGCAGCACACACCCTCAACACCGGCATACATCCCACGTAGACACCATGCCCACCCTCCCCACCACCGTCGATGTGACCTCGGACTCCTACCGGGCCAATCGGGCCGCCCTGGAGGCGGCCGTGGCCCTGGTCGACGAGCAACTGGCTCTCGCCCGGGCCGGCGGAGGCGAGCGGTACGTGGCCCGGCATCGGGAGCGGGGCAAGCTGCCCGCCCGCGAACGGATCGAACTCCTCCTCGATAGGGACACCGCCTTTTTGGAGCTCTGCCCACTGGCAGGGTGGGGCAGTCAGTTCGCGGTGGGTGCCTCGTCGATCACCGGGATCGGGGTGGTGGAGGGAATCGAGTGTTTCATCTCGGCCAACGATCCCACCGTCCGAGGTGGTGCCATGAACCCGTTCACCTTCAAGAAAGGTGCCCGGGGTTCGGATATCGCCCTGGCCAACCGCCTTCCCACCATCAATCTGGTGGAGTCGGGCGGAGCCGACCTCCCCTCCCAGGCCGAGCTGTTCATTCCGGGAGGGCGGGCATTCCGGGACCTCACCCGGCAGTCGGCCGCCACGCTTCCCACGGTGGCACTTGTCTTCGGCAACTCCACCGCAGGCGGCGCCTACGTCCCCGGCATGAGCGACTACATAGTCATGATCGAGGAGCGCTCCAAGGTGTTCCTCGGAGGGCCCCCACTGGTCAAGATGGCAACCGGCGAAGAGTCGAACGACGAGGAGTTGGGTGGCGCCTCCATGCATGCCCGGGTCTCGGGCCTGGCCGATGCACTGGCCGTCGACGAGCCCGACGCCATCCGATTGGGCCGCCAGATCGTCAGCCGTCTCAACTGGCGGAAACGCGGGGCCGGCCCCAGCCAGCCCGCCGACCCCCCGGTCCACGACCCCGACGAGCTCCTGGGTATCGCCTCGGCGGACCCCAAGGTTCCCTTCGACCCCCGGGAGGTACTGGCCCGGGTGGTGGATGGTTCCCGGTTCGACGAGTTCAAGCCTCTCTACGGCGCGAGCCTGGTCACCGGATGGGGATCGATCCACGGGTACCCGGTGGGGATTCTGGCCAACCACCGGGGCGTGCTGTTCTCGCAAGAGGCCCACAAGGCGACCCAGTTCATTCAGCTGGCGAATCAGATTGACGTCCCGCTCATCTTTCTGCAGAACACCACCGGATACATGGTGGGCAAGGAGTACGAGCAGGCCGGGATCATCAAGCACGGGGCCCAGATGATCAATGCGGTGTCCAACTCGTCGGTCCCCCACCTCACCGTCAACATCGGAGCCTCCTATGGTGCAGGCAACTACGGCATGTGCGGCCGCGCCTACGACCCCCGCTTCCTCTTCGCCTGGCCCAACGCCCGCTCGGCGGTGATGGGACCGGCTCAGTTGGCCGGGGTGCTCTCCATCGTGGGCCGGCAGTCGGCCGCGGCGAAGGGGGTCCCGTTCGACGAGGAGGCCGACGTCGCCATGCGCGAGATGGTGGAGGCCCAGATCGAAGCCGAGTCGCTACCCCTGTTCCTGACCGCCCGCCTCTACGACGATGGCATCATCGACCCCCGCGACACCCGGACCGTGCTCGGCATGTGCCTTTCGGTCATCGACAACCAACCCATCACCGGCACCCGTGGCTACGGCGTGTTCCGGATGTAGGACCGAAGAACCGATGACGCCGCCGATCCCACACATCGTCACACCCATCCGTACCCTGCTCATCGCCAACCGCGGCGAGATCGCCAGACGCATCATGCGTTCCGCCCACGCCATGGGAATCATCTGCGTGGCCGTCTATTCCGACGCAGACGCCGACAGCCCTCATGTGGCGGAAGCCGACCTGGCCGTCCGACTGGTGGGCTTCTCCCCGGCCGACACCTACCTCCGGATCGATCTCATCCTGGATGCCGCTTCCCGGTGCTCCGCCGATGCTGTCCACCCCGGATACGGCTTTCTGTCGGAGTCGGGCCCGGCTGCCCGGGCGGTGAACGGGGCGGGCCTGGTATGGGTGGGCCCGTCGGCCGACGCCATCGATGCCATGGGCTCCAAGGTCGGGTCCAAAGAACTGATGCGGACCGCGGGTGTCCCGACTCTGCCGTCGATCACCGTGATTGGTGACGTCGTCCCCACCGGGGAAGAGGTCGACTCCCTGGGCTGGCCCCTGCTGGTCAAAGCGTCGGCCGGTGGAGGTGGACGCGGCATGCGGATCGTCCCCGGACCCGAGGACCTGGCCGAGGCCCTCTCCGGTGCCCGGCGCGAGGCTCGGTCAGCATTCGGTGATGACACCGTCTTCCTCGAGCGGTATGTGAAGGATCCCCGCCATATCGAGGTGCAGGTGCTGGCCGATCGCTACGGGGACACGGTGGCGCTGTTCGAGCGCGAGTGCAGCATTCAACGGCGGCACCAAAAGATCATCGAGGAGGCGCCCTCCCCGGTGGTCACCGCCGAACTGCGTGCCCGCCTCACCGAGGCGGCGTTGTCGGCGTCGCGGGCGGTCGGGTACGAGAATGCCGGCACCGTCGAGTTCGTGCTCGATGAACACGGCGATCCGTACTTCCTCGAGATGAACACCCGGTTGCAGGTAGAGCACCCGGTCACCGAGGCGATCACCGGCCTCGACCTGGTGCGCTTGCAGTTGCTCATCGCCTCAGGTGCGGCATTGCCCCCCGAGGTCCACGCCGCCGTGGATGCCGGCCCGGTCGGCCATGCCATCGAGGCCCGTCTCTACGCCGAGGACCCCGCCTCGGGGTGGCTCCCTTCCACCGGCACCCTCCATAGTTTCGAGATCCCGATCGGCGGCCCACAGAGCGGGGTCCGGATCGAGAGCGGGGTCGAGTTGGGAAGCGTGGTCAGCCCCCACTACGACCCGATGTTGGCCAAGGTCATCGTCCATGCCCCGACCCGGGACGAGGCAACCTCGACTCTGGCCGCCACGTTGGACGGGTCCCGGATCCACGGGGTGGCCACCAACCGAGACCTTCTCGTCCGGACCCTTCGCCACGCCGGCTTCCGACGAGGGGACACCGACACCGGCTTTATCGATCGTGTTGGGCTCGGCAACCTGGCCGAGCCCCTGGCCGACCGGGCGGCGACCGAACGGCACGCGCTGGCTGCCGCCCTCGGTGCCCAGGCCCAGCGCCGGTCGCAGGCCCGTGTACAACCCCACATCCCCACCGGCTTCCGGAACAGCCCCTCGGCGTTGCAGGTCTCCACCTTCGATTCCCACCACGGCGTGGTCGCCGTCGGCTATCGGTTCGATCGGTTCGATCGCTCGGGGCAGCGACTGGACCAGGTCGAGATCGACGGCACTCCGGTCGACGTACGGGTCGTGTCGGCGGAGCCGGGGATGGTCGCCCTCACCGTCGAGAACATCACCCGTCGGTACCGCCTCGAGCGGGTGGGTAGGACCACCTACGTGGACGGAAGCGACGGGTCATCGGTGTTGGTCGAGCACGAGCGGTTCCCCATCCCCGGCAGTCAGGTGGCTCCGGGATCCTCACTGGCGCCGATGCCGGGTGGGGTGGTCCGAGTGGCGGTGGCCGTAGGGGACGAGGTGGAGCCGGGACAGCTGCTGGTCGTGCTCGAAGCCATGAAGATGGAGCATGCCATTCACGCCTCCGCCGCCGGCACGGTCAGTGAAGTCGATGTATCGGTGGGCGATCAGGTCGAGACCGGGCAGGTGCTGGTGGTGATGATGGTGACGATGGTGATGGAAGACTCTGAATCGTGACCGCACCGCTGCGCATCGCCAACTGTTCGGGGTTCTACGGCGATCGTCTTTCCGCGGCCAC
>JADGOI010000050.1 GCA_017883075.1 Acidimicrobiales bacterium
GGCACCGGCGATCTCACTACTTGGGTATCGTCGACTACATGGTCAACGTCGAAGAAGTGAAGGATGTCCTCGCCGTCATCGGTCTGAGCGAGGACGGTGACGATGACTGCAATAACGCCCTCATCGACCACGAAACGGGCCTGAACCCGAGCACTGTGGATGAGGTCTTGGAGTACCTCTGGAAGTCGGATCAGATCGAGGGAGTCATGATCGTCGGAGGTCGGAATCCCTCGCTTGACGACGTGCGGCGGGTGCTGCCCGACAGGGAACGGCTGTGGGGGGACGACGGTCGGTACCGGGCCCACCCGTAGAGATTGCAGGCCTGGGCTTCTGGGAACAGGGTGAGTGCGAGGGAGTGATCGGTCGACCATTGCCAACCGAACCACGCTTGACTTCGGTCGTTTCGTCGGTCCCAACCAGATGGCCATCTACCCTCCCCATCATCAACGATCCTCGTACGATTTGGGCCTCAGGAAGGCAACATTCTGTGCCGGGTGCACCCAATTTCAGATCAGACCCACAGCGATCCCAAGCGATGAGTTGCGCATCGGTTTGAGTCCGGCTGGTGTCCTGTGGGCATACCCGGCGGACGTGAAGATGCCTGACCTGCGGGAATACAGGTCAGGCATCAGTGGAGGTGGCGGGAATCGAACCCGCGTCCCCTAGCTTCTCAGTGGGTCTTCTCCGAGCGCAGCCGGTGTTGGATTGTCGGGATCATCACCGCTACCGGCGGCAGCGAAGTTCCGTATCCGACTGAAATGTCCCTGGTGGTCTGTCGACGAAACCGTTCAGGTGAGTCCTACTTGATGGCGCCCGGTTCCGACCCGTAGGACTGAGGCCGGTCGGACGTCGCAGTTTCTAAGCTGCGAGCACGAGCTGAGGCTCGGCGTTTATTTTTTGTTCCGGCTCTTTAACGTGGCTCCGGAGACCACGGCTCGCTTCTCCCACATCGACGACCAGAGTCGAAGCCTGTCACCCCCTGGTGATGATTTGCCCAATCGACCACGGTGGTCGATAGTGCCCCATTCTACTCGGAGAGTCTGGTATTGCTTCCCGGCCCAGCCGTCAGCGGTAACCGGGGCCCTTGGTCGCCGCCCGGGCTTCCCTCGCCGCTTCCCGACTGGCGTCCCGACTGGCGATGGCATGGCGTTTGTCGTACTGGCGACGCCCCTTGGCCAGCGCCAGTTCGACCTTGGCCCGCCCATCACTGAAGTAGATGGAAAGCGGCACCATGGTGAGGGACTGCTGCTGGCTACGACCCATCCACTCATCGATCTGTCGTCGGTGGAGAAGCAGCTTGCGTCTCCGATCAGGATCGTGGGCACCGAACCCGTTGGCCTGAGCGTAAGGGGGGACATGCACCCCGAACAGCCACACCTCGCCGTCGATGATGCGCCCGTAGGCATCTTGCAAGGCGATGCGACCCTCACGCAGCGATTTCACCTCCGAGCCCTGGAGCACCACCCCGCACTCGACGGTGTCGATGATGTCGTAATCGTGGCGGGCGCGCCGATTGGAGGCGATCACGCGGTTGGCGTCGCGCCCGGCATGGGCGCCGGTTCCCTTGGACGATCCTTTGGCGCCGGCAGTTCTGTTGGAGAGTTTGGCTTTGGTCGCGGCCATAACCCTCCGGACGGTAGTCGGTAGCCGGTGGTCGGCGTTACGCGTGCACCGGGCTGGGGTGGCAGGTGCTGGAAACAGAAACGCCTGCCCACCCGTGACGTCCCCTAGCCTGAGTCCCACCATGTTGCACGTAACCGAAGCCGTATACGACCAGATGGTTGCCCACTGCCTCACGGGGCTTCCCGAAGAGGCCTGCGGCCTGTTGGGGGGCGATCCAGAGGCTGCGGCGGTCGTCACCTGCTACCCGACCCGGAATGTGGCGGCTTCGGCCAAGCTGTACACGGTCGATCCGAAGGAACACCTACGGGCCGACCGCGACGCAGAATCCGGCGGTCACTCGATTATCGGCGTATTCCATTCCCATACCCACACCGAGGCGTATCCGTCGCCCACCGACGTCACCCAGGCACCCGACCCGACCTGGCACTACGTGTTGGTGTCGCTCCGTGACATCCGCCCGGTGGTCCGGAGCTACCGGATCGTGGGCGAGGTGATCACCGAGGAACCGGTCACGGTATCGTCCCGGTAGAATCCCCACTGAAGTAGTCAGCTTTTGCCACCCGTCGGGGCCCAATCCATACTCGCGGTCACGATGGCCCCAACACAGGAACAATAGGGAGGACCCGTGTCCGTCACAGTGCATCTGCCGACCGTCCTACGGTCGCATGCCGGAGGAGCAAAAGACGTCACCGCCGACGGTGCCACCGTGGGGGAGGTCCTGACCGCGCTGGCCAGCGAGTATCCCGGGCTATCGGGTCAGGTCGTCAACGCCGACGGCACGCTCCACAAGTTCGTGAATGTATACGTGAACGACGACGACGTTCGATATATGTCGGCACTCGACACCCCGGTCACCGATTCGGACGAAGTGTCGATCCTCCCAGCTGTCGCCGGGGGTGCTGTCGACTCATCCCGGTCCCTGCCGACGTGACTCTCTACAGCTCGGTCCTCGACCTCATCGGCAATACGCCATTGGTCGACATCACCGCGCTCAGTCCGAACCCCGACGCCCGCATCCTCATCAAACTCGAGGGTCAGAATCCCACCGGTTCCGTCAAAGACCGGATCGCTCTTTCGATGATCGAGCAGGCCGAGAGTGACAGGCGCCTGTCTCCCGGGCAGACACTCATCGAGCCGACGTCCGGCAACACCGGAATCGGCATGGCCATGGTCTGCAAGCTGAAGGGCTACCACCTCACCGTGGTCCTCCCGTCCAACGTCTCGCCCGAACGTCGACAGTTGCTCGAGGTGTGGGGAGCCGAGATCATTGAGTCCCCCGGGTCCGAGGGATCCAACGGTGCGGTGAAGATGGCCCGGGACCTGGCCACCGCTCACCCCGAGTGGGCATTCCTCTATCAGTACGCCAACCCGGCCAACCCCAAGGCGCACTACCAGGGCACCGGGCCCGAGATCTGGCTGGACTGCCCGGAGATCACCCATTTCGTGGCCGGACTCGGCACGTCGGGAACCTTGCTCGGCTGTGGCCGCTACCTGAAAGAGCACAATCCTGATGTGAAGGTGTGGGCCATCGAGCCCCCAGCCGGGGAGATGGTCGACGGCCTCCGCAATCTCGACGACGGCTATATCCCCCCCATCTTCGTGGATGGAGGGGGGGCCGAACTGCTCGACGGGAAGAAGATCGTCCGAGCCAGGGAGTCGATCGAATGGACCCGGAAGTTGACCGAGGTGGGCATTTTCGCCGGCATCTCTTCGGGAGCAGCGATGGCCGGCGCAGCAAAGTGCGCAGAGTCGATCGATCGGGGAACCATCGTGGTGGTGGCGGCCGACGGCGGTTGGAAGTACCTGTCTACCGGGACGTGGACCGATGACCTCGATGTCGTAGAGAAAAGGGCCAGGGAAACCATCTACTTCTAGACGGAGAGCCACGGGTTCGGAGACGGTGCCTAACCTGGGTTCATGGACGATCTGATCCCCGGAGACAGTGATGCCCCGACACTTTCGGTGGTGGTGCTCGGTTGCGACGGGAGTTGGCCAAGTCCCGGAGGTGCCACCAGCGGGTACCTGATTCGTTCTGCCACCGCCTGTCTGCTGGTGGACGTCGGACCCGGCACGTTCGCCAACCTTCAACAGGTCGCGGACCCTGCCTCGGTGGATGCCGTTGTGATCAGCCACCACCACCCCGATCACTGGACCGACCTCTACGGACTGGCCACCCATGCCCGGTACGTCTCCGGCCGGACCGACATCCCGGTGCTGGCCCCCGGGGGGATGGCTTCCCGGGCTCACCTCGAGGACTCCGAGGTGCTCGAGTGGCACACGGTGACCGATGGGGACCGATTCGAAGTCGGCGACATGACCTGTGGGTTCCGTCGGACCGAGCACAGTGGCGAGACGCTGGCCGTCCGCATCGATTGCGGTGGGCTCTCTCTGGGCTACTCTGCCGACTCCGGTCCCGGTTGGCCATTGGCTGATCTGGGGAGCGACCTGGATCTCGTCCTGTGCGAGGCGACCTACACCTCAGGACACGAAGGAACCGCACAACACATGAGTGGGCGACAGGCGGGTGAGCAGGCCAAGAGGGCCGGCGCCCGGCGCCTTGTCATCACTCATCGTTGGCCGACAGTTGATGCGGCCGCGGTGCTCGAAGAGGCCGAAGCCGCCTTCGGCGGCCGGGTTGAACAAGCCGTTATCGGAAAGGAATTCACGCTGTGAGCCAAGCAACCAAGGGTAAAGAGAACGGCCTACGTGGAGACAGTCGGAAGACCGACGAGCTTCGCTTGGCCCGGTTCGAGCGCGACTTCACCGTGTTCGCCCCGGGCTCGGTATTGGTGTCGATGGGACGGACCCGGGTGTTGTGCACCGCCTCGGTGGAGGACCGGGTGCCACCATGGATGCGTGGGACCGGAAAAGGATGGGTGACCGCCGAGTACTCGCTCCTCCCGGGCTCGACAGCAGAACGGGTGTCACGAGAAGCGGCCAAAGGGAAGCAGTCGGGCCGCACCCAGGAGATCCAACGCCTCATCGGTCGATCCCTGAGGTCGGTGTGCGACATGGTTGCGTTGGGCGAGATGCAGATCACTGTGGACTGCGACGTCCTCCAGGCTGATGGCGGAACCCGCACCGCGTCGATCTGCGGTGCCTATGTCGCCCTCCACGACGCGCTGACCCGGTTGATCCAGCAGGGAACCCTTCGGACCAATCCGCTGACCGAGGCGGTGGCGGCCATATCGGTGGGCGTTGTGGACGGGGTATGCATGCTCGATCTTCCCTACGAGGAGGACAGCCGGGCTGAGGTGGACATGAACGTGGTGATGACGTCCTCGGGCCGATTCATCGAGGTGCAGGGAACCGCAGAGGGAATGCCTTTTACCAAAGGCGAACTCGACGAGATGCTCAGTCTGGCCGAGCACGGGATCGCCCAACTTCTCGACCTGCAGACCGAGGTGCTGATGGTGCCACCGACCCCCCGATGAAAGTGGAAAGCCTGCGGCTGGTATTGGCGAGCTCCAATTCGGACAAGGCGGCCGAAATCGGTGCTCTCCTCAAAGCGGTTCCGGGCCTCACCCTGCTCCCTCGGCCCCCATCGGTTCCCGACGTCGAAGAGACCGGAGCGACCCTTCTCGACAATTCCCGGCTGAAGGCCCGGGCGCTGGTCGAGGGAACCGGCGAAGCGGCGGTGGCCGACGACACGGGTCTCGAGGTGGAGGCGCTCGATGGCGCACCCGGTGTCCATACCGCTCGTTTTGCCGGTGAGCGCGCGACGTATGCCGACAACGTGGCCAAGTTGTTGGCCGAGCTGACGGCGGTCGGAGCGGACCGGCCTGATCGTCGGCGGGCGACATTCCATACGGTGGCGCTGGTGGCGTATCCCGATGGAAGCGAAGTATGGGCCGACGGCGAGGTGACCGGGATCATCACGATCGAGCCGGCAGGTGCCGGAGGCTTCGGCTACGACCCCGTGTTCGCTCCCGACGGAGGTGGTGGGCGGACCTTTGCCCAGATGTCGGCCAGCGAAAAGGATGACATCTCCCATCGGGGCCGGGCCTTCCGGGCCCTTGCGGCCAAACTGGCGGAAGACTCTTCATCCCCATAACCTCGCATTGCGGGGGTTAACGTCTCGGAGCAGCGACGAAGGAGACAGTGCATGAGCGATGTATCCCAAGGACCTGGGTGGTGGAAGGCGTCGGATGGGAAGTGGTACTCGCCTGACCAGGTACCGGGAACTGCGGCCGCCGTTGCCGACCCAGCGGCCACCTTCCCCGGTCCGGGCGGACCGGCACCGGCACCGGCACCGGCACCGTGGTACGGGCCACCGGGAGCCGGAAGCTACGGATATCCATCCGCGGGGGCCCCGTACGGCTATCCGCCGGCGTCGAAGAACAACGGACTGGCCATCGCCTCGCTGGTCTGCTCATTCTTCTTTTGGGTCTACGGAGTGGGTGCGGTCCTGGCCATTGTCTTCGGCTTTATCGCCCGCTCCCAGATCAAACAATCGAATGGGACGCAAAAGGGCGAGGGAATGGCACTGGCCGGCATCATCATTGGCTTCGCCGGCATCGTCATCGGTATTGTGACTGTCATTGTGGTGGTAGCTGTGGTCCACCACTGCAACCAGACCGGTAACTGCTTGACCAACACGACCTACTGACGATCCACTCGAAAGCGATGCCCGACCGTTCAATGTCCGGTGGGCCTCATCGATCCAACTGCGCTCCGGGTGGCACCCTAGGTTTCAGGCGTGTTGGATGGCGCAATGATGGCGACTTCGGCAAGGCTGGCCGCCTGGGTGCCCTCTTGGTCGTCAACGTCGTTGGACACCGGTGGCTCGGCATGCGTCGGAATCTCGGTGAAGAATGGCGGGACCGGCGGGACCGCGTCGGGGGTGGAGAACGGCGAGGCCGTGGGCACGAACGGTGGATCCTGCGCCTGGCCCGATGCGAATGGGGTGGCGGCGTCGGTGCCCTCATCGTCGTGGCGAGCCACCTCCAGTGTGATCAGACCGGCATGGTGCAGGTCGCGCAGTATGCGGAGCCCTGCAATCCGAACCTCGCCGGAGGCTCCGAGCAAATCTCTGACCGAAGTTCCGGCGTTCCCGATGGACGTGACCATGCGCCATTGGTCGCCGTGTAGCTGGACATCGCCGTTCGGAGGATTGGGGGAGAGGGCCACCGTCGACTCGAACGGCATTATTCCGAGGAGCTCATGCCATTCATCGACCTGCGGCCTCACTTCATCGAGGACGGCGCGTACCGGGACCCGGGGTTGCCCGCTCGAGGATGCCAGGCCGGAGGTGAAGTAGAACCAACCGTCGGTGATAATGGCCAGCTCGAATACGGCCCGACCGATGGTGGCCGCCGATCCGACGTGGGCATTGGAGAGCTCTCCTTCTTCGAGCCATACCCGTCCATCGACGTCCGATCCCACCACCTGTAGTTCGCCGGTCTGAGTCGACTCGGCCAGCATTGTGAGGACGTCGGCAAGGGTGAACACCTCCAACGACCCGACGAGAGAAGCGGCAGGGGCATTGCCGAAGGGCTGCATCTGGCTCATGGTGGTTCCCTTTCCGTTGACACCGGACAAGGCGAGGATAGACCGGAAATGAGGGTGGATCACCCCACGACTAGTCTCTCGGCATGCCGTCGCGTCGATGGAGGCCTATCGTCGACGGGGTCCGCCGGGTGATGGAGCGGGGAGCCACGTCCAACGCCGGGGTGCGCCGGATGATGGCCCTGGCAGCACGCGAGCTGGCCCGAGCTTCAGAGACCGGGCAGGCGGTCGCCGAGGCGCGGGCCGCCGGTATCGACGACACCTATGGGGCGAGCTATTTCGGTGAGGGACGCGACTCGTCAGGTGATCGAGGTGGTCATTCTGGCTATGCCCGCTACGACCGGGTTGCCTCGAATGCAGATATCGCCGGGTGGCTTCTGTGGCGCAATTTCCGGGTCGGCTCCTCCCTCGACGTGGGGTGTGCCACCGGCTACTTGGTCGAGGTGCTCCGTGAACTGGGGATCGATGCCGAGGGTTGCGATCTCAGTCCCTTTGCCATTGCCCACGCGGCCCCGGGGGCCGAGGGCCATATTCGGGTTGGCAATCTCTTTGCCGGTCTTCCCTGGGAGGACGGGGCCTTCGAGCTTGTCACCGCACTCGAGATCCTCGAACACCTCCCGCCCGATCGGGTGCCGACCGCATTGGCTGAGCTTCGCCGGGTCTGCGGTTCCTATCTCTACGCCACCATTCCCTCGTTCGGGACGAATCCATCGGGCCCCGACGGCCATTTCGAAGGCAAAGTCCGGCCCGAGCGGCTGGATCACTACCGCCATTTGTCGTCGGACTACTCGGGACCCATTCCCGAAGCAGACCTGGCGGTCGACGCCGATGGGCATCTGGTGGAGGGTCACCTGACCATCGCGTCATTCGGTTGGTGGACAGATCGATTCGCCGAGGCGGGCTTCACCCGCTGCATCGATGTCGAACGTCTCCTCTACGCGGATATTGCCCCGGCCGATTTGGCGCCCTACTGGAATCTCTATGTGTTCCGCATCGACGGAGCCTCACCCGGGCTTCTGGATCGTCGTGAACCCGGCCGGACGCTGGCCGATCTCGGCCTCAAGCATCCGCTGATCGGGACCTGAAGCCCACCCGGCAGTTGGCATCCACCCGCTGGGGATACCAGGCTCGGGACTCTGATTACGAAACGGTGACCAGGGTGCCGATGGGGGTGAGTGGGTACACGACTGCGGCGTTGGCGGGAGCCATCTCCACGCATCCGAGACTCTGAGGAGTGCCGTAGCTCGACCTCACAAAGCCGTGAAGCGCATCTCCTCCGTTGAAGTAGCTGACCCAGGGGATATCCGGATCCGAGTACTTGGAGCCGTCAGGATTGGTGCCGGACATGGTCGTGGTGAGGTAACGAAGGTAGACGGGGAAGGTGCCCGATGCAGTCTCTGCACCGGGGATGCCGGTGTTTGCCGCGGTGGTGTACACAGCTGCACCGTTGCTGTAGACGGTGGTGGTTTGCGGAATCGTCTTCGTTACATACACGTAGTGGTAGGGCGCGGTGTTGATGGCGCCGGTACCGACGTCGGCGAGCAGCGCCCCCCATATCGCCGGCCCGACAATGCCGTCCGTCTTCATCTTGTTTTGGTCTTGGAAGGCCATGACTGCGCCTCTGGTAATGGTGTTTTCCGTCCCTTCGGTCCAGAGCGCTTGGAGTGAGGCAGGCTCACTCCCTTTCCACGCGAATACGCCCTCCTGGGCTTGGGCCGCTTCTTGAGGGGCGGCCAGCGGTCTGGCCGGTGTGAAGCTCAAAGGGAGATACCCCAAGGTCGCCAGCAGCTGTTGCAGGCGAAGTGTTCCGCCATTAGCCACGGCGAACTGCACCGACTGGTCGGCCCCGAGGGTCTTCCCCGAGGTACTGCCAAGGGCGCCGGGGATGGTGACCGTTTCGGTGGAGGTCGGGACGAAGGGTGTGGTGGCTACAAAGGTGAACGTGGTCGGAGTCAGGAGTTGCCATGTGCCCGCCACAGCCGGGGTCAGGATTGGCTGGGGTGAGTTGGGGTCGAGGGGAGACGAGAACTGCAACGAAATGGATGCGTCACTCGGGATGCCGGTCGCCCCGTTGGCCGGTATGGAGGACACCACTGTCAATGGCTGGTGAGTGTCAGCCGTGGGTAGCGCGTTGGCCACCGCGGTGGGCGACGCGCCGGCACGACCCAAGTTGCCCTTGGTGATGATGGTGGCGATGCCGACGCCGACGACCAGAATCGCCACCACCACAATGCCGATGGTCAGGGACCGCACTGTCCGTCCGCGACCCGACCCGACCTCACCTGACCCCTGAGAATGTGAGTGTTTTGTGGACATTGCTCTCCTCGTGTGCCCGGGAGCCTACCATTTGTGGCCTGTGATCAGGCATCTTGGCCTTCTAGGTGCCGCTCTCGTCGTCGTCCCCCGACTGGGCAATCCGATCACGCACTCTGCGTTCGACCGAGGCGATGGTGTGGGGGTCGATGAGTTTTCCTCCGTCGGGTCCCCGCACATAGAAAGCGTCGACCACGGCCGGACCGAAGGTGGACACTTTAGCCGAGATGACGTCGAGTTGGCAGTCGCCCAGGGCTCGGGTGATCCGGTGGAGCTGGCCTTCGACGTCCTCGGCGCGGACCTCCACCACCGTGGCATTGGCCGAGGCATTGTTGTCCACGGTGACCTGGGTGGCGACGAGCTGGGGCGTGGTGGCGCGGTTGGCGTTCCGGTAGGTACGAGTCCGCTCGGCCAACCGTTGATCGAGTGACAGCGTGCCGGCCATGACCGCGGCGATGTCATCGGAGATTCTGGCCGCTGTCGGCCACCGACCCCGGGAAGGCTCCACCGTGAACATTTCGACGGCGACCCCTTGCTCACCGGCCACATTGGCCGACCGCACATTCAGCCCGTGGAGGGCTAGGACCCCGGTGACCTCGGCCAACAGCCCCGGACGGTCCGGAGCGATGACGGTGATGGTGGGCGCGTCGATGGAGATGGCGGGTGCATGGTGAGCGCGAACCGTCTCCATGATGCTCCGGAGGTCGTTGGTCACCCAGGTCGTGGGAGGAGTCACGGCCTCCCCGGCCAGTAGTTTTCCCGTGCGCTCGACCAGATCAGCCAGAAGGCCGGCCTTCCATGAGCCCCATGCCGATGGTCCGGTGGCGAGACTGTCCGCCTCGACCAACGCGGCGAGTAGGTCGAGGGTCATCCGGTCGCCCACCTCGTCGGCGACCCGCCGGGCGGTCGCCGGGTCATCGAGATCCCGACGGGTTGCAGTGTCGGGAAGCAGTAGGTGCAGCCGCACCAGCGAAATCAGAACCTCTACATCCTCGGGTGAAAAACCCAAACGCGCGCCGATATCGGCCGTCATTGTCACCCCGACCTCGGTGTGGTCGCCCGGGAATCCCTTCCCGATGTCGTGGAGGAGGGTTCCTACCAACAAGAGGTCCACCCGTTGTACCCGGGGGGCCAGGACGGCGGCGTTGGCGGTTGCCTCCAACAGGTGACGGTCGACCGTGAAGCGATGATAGGGATTGCGTTGAGGCTTGTTTCGCACTGCGCGCCATTCGGGAAGGTACCGGGCGAGTAGCTCGCGTTGGTCAAGGGCCTCGAGGGCGGCGATGGCTGGGTGACCGGCGGCGAGTACCCGAACCAGCGTGGCACGGAGCGACTCGGGCCACGGAGTCGGTGGAGGCGGCGCTTTTCGACCGAGGAGGTTGAGGGCGTCTCGTGAGATGGGCAGATTTTGCTCGGCTGCCACCGCGGCCAACCGCAGCGAAAGGGAAGGATCATGGGTGACATCCCCCGAGTCGGTCAGCACTACTTCACCATCGGAAATTCCGATATCGGGATCGGAGGGTACGGGGGTGACTGGATCCGCCGGCGAGCTTGGCGAACCGACCCTCCGCCTGGGGCGCGACCATCCTCTTCTCGTTCCCAGGGTGTGGGACCATGCACTCCGCCTTCGCCATGCGTCGTCTGCTTCCCAAGCCACTGTGCGGCCCGCGGTTGCGACCGCTGCCATCAAGGAGTCGGTATCGGGCTCTCCGAGCGAAGTCGCGACCTGATCCTGCTCTTGAAGCAGGAGTTTGTTGAGTTCGCGACCCGATTGGCGGTGGAGCTCTACCCGGACGCGGGTGAGAACGGAAGAGGCGTCACTGATGGCGGCGGTGTCCACGTAGTCAGCGAGCACCGGTACCGCCAGCATCATGGCGAGCAACGCGGTGGCGTCCCGAAGACCGCCGTGTGACTCCTTCAGGTCGGGTTCGAGCAGAAACGCCACGTCACCGTGAGCGGCGTGACGCTCGGCCACCAGATCGGCGAGGACGCCCAACCAAGGTGGCTTTTGTTTCGCCCAACGTTCACGCGCCTCGGCAATGAGGGGCTCGGCCACTCTTTCGTCCCCACACACCACTCGGGCATCGAGCAGGCCGAGAGCGGCCCGCAGGTCCTCGTTGGCCACCTCGATGGCTTCGCTGGGTCGTCGCACACTGTGGTCAAGAGCGATTCCCTCGTCCCAGACGGGGTACCAGATCTTGTCGGCGGTGGCCGAGATGTCCCGGCGTCCACGATGGAGCAGCACCACGTCCAGATCACTGAACGGGCAGAGCTCTCGGCGTCCGTATCCCCCCACCGCCACCAGTGCGATACCCCGCCCATCACCGCTGGTGGCCTGTTCGTAGAGCCCGGTGAGCCACTCGTCGGCGATCTCTGTGTAGGCGTGGCAGAAGGCGGCGCCCTGGAGGTCGAGATTGTCGATGAGCACCTGTCGGCGCGCACGCATGGACACCGGCGGACCGTACCATCACCACGACTGGTCGGGCTTCACGCCCGGTCACGGGTTCCCTGCCCGTTGCCTGCCGCCAGGTTCACCTGTCAGCCGGTTAGCCTGGCCCTATGGCTGAAGGCGAATCCTCCGGGCTCAAGCTTCTCGACGCGGTGCTCTTGGTCGGCGCGGGGGTTATCGCGGTAGTGGTGGCCTTCGCCCTGCTTTCCTTCATCGCCAGCGTGGTGTGGTTCTTGATCAAGGTGGTAGTGGTGGTGGCGATCATCGGTGCGTTGGGAATGTTTCTGCTTCGCCGCCGGCGCTGATCACGCCTTCTGAGGCACCCTGACCAGACAGTGGTTTCGGTGGCGCCCCGAGAGTTGGCTGCTTCGAGGCTCAGTGCAGCAGGGTTTCGAAAAGTTCGATGTGCTCAGCCACCATGCGGTTGGTGGAGAAGTAACCCTCTACGGATAGCCGACAATCGGATCGCTTCAGGTCCCCGAGCCGACCGATGGCTTCGACCATGGCTGCTTCGTCGTCGCAGAGGAATCCGGTCTTGCCGTCGTCCACGACTTCGGGCGCTGCCCCTTCCGGGAAGGCGAGCACCGGGGTGCCGCAGGCCATGGCTTCGATCATCACCATGCCAAACGGTTCGTTCCATCGGATGGGGAACACCAGCGCCGACGCTCCAGCCAGAAGTTCGAGTTTCCGCTCGTGGGATACCTCGCCCAGGTACACGGCGTCGGCCCCGAGCAGAGGTTCAACCTGATCGGCGAAGTACTGCATCTCTTGGGGTTCGCGCATCTTGGCCGCCATCAGCACCCGGATTCCGGCGGCGCGGGCGATGGCGATGGCGCGGTGAGCACCTTTTTCCGGGTTCATCCGGCCCAAGAACAGCACATAGGGCCCCTCGGCGTCTCCACTCCCGTCCCCCACCGGGAACTGGTCGGCGTCGACACCGTGATGGATGACCCTGGCCACTGCCACGTCGGGTGCGGCCCGGCGTTGGGCATGTGAGATCGCCACGATCGGAACCCGGTTGGCAATCGCTCGGTAGAGGTCGGTGAGCTCTTCATTGAACGGGCCATGGATGGTGGTGACAACCGGAAGGTCGGGGTAGTGCTCGGCATAGAATGGCCCCATCACCGTGTGGTCGTGCACCACGTCACATTCGCACAGCGCCTCATAGGCGTGGATCACGTGTCGGATTTCGGGAACGGCCATGCCGATCCGCATTCCCTCGGCTTCGGGGAGTATCCAATCCCTTGGCACCGGGCAGGTTGAATCACCGGTGGCATAGAGAAGGACATCGTGACCCGCATCCTGCAATCCTCTGGCCAGTTGGTCGACCACCAGTTCGATGCCACCGTAGAGCTTGGGCGGGATGGGGGTCCACGGTGGGGCAATCAATCCGATGCGCATGGGAAGATTCAACCATCATGTCGAAAGGCTAGGATCCCGGGACGCCACGGCGGCGTGGCCGAGTGGTTCAGGCAGGGGCCTGCAAAGCCCCGTACGGCGGTTCGATTCCGCCCGCCGCCTCTAGGGAAAGTGCCAGGTAGATGGCACTTTTTCTATTTCACCTCTGATTCGATGTCATCGCAAATGCCGCGTGGATGCCGCGGCTCACTATGAACTCAGAGGGACTGCAGCGGTCTCAGGCGTACTCTGAGCCGCCTCAACTACGTCATCGAGGTACCTGGCGATCTCTTGGCCCCGCTCTGCCGTTGCGTGTTGATAACGCAGGGCAGCGATCGGTGAAGAGTGCCCAATGGTGGTCATCAGTTCCTTCAGGGTCACGTTCGGATTGCGAGCGATGATCGTTGCCGCGTGATGCCGTAGGTCGTGAGGCTTGACGCCAGAAAGCCCTGTACTGTCGCAGGCGTCCTTCCATGCCGCTGAAAGGTCCGCCCGACGCAGAGGCAATCCCGACTTGCCCGTGAAAATGGGTGCATCCGGTGCAGGTGCGACGAACTCGTCCAGATGGTCGCTCAGGGCCTCTAGAACGACTTTGGGCAAAGCGACGGTCCTCCTGCCCGCCTCGGACTTTGGCGCCGTAATAACCCGCCCTTGACCCGTTATCTCGTGAGCTTGACGGGCAACGGTCACGGTGCCGTGCAAGAGGTCAATGTCTCGGCGCTCAAGGCCCAACAGTTCACCAGTGCGAAGCCCGCCCAGACCGCCAAGCAGAATGAGGCAGCGCCATCTCGGCTTGATTGCGTCGGCGAGCTTCAGCACCGTCGTCGTGTCAAGCATCGGACGTTCCCTAGCTTGCTCGATCCCCGCGCCCTTGATCGTGCACGGATTGCGTGCGATCAGTTCGTCGCTCACTGCCGTCATCAGAATGGCCCGGAGTAGGCGGTACGACTTCGCCGCCTGATCCTGAGACTCGGCGGTGACCTCAGTGTGCCACTTGCGGACACGCTCCGGCGTGACCTGTCGGAGCTTCGTTTCGCCGAAGGCGGGGCGCAGGTGCCGCCGAATCAGCGCCTTGTACCCCTGACGGGTTGCGGGCGTGAGCGGCTTGCCCTTCACGAGCCGATGTTCGACCCATTGTTCGGCATACAAACCGAACAGGCGCTCGCCGCCCTTCGGGTCGATGACGAGCCCGGCCAGCTCGTTGCCTTCGACTTTCTTTTTGTACGACGTAGCGTTATCCCAGGATGGGAAGGTCTTGGTCCGATGCGTGCCGTTGATCTTGTATCTCACGTCGTACCGCGGGCCACCAGGCGTCTGTCTGGTTCGTATGTGCGCCACGGAAGGAATGTAGCGGCGTACAGGGCTTGCGTAAAGGGCTTTGGGGCGGTATGGGCAATGCGGCGAATTAAGGTCCATCAATGCGCGACGAGGGCAAGGCCACTCACGGAGGTGTGAACGCTGATCGAAGAGGGGTGCGCACGCAGGTCTTCCCCTCGAAATCGAACGTTGTGACGAGACGCTATCCGCTGAGACGCCGAAGGTCAGCTTGCGTTTGTTCGTGTTCCCTTTCGCAGCAGAATCGAACTACCCGTCGTCAGTTGCGGTGAACTGTGCCGGGTGCGCCAGGATGCACCTTCATCGAAGTGAGCAGATCGGCCATCCGTGGCGACGGCTGGCGGACCCGGGAGGGCCCAGCGGTTACCGCCTGCATCCCGCGTGGGAACACCACGAGAGTGGTTCGATCAGCGAGCGCAGCGGACGGGGCCAGAATTCCGTCGAAGCCTGCCACCGCGGCAAACACCGCAATGCTCCGTGTCAGGGCATAGTCGTCGCCGACGAGATCGGCCTCGGTCACCTCGAGGGCGGAGACGACGGAGGTGTCGGTGAGGTCGAGCACCTCCAACCCGTCGATGTCACACCTCGAAGCTGAACGGCAGTTCCAAACGTCGGTCACACTTGGGACGGGGCGCGTCCATCACCTCGCCCGAACCGGAGCCAACGAAGGCGGGGGATCGATAGCTGGCAAAAGTCCCTGCGGCAAACCCTGATTCGCAGTGGCCGGTCCGACCTCGATGAGTTCAGACCAAGCGTGGTCAATAGCGCCGTCGAATGAGGCAGATTCGGTAGGTTATCGAGGGGGGTCGGGTAGGTTACGGAAATGGAAAAGCACGAGTGTCACTGCGCGTCGCTCGTCGGCTCGTGGCCGAAGTGTGGCGAGACGACATGGGAGACCTGGTCTCCTGGCTGCGATGCGAAGACCCTCCAGGCTGCAATGACCCACCTCGGTTTTGAAACCCGACTCGCTTTTATCGACTGGGCCGCACAGCGGCTTCAGGGTCGGCCAGCCGAGCTGACCCGTGTTCGAGCAGTCCGTTGATCAGTAGTTGACCACCGCCAGCAGTCCCGTCCCATCGAAGATATCAAAGGAGCACGACCATGAGGTGGAACCTCACATCTGACCGAGTGCCGCAGGCGTGGTTCAACATCGCGCCACACCTTCCCGAGCCGCTGCAGCCGCCCCTCCACCCGGGGACGCGCGAGCCGATCGGGCCGGACGACCTCACGCCGCTGTTCCCGATGGCGCTCATCGGCCAGGAGATGTCGGCAGAGCCCTGGATCGACATCCCGGGTGAGGTGATGGATATCCTCCGGCTCTGGCGCCCAACGCCGCTCGTGCGGGCGCGCCGGCTCGAGGAGGCGCTCGACACGCCCGCCCGGATCTACTACAAGGACGAGTCGGTCTCCCCGGCGGGCTCTCACAAGCCCAACACCGCGGTGCCGCAGGCGTTCTACAACAAGGCGGAAGGGATCGGGCGCCTCACCACCGAGACAGGTGCCGGACAGTGGGGGAGCGCGCTCTCGTTCGCGAGCGCGCTCTTCGGGCTCGAGTGCAAGGTCTACATGGTCCGTGCCTCCTACCAGCAAAAGCCCTACCGCCGGGTGATGATGGAGACCTGGGGCGGCAGCGTTGAACCCTCTCCGGTGGATGATCCGGACCAACCTGGCTCGCTCGGGTCCGCCATCAGTGACGCCGTCCGGGATGCCGTCTCCCGGGATGACTCCCACTATTCGCTCGGGTCTGTGCTCAATCACGTGCTGCTGCACCAGACTGTGATCGGCCTCGAGGCAAAGGAGCAACTAGCACTGGCTGGGGAGGAGCGTCCCGACATCGTCATCGCGTGCTGTGGTGGAGGCTCGAACCTCGGGGGCCTCGCGTTCCCCTTCGTGCCCGACGCTGACGTCGAACTCCTCGCAGTCGAGCCGTCGTCGTGCCCAACGCTCACAGAGGGCCGGTTCGAGTACGACTTCGGCGACACGGCAGGCCTGACCCCGCTCCTTGCCATGTATACCCTCGGTCACGACTTCATCCCGCCGAGCATCCACGCCGGGGGCCTCCGTTACCACGGCGTCTCCCCGATCATCTCCAACCTCGTGAAGGCAGGCCGCATGCGTGTCGTCGCCTATCCCCAGGGGAAGGTGTTCGACGCCGCGGTCCAGTTCGCCCGCACCCAGGGCACGATCCCGGCCCCGGAGACGAGCCACGCGATCCGGGCGACCATCGACGAAGCCCTGCGGGCGAAGGAGGAGGGGGTGGAGCGGGTGATCCTCTTCGGCTATTCCGGCCACGGGCTGCTCGATCTCAGCGCATACGATGACTACCTCCACGGCAGGCTGATCGAGTGACGGCGAACCATCAGTACGACGCGCAGTCCTGTTCCACCAGCAGAGCTTGGACGAAGTCGAGGAGGCTGCTTCGCACCACAAGTCGGCGTCGGCCAACCTTGACACTTTGGATCTTCCTGGTCTTCACCAGTTCGTAGGTCCGGGTCCGACCCAGCCGGAGCTGGTCGGCTGCCTCTTCCACTGAGAGCAACAGCTGGGAATCCGTCATCATCGTGTCTCCTTCATCGGGGAGGGTGGGATTTCCACCCTCATTCAGGGGTAGGGGTTCGAGTGCGTCAGTTCTCGGCAAGGGTTCGATCATTCGGAATGCGTACTCGCCGGAGAGCGAGCCCGACGCATCCTCTTTGCTCGTGCCCTGTCGAGCTGACCCTGGTCTGTTCTGCCACACGTCAGGCCACCAGCCGGTCGATGGCGTTTCGCCTCTGCCGCCGAAGATGACCGGCGGGCATTCCGGCGAGCTGGGCCACCTCGGTCAGGGACATGCCGAGCACCCTCGTCGCGTAGAGGACGGCGGCATCGGCGATTGTCAGGCCGTGGCCGATCGCATCGACGATGGCAGCGGCCAAGAGCTCCTCACCGGTGCGACCGATCGATGCCGGGAGGGTGTCCAACTCACCGGGGGTGCCGCTCTGGCGTGAGCGGTGCCGACGTTCACTGCTTTGGAGTGTGCGCAACCGGGTGCGGACCCCTGACAAGAGGTCACCGGCGGCGTAGGGGCGGTTGGTGCCTGACCACCTGGTCGTGAGCTCCCAGAGCGCGGAGATGGCGTCGCCATAGAAGGCATCGAAGTCGCACCATGGCCCCTCGGCCAGTTCGAAGCGCCGGGGGATGGCGAGGAGCCCGGGGATGAGGGCCTCGATGATGGCCCGGGGGACGAGGGCGTCGACCTCTGCACTTCTCAGCATGGCCGTGATCACCTCGGCGGCCTCGTTGCGGGACAACCGGCCCGAGGAGAGCGACAGGGCGGCGACCAGCTCGGCCAGGTTG
>JADGOI010000139.1 GCA_017883075.1 Acidimicrobiales bacterium
CGGGCCACCGACGAGATCGACCAGCGGGGCCGGCCCACCTACGGCGACACGATCCTCCTCCTCTTGAACGGGGGGAACCGCTCACGGTCCTACACGTTGCCCCGGATCGAATGGGCTGGGATCTGGGAGGAGCTCCTCAATACCGCCCGGCCCCCCGGGCGGCGCCGCGTCCAGGGGTCGGGGGTGAACCTCACCGCCCACTCGGTCATCCTCCTCCGGCACAACGAGCGCCCCGAAAGCTGAGTGGCCCCGCCGTCGGTGCCGCGACTACCGGCGACCCTTGCGACCTTGGTCTCTCGTGCTCCTGCCGGCGATCATCCCGTCGAGCGCGGTTTCGCTCTCGACGGTCCCTGGCGAGTGCCTTCCGGGGAGGAGGAGCCCACAACGGTTTCGTTGATGTCGAGGGGTTTGGCCGGAAGCAGCAGGACGGGCAGCACCGAGGCACCGAGCACTTCCCTGACAACCCGGGCCCGCTCGGACGAGGTGTCCTGAGACCAGCTCAATACGATCAGATCGGCGCGGTGCTCTTCGGACACCTCAGCCACCCGTGTGGCAATCGGGCCCGTTCGCAGCTCGACCTGGCTCGCAAGGGAACAGTTGCGGGTGAGGAACTCATCTCCCAAGATCTTCATGTCGTACTCGGGGCGATCCAACATGACGGGCATCGTGGCATCAGTGAACACGTGGAGGACCACCAGCTCGACGTCGGCCACCAACAGCGGCATCAATCGCTCGAGCACCGGCTGAGAGGACATTTCCGTGCCCTCGAGAGGCACCAACAGGCGCCGAATGGCGCCGGGGGAGACGGCCTCAGGGGCCACGACCACCACCGGCTTGTCCGCCTGCTCGAGGATGCTCCGCGCCGTGAGACCGACCGGACGGCGACCGCTGGGCGTTGCGCGGGCGCCGATGACAGCGGCGATAACCCCCGGGGCGGCCATGGCGGCGATGAGGGACGACTCCACCGGGTCTTCGAGCACCTCGACCGGCACACCGCTCCGTTCGGCGAGCGCCACCGGCGTTTTATCCGACTCGAGCAGGCCGGCGTGAACATGGACCGCCTTCACGTCCGCACCGGTGAGTTGACCGATTCGAACGGCTGTCTCGAGTACCGCCCGGGCGGCACTGGAGGTGTCGAGCGCTGCCAGGATGACACTCATGAGAATCTCCTGCCGATGGGGGGTGGCGCTGGAGATGGTGGTCCGGTGAGCTCGCACCACGCCGGCGCCTGATCTGCGACGTGAGCAAAGGGGGTGGACGTCCTCATGGCTCCTCGGGTCGGGGTCCGGCGGCCAGGTGGTGTGTGAACCAGTCGCGGGCCAGTTCGGCCGCAGCCTGAAGGGTGTCACCCTCCTCGAAGAGGTGGGTGGCGCCGGGGACGACAGCGAGGCTGCACTCGCAGCGGAGCTGCGCCATGGCCTGGCGATTGAGGTCGAGGACGACGTGGTCCTGGCCGCCCACAATGAGCAGGGTGGGAGCGGTCACCGCGGCGAGCCTCGGGCCGGCAAGGTCCGGTCGGCCGCCTCGGGACACCACCGCGGCGATCCGGGCGTGAGGCTCGCCGGCAGCCCAGAGGGCGGCGGCGGCTCCGGTGCTGGCACCGAAGTAGCCCACCGCAAGCTCCCGTGTCTCAGGTTGGGCCCGCAGCCAAGCAGTGACCTCGCCAAGCCGACCACCCAACAGCTCGACGTCGAAGACGTTGGCCCGGTCGAGCTCCTCTTCGGGGCTGAGTAGGTCGAACAGCAGCGTGGCGAGCCCGGCCTGGTTGAGCACGGCGGCGACATAGCGGTTGCGGGAGCTGCGGCGGCTACTACCGCTCCCATGGGCGAACACGACCATCCCGACGGCCGCTTCGGGCACGGTCAGGTATCCACCCAACCGCACGGGTCCGGCCTGGACGCTGATCTCCTCGTCACGTACCGGCGGGTCGTCCACCTGGCCCGGGGCGGTCATTGCCACCACGGGTGGATGCCCACGGTCGAGGCACGCGATGACTTCGTCGTCGGTTGTCTGTGAGAAATCCGCATAGAACTGCCCAACCCCGTAGAAGGGCTCGGGGGTGTCGACACAGGCGAACTCGTCGGCGTCGCCTGCGAGGCGATCGGTCCAATCAGGTGGCGCCACCGGGACGGCCAGGATGACGCGGGCCGCGCCTTGCGCCCGGGCCACCTGGCACGCGGCTCTGGCGGTCGACCCGGTAGCGATCCCGTCATCGACGATGACGACCGTCTTTCCCGTGAGCGGGACAGGGAGCCGATCGCCCCGGAACCGCCGGGCCCGCCGCTCCAATTCGGCCCGCTCCCGTTGCTCCACCGCAGCCAACTCCTCCGAGGAGACGCGGGCCAGCCGGACGACCTCGGCGTTGAGGACCCGCACGCCACCCTCACCGATGGCACCCATCCCCAGCTCCGGTTGGAAAGGCACCCCCAGCTTGCGAACGACGATGACGTCCAGCGGCGCGTGCAGCGCTGCTGCAACTTCCGACGCCACCGGCACCCCACCCCGAGGCAGCCCGAGGACGACAAGGTCCTGCCCCCGCAGGTACTCCAGGCGGGCGGCAAGCTGCCGCCCGGCGTCGACACGATTGGTCAACTGCATCCGGCCACCTCGCTTCCGTGTCCAGTATTCGCGCAGACATTCCCGGTTGCCAGGGCCGATAGTCCCTCTGTGGCCGAAGGACACCAAGATTCGAGATGGCGCCCGTTCGATCCCTGTGGGTACCGAGAACCCCATCGAAGACCTCCGGCTGGGCTTCTGCCGAGGGCCATCCGAGGGGGAAGACGGGCCACCCACCTTCCTTCTTGTGTCCGTCCTTCATGATGATGCTTCAGCCGTGCCGGTCCGCCGTGCCGAACCGGACGAGCTGGCGATCGGTGCGCTCGTCCCGGGGGCGGAGTAGTGCCGGAAATCCCTACGACACGATCCATTCGATGAGCTGGGCGTAGCGCAGCAGGTGCTTGTCGCCCACAAAGGTCTCGAGGACGTGTTGGCGAGCCCGCGCACCGAGCTGGGCGATCTGGTCAGGACGGGTGAGGAGGCCGGCGAGCGTGTCTCCGAACACAGACAGATCGGCCGGGTCGTCGAGAAGCAAGCCCGTTCCCGGCGCGATCTGCTCGGTGATCCCGCCGACGCGGGAAGCGACCAAGGCCCGGCCCTTCCACATGCCTTCGGCAACGGTCAGCCCGAAGCCTTCCGCCAGGCTCTTCTGCACGATCACCGTGGCGTGACGCTGGAGAGCATTCACCATTGCCGCGTTCTCGTCGATGTCCTCCATCGGCAGGGTGACGAGCTTTATGCGTCGGCGCGCGTCGACGGGCAGAGCCTCCCAGGTCGCCACACACTCGGCGAACACCTCGGCTCCTTCCGGGTCGTCGCTGATGCTGGCCACCGAGGGGCCCACCAGCGCCAGCTGGGCGGTGAGATGTCCCGGCACGGCCGATGCAAAACCCCGCATCACCCCTGTCATGTCCTTCAACCGGTCCCACCGAGATACTTGGACCACCAAGGGGATATCGGGATCGAGGGCCGAAGCCCCGTCGGAGAGGATCGCTGCCCGCCGTTCCACGCGCCCCGGTGTGCCGTCGCGCCGGGTGAACGTGCTGGCGGAGTTCTGTTCGCTCTTATCGAGCAGGCCGATACGGCGAAGCGTGCGAATCACATCGCTTTGGGACATCTCCTGGTTCTTGGGCGAGAATGGGTCGATGGACGGAGGGATCACCCGGACTCTGGACTCGTCCATCCACGAAGGGACGTACTGGCGCAGGGAGAAGATGTGCGCCTCGCAGTGAGCCAGATGAGGACGGAGGAACGACCAGGCCTCATCAGTCCACTCGTTGCTCCCCTCACGCCCGACATGGCATCGCCAGATCACCCGCGCTCCCGCCTCGGCGAGTTCCGGCGCCATGCCGACCGTTTGAGGATCGTGCAGGAGAACCAGGTCGCCCCGCCGGACGCGGCTCATCACGCTCACGACGTTCGCGGCCATGATGTCTGCGTAATGGGCTGCCTCGTTCGGCCCGAGCTCACCAGCGTCACCGGCTGTTCCGTGAAGACGATTGTGGATCCGCTTGGTGATGGAGAAGAACTCGGCATCACCGCTCATGACGAGCCAGCGGATGTCGATGTTCGCGTCCAACGTGTAGCCGACCAGCACCTGGAGCAGCTCAGCGACCCCGCCGCCTGCTGCCGTCGAGCTCAGGTTCCAGAAAGTCATTCCCTCGAGTCGCCGACTGGCTTGAGCCGCTGCCAGTCGAAGCGCCGTGAACCGCTCGACCCCGATGAGCGGTTCGAGTCGCGAGAGGGCGCGGACAGCCACCTCGACCTCCCGCACTGAAAACCTCTGGAAGGTCTGTTCGGATTCTGTCAACGCCATGATCCTTCCAGGTGCGGCTCTGTCATGTGCACACACCTTGAACGCCGGCTTGATCAGGCCGGACACCCCGACATGTCTCTCGACCGTGGCGCGCTCCTTCATCCACCGCCTGGTCCGTGGAGCCATCGAGCTGACTACCTGGCGCGAAGCGGGCTTCTCCGGCAGGTGCCACGATCGGATCATGCTCCGAGGTTTGTTGGTCCGCCGGTATTCCCAGCCCTGAACCAGATGCACCGGGACACACGATGGATCACCCGGAGATTTGTTTGTTGGGGGGCACTCGCGCCCCCTGTGTCAGCTGATGCTCTGAGGCGTTCAGTGCCATGCCGACCAGCCGGCCGGCCGGCCAAGACGAAGGAGATTCGCTAGCGTGAGGCCGTCACTCCCATCCCACCCCAGGAGGTTCACCATGGGAACTGCAGAGGATGCCGAACGAGTTGTGCGCGACCTGTGTGGAGCATTCGGGAAACACGACGCCGAGGCTCTGCGCCCGTTCTTTACCGACGATGTCGTTTACCACAACATCCCCATGGACCCAGCTGTCGGCATCGATGCCACCATCGCCTTCATCGACAGCTTCTTCGCCATGTGCGAGAGCATGGTGGTCGAAACCGTCCACTTGGCCGTGCGCGACAACGTGGTACTCACCGAGCGGGTCGACACGTTCACCGTCGGACAGGTTGTGGCACCACTGCTCGTCATGGGCACGTTCGAGGTTCGTGACGGCAAGATCAGCGCCTGGCGTGACTACTTCGACATGGCCCAGATCACGAAGTTGCTGTCCGGGGACGCGTAGCGCACGAGACGCCTGGGAGCAGTCAACGAGCCGGGCCTCCCGCTCCCGGTAGTTCCGGATACCGTCGACGAGACGGGCCGGCGGCTGGCTTCTCCCAGCTCGGCGTGGATCGCCATGTATCGGGGCCGGCGGCGCTGTCCGACATGGCCACACGGGGTGTGCCGAAACGAACAAGGGCAAGCAAGAACGAAACTATCGTTCAGGACCCATCCTGCATACAGCATCGGTTGTGCTGTCGTCTGGGCCCTCATGTTGGCTGTTGTGGCGGCAGTGGCCAGCAACAACACCAGGCACACCCTCATCTCGGTCTTCCCTGGATGGGTGCTCGGCTGGTGATCGGCCACCATCGCCAGGGCCGTCTATCCGCCGCCCAAGTTGCGGCCGCCGTTGGACGTAGTGCCCTGAGGGCTGGGACTTGCAGGCCCGCTGACTCACCTGTCGGCGTCAGCGGACCATCCCCAAGTGCCTGATCGAGGGTTGTGGCACACGTTGCGGTTGATTCGTAACGTCCAGAGCACACTGGCTAGGTCGCTAACAAACTGTCTCCCGCCCAAGCCTCCCGCGATGTGGCTCGAACGAGGAACATTCACGACGATCCGAATCAGGTGTGCCCTCGCAGTTCCTGACCATCGAACCCCCGAGCCGAAGAGGTACTTCAAGATCATCGCTAGCAGCGCGGATCTCGAAACGGTCCGACGGCTCCGGGTGCCGATCACCGGTCACGAGCGTGCCGGTGATGGGCCCCTGAAGTTCGCATGGGCCGCAGTGTTGGGATCGTCGCCGGTTTGTGGAGACGCGACATGAGCACGGCCCTGGGTGCCGGGACTGCGTGAAACACCCCTGTGCCAAGGTGGCCACCATGAAGCGACCCGCCTTTACCGCCCTCGGCGTCGCCGCTGCTGCACTCATCGTGGGTGCCGGCTGCACGCAGCACGCCTCGAACGGGTCATCGGCGGCGAGCACCAAGACTTCCGCGCCGGTCACTCGCGTGACCACCACGAC
>JADGOI010000140.1 GCA_017883075.1 Acidimicrobiales bacterium
GGTGGCCGACCACTGCCTGCGCAGCCTGAACTGCGTCAACGTCATCGTCGCCGGCAAACAGCCCCAGCACGATTGGCTGACAATGGACGAGGCGCTCGACCATTGCACCCGTGGGCTGGGCATCTGGTCCTTCGCCTCGAACGACCAGGGCTCGGTACCCGATGTGGTCATGGCCTGTTGCGGTGACGTCCCCACCCTCGAGACGCTGGCGGCCGTGCAGCTGCTGCGCCGGCACCTACCGGAGCTGAAGGTGCGGGTGGTGAACGTCGTCGACTTGATGCGGCTCCAACCGAGCACCGAGCACCCCCATGGCCTCTCCGATCGCGAGTTCGAGACCCTCTTCACCCCGGACCGCCCGGTGATCTTCGCCTACCATGGCTACCCGTTGCTCATCCATCGACTGACTTACCGCCGGATGAACCACGACAACCTCCATGTACGCGGATACAAGGAGGAAGGAACGACGACCACCCCCTTCGACATGGTGATGCTCAACGATCTCGACCGGTTTCGCCTGGTCATCGACGTGCTCGATCGGGTCCCCGGGCTCGAACCCCGCACCGCGACGTTGCGCCAGGAGATGGTCGACGCCCGGCTCGATGCCCGCCGCTACGGGCGGGAGCACGGCGAGGACCCGCGGGAGATCGCCCAGTGGCGATGGGACGCGGCCGCGCACTCCCGGTAGGTGGCTCCGACCCTCCTCCCGACCGCAACCTCGTGAACCGGGAGCTCAGGCATCGCATTCCCACTCCCGTCTCAGCCTTCTCGGAGATCCGCCCCACCACATCATCGGCCGAAGACCCACTCAGCCACCAGGGGCCAAGGTCCCACCATGGCGAGCAGGTCGGCACTGCTCAGGATCGTCGGATGCGACGACCCGTCACCTCACGGGGAACTATGCGGACGTAGGTGTCCCGGGTACCGCCTGCCCATGGGGCCACACCCAACTCCTCCACCCGCTCACGCTCGGCCGGGTCGACGACCTCCTGTCCCTCACCGCTGATCAGCACGCTCCACCCCTCGGTCAGCGCGTCATCGAGGTGATCGACCTCGAAGGAGACCTGGCCCTGTTTGAACGACGATGTGAGCGCTGACTCCGGCTCGGTCCGGAAGACCACATCCCCGTCGAGCATCCGAAAGTTCACCGGCAGCGCCACCGGTCCCCGAGACTCGAAGAACACGACCCGTCCCACACCGCCGGGACCGATCAGGGATTGACAATCCTCACGATCCAAGGCCTCGAGGGTCGGCCGTGGCGACGGATCGGTCCGCCCGGGCGGGGCCTGGAACCCGCCCCCGGCGACCGAGTCAACCGTGGTCTCGAGAGCGCCGGCCAACCGCCACATTGCCGCCCGGGAGGGCTGTGGCGAGGGGCTCGTCTCCAGCATGCGCACATAGGAGGGATCCATGCCTGCCCGGGCGGCAACCTCATCGGCAGTCAGTCCCAACTCCTCGCGGCGCTCGGCCACCCGGCGCCCCAGATCTCCAACGTTGCTCACGTGTCTCCCCTCTTCTGCGTCAACTACAACGGTGGCCGACGATGGCCGGCCACACCAGGGCACTTCGACTCAATTAGCCCCGTCCAGCGCCACCTCCGCCACCTGTCCAGGTCGGAGCACGACCGGTTCGCCCGATACCATCAACGTCACCGGCCCGGCGCGACCCTCCCCCGCCTCGAGATGGAGCCGGTGCCGGTCGACGTCGACCGTGATTTCGCTTCCCCGAAACCACACTTTGAATCGCAAACCGTCGATTTCTTCAGGCAGGAGTGGATGGAGCCAGAGGGCCTCCCCCCGGACCTCCAACCCGGCATAGCAGCGCTGGAGGATATCTGCGGTGCCGGCCATGGCGCCCAGGTGGATTCCTTCTCGAGTCGTTCCGCCCTGGCTGTCGGCCACGTCGGCAGCCAACGCATCTCGGAAGTACTGCCAGGAGCCCTGCCGGTCGGCACGGGCGAGCACCCAGGCATGGACAACCCGCGACAGGGACGATCCGTGGGTTACCCGCGCCGCGTAATAGTCGACGGTGTCCCTGATCATCTCGGGCCCCAACGAGTAGCCCATCCGCCCGAACACAGCCCGCAGCTCCTCGGCCGAGAGCACATAGAGGAGCATCAGAACATCGGCCTGCTTGCTCACCTGGTAGCGACTCACGGCGTCGCCCTCGGCCTCGAGAATCAAGTCGAGGCGCCCGATATTGCCATAGCGGCTTCGGTACGCGTCCAGGTCGAGGGGCTCGAGCCGTTCGTAGCCCGCGAACTGCGAGATCACACCGCCGTGGAACGGCACATGGAGGTTCCGGGAGATCGACTCCCATCGCGCAACCTCTGATCCATCCACGCCCAGGCGCTCGGCGGTTTCCGTCCGATGCTCCGCGGTCAGCAGCTCGGCCAGCTCGCCGGCCCGCCACAACAGCCAAGCTGTCATGACATTCGTGTACGCGTTGTCGGCAACCCCCGGTTCGGCCGACCCCGGGTACCCGTCGTGGAATTCGTCGGGGCCGACGACACCGGCGATCCGGTAGCGATCGAGGGAGTCGTCCCACGAGGCCACACTGGCGAAGAAGCGAGCTATCTCAAAGACCAGCTCTGCGCCCGGCCCTGCCGCGAATTCGAGGTCCCCGGTGACCTGCCAGTGCTGCCACGCATCGTAGGCAATCGCCAGGCCGACGTGGCGCTGGAACCGTGAGCGGTCGGCCATCCAGCGACCTGAACGAGGATTGAACAGCACGGTCGGCGTCTCGTCCCGCCCGTCGCTCCCGCTCTGCCACGGGAACATGGCCCCTTGGTGCCCGGCACTGGCAGCGGCCCGCCGGGCTGCGGGCAGACGCCGGCTCCGATAGCCCAAGAGCGATCTCGACACCGCCGGAAAGCGGAGGTTCAGCATCGGGAAGGCGAACAGGGTGTCCCAGAACACGTGACCCCGGTAGCCCTCACCATGCAGCCCCCGCGCCCCGAGCCCCGTGTCTAGCTCGACGATGTGAGGTGAGGCGACCTGCAGTAGGTGGAACAGGTGGAGGTCGAGCATCGTATTCGATCCACCGTCGTCGCTGACCGTCACCGCCGCGCGACGCCACAACGGCTCCCATGCCACCCGCTGGGCAGCGAGGATCCCATCGAAACCAGGAGCGTCGGCAACAGCCCGGCGCGCCGCCAACTCCGGTTCCGAGATGGCCCGGTCCCTCGATGTGAACACCGCCACGACCTTCTCGATGGTGATCCGGACACCGGTCGACACTGTCGGCGCCACCTGTGCCTCGGGCGTCCCGGATGTTCCGTCGTGGACCCAGGCCAGCTCGTGAGCCGCACCCGAGATTCGACACCGCGCCGCCATGGCCACCGTGACCTGCGACTGAACGGTCCGGACTCGGAGCCAGATGCCCCCCGCGTCATCGCACCCCTGATCGACCAACTCGAGGTGTCGATTGGCGAGCAGGCGGTCCTCGACGGTCTGGTCGTCGACGACATCACCATCGAGGGTCGCCCGCAGATCGAGGCGGCCAGACCAGTTGAGCGGCATGCAGCTCAACTCGAGGGCGAGGAGGTGGGGATCGGCCATCGATACCACTCGCCGCTCGACCAGTGCGGTACGCCGACCGGCCGAATCGGTCACCACGCACCGGCGCACCAGGAGACCGCCACGCAGGTCGAGACGTATCCGGTGCGACGACACCACCACTCCGTCGGCGCCAAGCCAGGGACCGTCGTCGGCACGGAGCGTGACCGGCAACCAGTTGGGCACGTTGACCAGGCTTTCCACCTCCACCAACTGCTCGGCCACCTGGCTCTGGAGCCGGTTGAAGACACCGGCGAGGTACGTGCCCGGGTAGGAAGTGCCGTCGTCACGCACCCAGGGCGGCGCCCCCCGGGTGCCCACGTAGCCATTGGCAAGCGTGCACATCGTCTCGGCCACGCCCTCCTCACCCGGTCCGAGGTTCTCGTAGGTCAGCCACCACGGGCTATCAGACGGGCCCAGGCCGGTCAGCGAGAGGTCGCCGAGATCCTCCACCACGATGTCCGCCCCGCCCCGCCGGAGTCCGTCCGCCTGGTCGGCCCTGTCGATACCCACCACGACCGCGAACCCCCCGCGTCGACCGGCCACGACCCCGGCGACGGCGTCCTCCACCACCACCGCTCGAGTTGGCTCGACCCCGAGCCGCCGGGCAGCCTCCAAGAACATGGCCGGATCGGGCTTGCCGGCCAGTCCCATGACCCCGGCCGTCTCCCCGTCGATCCGCACGTCGACAAGGGCGGCCAGACCGGCCGCCTCGAGCACCTGGGCGCAATGCCTACTGCCCGACACGACCGCCACGTCGACCCCCGAGGTGCGGAGCCGCCCGATGAGTTCGACCGAGGACGCGAACGGGCGCGGTCCCTCGCTCGCCAGCAGGGCCTGGTAGCGGGCATCCTTCTCGTCGGCCAGCCCCCAGACGCTTCTGGAACCCATGGGATCGTCGGGCCCACCTTCGGGCAACACGATCACCCGGTCGGCGAGCACGTTGCGAACCCCGTCCATCCGATCCTCACCGTCGACCAGCCGGCGGTAGTCGGCACTGGTGAACGCCTCGGGCGCGGGTATGGCGGGCGCGGCCAACGAGGTGAAGAGCTGGTGGAACACCTCGGTCCAGGCTTGCTCGTGCAGACGGGCTGTGTCGGTGAGCACGCCGTCGAGGTCGAAGATCCATGCGTCGGTCTCGTCGAGCGAGACCGTCGGGTGCATCTCGGCTCCGCCATCCTCCCCAGCTCGAGACCGGGTCATGCCTATTCGACCCCGTCCGGTTTGCCGATCGAAGGACGCATGATGCCCAAAGAGTACGCGCTGTGGCGCGCACTTTGTTGGGGAACCAAGCCAAGAATCGTTCCCTCGCTGCGGTACAACCGTGCCATTCGGCGCCCAGTGGTCATGGCGCCCCACCTTCCACACATCGACCGTGGCGGTCGATGTGTGGTTCCCTCATGCACAGCTCTGCCTCCTCTTCTCCCGGCACCCGCCCCGAAGGGAGAGTCCGAACCGAAGGATGCACCGCCGATGATCAACCGAGGCCTTCGAGTCGACCGGTCCCAGCTTGGCGTACGGAGAGGACAGGCTGGGCCCGGCGCATCCGGTGTGCCCAGGAAGCCGACTTCCGCCGATCACTTCTCGTCGTCGGCCTCCAGGACGGTGATGTCCTCCACAGCGGCGTGCAACTCGCCGTCATCGCCGACAACCGAGAAGGTCTCGTCGACGACGACGTCGCCGTCCACCGTCACCACTGCGATGGTCTCGTTGGTGGCGACGATGTTGCCGTCCGCGTCCACCGCGGCAACCAGGTCATCGACCACGATATTGCCGTCCTCGTCGACATTCTCGGACTCGACCTCCACCAGATCGAGCATGTCCTCACCGGCGGGCGTGTCGTTGTTCTCCGTCATCATGGGCCTCCCAGGGCAGCGGGCCGGATTGGCCGGCTCCCAGATCATGACATTTCGGAGACGACTCGGCTACATGGCGGGGCCGGTCCTGATGTCGTTGCGGACTCGGCGAGTTCTTCGGCTGCGAGTGGCCGGTGCCTGCGCTCGTTCGGGAGCGCAATGGATGGATCGCCTATGCGGCCGTCCCGCAGGGGGATGCTCACCGCCCAAACGAAGTTCATCAATGATGGTGGGCCCATGGAGCCACCAAATCCGGCCTTCAGTTTCGGCTTTGCTTGTCGATGAAGCCCACACTGCGCTCCAGGTCGCAAAGGTCATGGGGCATCCCGGTCCATCGGTCACTCTGGGTTCCAACGCCCACCCGTTCGACCGGTCCGAGTGGGAGCCGGCCAAAGTTCGTGTGGACGCAGGTAAAGAGATAACGCCCCTCATCCAGGAATGGATGGCTGTGGCCGTGCCCCAACCAACAACGTAGGCAGTGCGATCCAATTTGCAATAAGCAGCATTTACAGTGCTGGTCAGCCAGGGATTGGTTCCCTGGTCGAATCCTGCTGAGGTCCGCCATCGCGGGGGGCGGGGAGCGTCACGATGTGCCCCCAAGGTAGGGGGCATCGCCGAAGCTGTAGACGCTGCCTGGCAAACCGAGCATGTAGTAGCCGTTACCGTCGGTGGAGGGGGCCATGCTGATGATCGGTGCGCTCGGAGGGTTGGCGCCCAGGCTTCCGTAGAACGGTGCTC
>JADGOI010000141.1 GCA_017883075.1 Acidimicrobiales bacterium
GTTGACGGTGGAGAACATCCGCGGGGCGCATCACGACATCTGGTCGGTCAATGTGGAAGAGGAATACCACGAGGTGAAAGACGTCCGGGATCGAACAGGGTCGGGCGTCGATGCCCGCGGAACCGGACGGGATGCGCCGGTCCTACCCCGTACGCCGACGCCTGTCGGGAAAGCCCCCACCTCGTGATGGCTCCCCATTGACACGGGGTGCGACAGAAGCTTCGGAGCGACGGCGGAAAGGCCCGTCGGTGCTGCTGTCGGATCCACTGACTGCGGCGCACACGCCGAGCGGGAAGGGCACTCCCCGGCCGCCCTGGATGCGCTCCTCGGAGAGATCGACCTAGCCGTCGAACCGGTATCCGAACCGGTATTGCTGACCCCGTCTTTCGGCATCGCGGTGAGTGGGGGATCGATCATTTCGCTCCCCCACGACACCCGGGGCGCGGCTGGTGGTCCCAATGCCGAATCGTTCCGGAGCGGGATCGCCCAAGCCAGTCCGGTGGCGATTGCCGGGTTGGTGGTCAATGCCGGCAGTGCCCTGGTCGTGGTGATGGTGGCTCATCTGGTCACCGCACGGTCCTATGGTGCCATCGCCCAGTTGCTGGGCCTGTTCTTCATCCTCTCCATGCCGGGATCGGCAGTTCGGCGCCTTGGCTCTCGGCGCCTATCTCTTGCCCGAGGCCACTATCCGGTGGAACGAAGGGGTACATGCCGTGCGCCAACTGGTCGTGACCTTGACCTTCCTGGCCGTTCCAGCTCTGGTGCTCCTCGGTATCGCTGTCTTCATTCCGTCCTCGTTCCTATCGCTGGTCTTCACGGCCAAACTCAGCTCGGCTGCCCCGGCATTCGCCTACCTGGTCGTGGCGATGATCTTCCTCTGCATCTCGGTGCTGCTCACCAACTACTTGTTCGGTGTCGGCTGACGTTGGATCGTGCTGCTCCTATTCGTCGGTTCGATCGCAGGGGTCGTATCCGTGGCCGGGGCCCACGGGCAGCGGGCGGCAACCGCCCGGGCTGATCTGGCTGTCCAAGCCGGGTTGGCGGCAGCCATGGTGGCAGCATTCGTGATCATCCATCATCGGGAACACGGGAATCGGTGGTTCCGGATCCGGGCCCGACGGGAGACCCTGTCCGCGCCTGAGGCGGGGAGACACGCCTGATCGCGGCAGCCGCGACAAAGTGCCATTACAATCGCCCTTTCCGGGATGGTTCGCACCGATCGGGACACTGGGGATCAGGGAGAGCGTGGTCGATGAAGCGTGAAATGAGAGATGACGGCGCGACCATCGGCGATGCCGGTGGTTTCGAGCTCAGCGAAGACCCCCTGGTTGAGCCGGTGGCTGGAGGGCTCCCCGAATACTCTCTGTTCGACGGACCTGGGCTCCGACCGTTCGCGGACATGTCACTCACGGAGATCGCCAAAGCCGGGGGTCTCCGGAGGGTGGATGTCGTGGCATGGCGCGATTTCGATGACCCCGAGGCCGGGGGTTCGGAACTCCATGCTCACCGGATTCTGACTGCCTGGGCCGAAAGCGGCGTGGATATTACGCTGACCACCTCGTCAATACCCGATGCCCGATCGGTGGCGCGACGGGAGGGGTATCGGGTGGTCCGCCGGGCCGGTCGTTACGCGGTGTTCCCGAGGACCATGCTCTCGGGCGTACTCGGGCGTCTGGGGACCGGCGATGGCCTGGTCGAAGTCTGGAACGGGATGCCGTTCTTCTCTCCCCTCTGGGCCCGGTGCCCGCGGGTGACGTTTCTCCACCACGTCCACGCAGACATGTGGAAGATGGTGCTCCCGAAGGGATTGGCCGAGTTGGGGTACGGGATTGAGCACCATGTGGCCCCACCGATGTACCGCCGGAGCCGGATTGTCACACTCTCGTCCTCATCCAAAGCGGAGATCGTCGATCGGCTCGGCATGCCGGCGGAACGGGTCACGGTGTGCCCTCCCGGAGTGGAATCACGGTTCATGCCCGGCGGGGAGAAGTCAGAAACACCGTTGGTGGTCGCGGTGGGGCGCCTGGTCCCGGTCAAACGCTTCGAGCTGATGATCGAGGCGCTGGTGAGGGTGAAACGCCGGCAACCAGATCTTGTCGCCGTGATTGCCGGCGAGGGTTACGAACGTCCGCTGCTCGAGGACCTCATCCGCCGCCGAGGGGCTGAATCGTGGATCTCCTTGCCGGGGTACGTCGAAGAGGATGACTTGCTCGATCTCTATCGCTCCGCCTGGGTAGTGGCGTCGAGCTCCCTTCGGGAAGGTTGGGGCATGACGGTGACCGAGGCGGGGGCATGCGGCACACCCACCGTGGCGTCACGCATCAGCGGCCACCAGGACGCGGTGATCGACGACCGGTCGGGGTTGTTGTTTGACGACCTGGACGGCATGGTCGGTGCCCTCGATGCCACCCTCTCCGACGAGATCCTGAGGAAGAGGTTGGGGATCGGGGCGTTCGAACACGCCTCGCAGTTCACGTGGGATGCGACTGCCCGCGGCACGCTGGCCGTCTTGGCATCAGAGGCCGTGGCTCGGCGCTAATCACGAAAGTCGGCGGGATTGCGACGGCGAGTGGCATGCCATCGGCGCACCACCTCGACCGTGGCGTCAGCCCCCAAGAACACCACGCCTGCCCAGGCCAGGGAATTGGCCGGCTCGAATTGGGATGGCCACGATCCTCCGGCAGGGATATGGGCCGATCCTTGATGGGCAACCACGTAGATCCCGGCGGCCAGGACGCAGGCTGCGGCGGCCATACCGAGCAACGTCCGGGCTCTCGGAACCATGAGGGCTGCAATGGTGGCCGCACCCACAATTGCCCCGGTGGCCGGGAGGGTGATGATGCCGGCCACGGCTCCGGTCGCCATGCCAATCCCCATGGAGACAAGCAAGGAGGTCCGAGTGCCTTCGGTGCCGAACGGCACGACCAGTTGGGGGGCTTCGTCATCATCGGGGTCCATCACCCGAGCACGTTCCTGCCTGATGTCCGCCTTCCCGGTCGAGGTTCCCATGGGCACGGTGCTTTGGAGACCGTTCCCGTGACCGCCGGACGTGTGCCGGCGGTGACGACGGACCAGCCGGCGCCATCGGCGGGGGAGGAATGCCAGGAAGAGGCACGCCAGAAGCGACAAGGCGGAGATCACCAGGCCGATGAGGACCCGGCGTTGAGGGGCCCATTGGAGCACCACCGTGACGGTTCCGTTGTGGAGAGCGGACTTCAGGTTGGCTGGGTCCACTCTCCATCCGTTGGCGTAGCCGTCGATCAGGAGAGGTGGTCCCTGGGAACGACCGTTGATGGTGGCCACCCACCCCGCATTGATGCTCTGGCCCATCACCAGTTCGAACGGGGGCGTCTCGGGCGTCACGCCCGAGACGCTGAGCCGCATGGAAGTGGCCGTATGGCTGGTGACCGACACCGACGGTCCGGTAGCCGTGGTGCGGGAGGAAGCAGTGGTGGGGGTGGCAGGCGCCGCCCCCGAGGAACTGTTGGCCGTGCCGCCCCCGGCGGCGGAACCTAGAGCCAACTGGTCTATGTCGAATCCCGCGATCTGCCCGGGCACCGAGGCGACGGTGTGGTCTCCCTGACCGAGGGTCAGCCCGCCCGCATCGGGTCCACACAACGACACACTGAGCGCATCACGGGCCACTGCAGACGCCGATGATCCGGCCACTGACACCCAGATGGGAGCACCATCGACCGTCAGCAGGTCGTTCCGGCAGGTGGAAGGGATGGCAGACGGAACGGGTTGGGCGACCAGACCGGGGATGCCAACCTCGGCTATCCCGATCGGCATGGCCAAGGGAGATTGTGAGTTGAAGTTCTCGGTATTCTCGATCCGCACGGTCGTGAAGGTGACCCGAATACTCTGGCCGGTCAGCGCCGTCGGGAGGGAGACCCGGACGTTCACCACGGAGCCAGCGGTCCGGTTGTCGGCGATGGGCGGAAGGGTGATGTTCTCCGACCCACTGTCGGCGGCGACCGTGATCGAGGTCGGGACCGAATGCTCGGTGTCGGCGACGATCTTCAAGTCCAAGTGGTCGAAGGTGATGGGTGCGGGCACGTTGTACTGCAGCCACTCGCCCGCCTGATGGGCAACCCCGAAGCCAGGTTCCCACACTGTGCCAGGGTCATCGTCGAGGGTCGAGATGGCTCGGGCGGAAAGGTCACCGGGGAGGCGACCCTTCGAGTAGGCGACGATACCGGTGTGATCCGCTCCGGGGCGTCCCACCAACCGGTCGATCTCATCGTCGGGCACCAGGGGAGAGATTCGGGCCGAGCCGGAAAGGGTGAACGCCCGTGCGGTCGGGAGCCAAAACGTGCGGGCCAGGGTTGTCTCGGTGTCAGACCGGGGAGGGGAGCCCGAGCTCCGCAACCGGGTCATCAGCAAGGTCAGTGAGTCGTACATCGATGCACTCCCGGCCGATCTCAGGAGGTCCTGGGGCATGGAGACCGTCTCATTGATGGAGACGCCGGGAATCTGTACCTCGGCGAGCCCCACCGAACTGTCGGCTTGGGAAGCAGTGTGATTGGGCGCTTGCCCGAAGCCGTCGACGGTGATGCGGAGGGTGGAGAACGTACGGGGCGCAAAGGATATGGTCTGCCCGGCGGCTGAACGTGACTCCTGACCCAGAGCAACGGTGACCGATTGGTGCCCGTCGAAGGCCAGCGTGACCTTGGTGATCCAACGGTCGGGATCGCCGGTCTGGGGTTGTACCAACGTCACCGTGTGCGCTGTCGTGGGCTTGGACAACGCCACCTGCCACCACTGACCGGTGGGGGGGGCAAAAGAATCGTCGAGCCATGCCGTCTGGGTGTCTCCATCGAGTGCGGCGGCTGGGCGCACCTCGGGGAGGTAGGTGAACGACGAGCCGTAGGAGGAGGCGGTGACCGACGAGGCACCACTGAACACCGTGGTGGTCTGGGCGTCCGGTGGGGCTTTGGGAAAGAGGTTGAGAGGCGCGTTTCTGGGATCGGCCGTGTTGGTGGCCTGGTTGGCCGTCTCGGTATATCCGGTGTTGGCGGTCAGCGATGTCCACTCGAAGGCCTCCTTGCGGTTGGTGTCGGTCACCACCAGATTGGCCGGTTTCGCGAGGATATTCCGCAGGAATGCCGGGCCGGTGTCGAGGGTTCCGGCGAAGAAGATGGTCGGATTACCGGACAGGAGACCCACCGAGGCGGCATTGACCAACCCGGTGGCGTTGCCGGCGACAACCAGCGGATCGGAGAGGGATTCGGTCCGGACGATCGGCCGCGGGTCATTCACCGTGTACGAGACCAGCGGGGACGTCCATCCCTGATTCGCGGGCCGAGCCAACGCTGCCTCGTCCTGGTTGGCAATGGGTGACACATTGGGTACAGGTGTCCCGTACGACACCGGATCGGAGAGACCCGGCGGGGTGACCGCCAAGCCGAGGGCCAGCTGCTGTGGATTCGGGGCGCTGTATCGCTCGTAGGCCTGGTCGTAGGCAACGAGAACATCACCAGCGCTCATCAGTGCAGCCATCGGAGCCAGTGCATTCCAATCCTGGGTCCCATCCTGGAGCGGGGAGTCAATCGCATGCAGGAGGTCAGCAGTGGGTAGTGAACCCATGACCTGCTGTTCGTGGGTCACGAAGGGACGGGTCATCAACCCCGGAAAGACGGTGTCGATGGTGTCACCCCACCGATACGCAGCGAAGTCATTGCCGGGCAATGCGTAGACCCGTGTTCCGGGATGGGTGGAGTCGAGGGTGGTGGCAGCCTGGCGGACGTACGTCGGCGGGGTTGCCGGTTGGGTGAACCCCTGGGCAATGATCGCCCCTGTCCACAGTGGAGTGGAAGCCCCGGCGATGATGGCGATGACGAAGGCCCCGATGATCAGCCCCGTTCGACGGACCCGTCGGGCGACGGCGGTCACCCCGGCACCCAGAAGTACTGCCATGCCCAGGATGACCAGTGGAGACGCCCGGTCGGTGGATCGCATGGCCAACCCGGCGGTGGTGTCGACCATCACAGTCTTCAACAACGAGCCGATCCCGGAAGGGTGGGTAAATGGGTATGCGCCCACTGACAGCACCATGCCGGCCACGATCATCAGGACGAAGTAAGCGCGTTGGTGCCATTTCACCAATGCCGCGGCCAGAAATGCCAATGTCGGAACCGCAAAG
>JADGOI010000142.1 GCA_017883075.1 Acidimicrobiales bacterium
CTTCGAGTTCCGCCTCGGGGAGACGACCCGCCATGCCACCGACCGCGACATCGGTGCGCTCGTGCTGCAGCATCTGCCCGACGACGACCCACTCCGCCCCTGGGCACAACGCCTCACTCAAGGGCTGTTCGACGTCGAACTGGCCGGGCATCTCACCGGTTCGATCGACGTGATCTTCCGCGTCCACAACCCTGAGGATCCGGGTGCCGAGCCGCGGTTCGTCGTCGCCGACTACAAGACCAACGCGCTGGCCGAGGCCGGCCACGAGCCCCGGTCGCGTGACTATCACCCGGACCACCTCCCAACCGCGATGGCCGAGCACCACTACCCGTTGCAGGCCTTGCTCTATTCGGTGGCGCTTCACCGCTACCTACGCTGGCGCCTACCCGGCTACGAGCCCTCTGTGCACCTCGGCGGCGCCGCCTACCTCTTCGTGCGCGGCATGGCCGGAGCCGACACGCCGATCGTCGACGGGCATCCTCACGGGGTCTTCTCGTGGCGCGTCCCCGCTGCACTCGTCACCGCCCTCAGTGATCTGCTCGACGGACGGGATATACCGGAGTGAGCGCCTCGGCCCCGCTTCTGCATCCTGACACCGCAGTGCTCGTTCCGTTCGTCGACGCCGGTGTTCTCGACGCGTCGGCCGTCCACGTCGCCGACGCCATTGCCCGATCTGTCGGTGGAGTGGAACCCGAAGTGCTGATCGGCGCCGCCCTCGCGGCCCGAGCCCCGCGTTTCGGTCACATCTGCGTAGTGCCCGCTGAAGTCGCCGGGTCCATCGTCATCGACGATGCGCTGCTCCCGGCCTTCGACACGCTGCCATGGCCCGATCCGAGCCACTGGGCCGCGCTGCTAGCGGCAAGCCCGGCCGTGCGCTGCTCCGACCAGCGGCCGGGCGACGTAACCCTGCCGCTCGTCTGGGATGGTGCCCGCCTCTACCTGGAGCGTTACTGGCGATTCGAGCAGAATGTCGCCGACGACCTTCTGCGTCGAGCCGGCACCGTTGGAGGCCTCACCACCCCATCGGCCGAACTCGACACCATCCTCGATGCGTTCTTCGGACCCGTCGACCCCTTGTCCCCCGATCGGCAGCGGGCAGCGGCCCAGTGCGCCTTGACCCGCAGGCTTGCCGTCGTGGCCGGCGGGCCGGGCACCGGGAAGACCCGGACGATCGCCCGCCTGCTCGCCGCCGCTCACCAGGTAGCGCTGGCGCGGGGCCAAACCCTGGACGTGGCGCTGGCCGCCCCCACCGGCAAGGCCTCGGCGCGCATGACCGAGGCGGTACACAGCGAGATCGAAATGGCGGGCCTGCCCGAGGACGTCGCCGACGCCCTCCACGGCACCGCGGCCACGACCCTGCACCGGCTGCTGGGCCTCCGCCGAAGCGGAAAGCCCCGTCATGACCGGTTCAACCCCTTGCCCCACGACATGGTCGTGGTCGACGAGACATCCATGGTGTCGCTCCCCCTGATGGCCCGTCTGCTCGACGCGGTGCGCCCTGATGCCACACTCGTACTGGTCGGCGACCCGTTCCAACTCATGAGCGTCGAGGCCGGCGCCGTGCTCGGTGACATCGTCGGGCCCGCGGCGACGGAGGCGGCCGAAGGGCCGATCAGCGCCGACTTTGTGCTGCTCGAACGCGTCCACCGGTTCGGCTCGGACTCGGCCATCGCCGCCCTCGCCGATGCCATCCGGACCGGCGATGCCGACCGGGCCGTCGACCTCCTCCGACACGACACGACAAACCAGCTGGGCTGGGTCGACGACGACGGCACCAACGGCGGCGGCATCGACCGCCTCCACCGGGAAGCGGCGGCCACTGCCGTCAAAGTGGTCGGCGCCGCGCACGCCGGTGACGCCGAGGCCGGCCTGCGCCTCGCATCCGACCTCAAGGTGCTGTGCGCGACCCGACTCGGCCCCCTCGGGGTCTACCGGTGGAGCGACCGCATCGAAGCCCTGGTGGCGCGGCAGGCGCCCGAGGTGGGAAACGGCCGACACTGGTATGTCGGCCGGCCCATCATCGTCACAAGCAACGACTACCTCAACCGGCTCTTCAACGGCGACATCGGGCTCGTCGTCGCCGGCGACAATGGGACAGTGGTGGCGTTCCCCGACCCAAGCGGTATCCGCGAGCTGGCAATTTCGCAGCTGGGAGACGTCGAAACTTGGTGGGCGATGACGATCCACAAGAGCCAAGGCTCGGAATTCCGGCGGGTGATCGTCACACTACCCCCACCCCCGTCACCAATCCTCACTCGAGAACTCCTGTACACCGCGGTCACCCGCGCCAAGGAGCAGGTCACCTTGGTGGCCACCGAGTCATCACTGCGCACCGCGATCGGTCGCCCCGTGGCCAGAGCTTCAGGCCTCGGCCCGAAGCTCTGGCCTTGACCGGCTGCCCATCACGGCGTCCCAGGTGTGGCGGCTTCGAGCGCACCCGCTCCGATCCGCTCGGCGGCGCACGCCTTGGAAAGCGCACCGTGGCGGACTTGTGGCCCTATCCGGATGCCCTCGGTGTCACCACCGGAGGTGCCCCAGAGGCACGTCGAGCCAGCATCAGGGACACTCCGGAACCGAGCTTCGCCTCATTGGTGGCACCATTGATCTGATGCCATCGATCACCGGGTTGAATCACATTCGCCTCCCAGTCACCGACGTAGGTGCCAGCACAGATTGGTACGTGACGGTCTTTGAACTCGAAACCCTTCTCTACGAGGAAGAGGAATCAGGTCCCATCGGCGCCGTCCTTCGTCACTCGAGTGGTTTGGTGCTCGGGTTACATCTCGACCCGGACAGGGCAAGAGCGCTGCATGGTTTCGCCATCCTCGGATTGACGGTCCTTGACCGTAGCGACCTCGAATTGTGGATTCGCCGACTCGACGAACTGGGCATGAGCCACAGTGGGCCGATGAAGGGACACCTGGGGTGGTATCTCGAAGTACCAGATCCCGATGGAATCATCCTCCAGCTGCACACCGGGGAACAGCCGAATACCGAGGAGGATTGAGAAGCTCTCCCGGCGCCACGTCTTCCGCGAGTCGGTGAAGTCGTCGATCAAATCGTGGACCTCGCTGCCCTCACGGTTCTGATGCGGACAGCGAGGTGAGGACCTTCGGCACTACTGGACTATCGGCTGTTGGCACAGCATGGTGTCATGAACACCCTCATTACAGTCTTGGTCCTTGTTGCCCTGGTGCTCTTGCTCGGGATGGCATTGGCGTTGCGGATCGTCAAGCAGTACGAGCAGGGTGTCCTGTTCCGACTGGGCCGAGTGATCGGTACGCGCAATCCCGGGTTGCGGATGATCATCCCGTTCATCGACATCTTGCGACGAATCTCATTGCGGATCGTCACGATGCCGATCCAATCCCAGGGCATCATCACCCGGGACAACGTCAGTGTCGATGTCTCTGCCGTCGCGTACTTCCGTGTTGTCGACGCGGTGAAGTCGGTTGTCGCGATCGAAAGCGTCGACGCCGCCATCGACCAGATCGCTCAAACCACGCTCCGGAAGGTGGTAGGCCAACACACCCTCGACGAGACGCTCTCTGAGACTGACCGAATCAATCTCGATATCCGCGAGATTCTCGATCGCACCACCGCCGACTGGGGTGTCGAAGTCACCTTGGTGGAACTGAAAGACATCCAGCTGCCCGACAGCATGAAGCGGGCGATGGCCCGTCAAGCTGAAGCCGAGCGCGAGAAGCGGGCAAAGATCATCAACGCGGAGGGAGAGTCCCTGGCCGCGGCGGCGTTGGGTGACGCCTCAGACATCATGATGGCCCACCCATTGGCGCTGCAGCTCCGGAATCTCCAGACCCTGGTCGAGATCGCCGTGGACAAGAATTCCACCGTCGTGTTCCCCGCCGCGCTGATGTCCACGATTACGGAGCTCGGAACGTTCCTCGCCCGCGAGGCGTCTGCTTCGGCAAAACCGGCACCGGCTGCTGCCAATATGGTTCGAGAGCACGGCACCGACCTGGACAATGACGAGTTCGCCCCCAAAGAGAGCGCTCACCAACCACGCCGCTAGATATCCGGTCATAGGTCCACCAGGTGCCACTCGAGCGCCAGCCATGTCAGGAATGCCAGGGCCTTGACCGGTCGCTCGTCGTCTGGCAGATCGATCAGCTCGCTCTCACCGTCTCCTTCTTGCTCACCGCCAAGCTCATCGATTGAAAGGATCCGCCGAGCCATTGTTGAGGGGCACTCGGGCCCCGAGATCCGGGAGGCACTGTTGGCCGAATGCCCGGACCGGGATCTGTTGGCTCTATCAGCCGGGGAGAGATCTTCGCCGTGGACCTGGGCATGCCGCTCGGACGTGAGCCGGCTCGTCTTCGGCCAGGCCTCGTGGTGTGAGCTGACCTGATCAATGGTGGACATGGCGAACTTTTCGGAATCGTTCCCAACACCTCGACACGGAAGGGCCTGCGTAGCCATAGTGAACTGGAGCCTGGTGCAACCAGTCTCGACCATGCACCTACCCAACGGCAAAGAACTCCCCGACCCTTGGATCGGCGCGCGCGAACCGCGCGTCGAAGGTGACTCGCGATGCATGCAGATCAAGTAGCCGGTCGTTGTCTCAGGTGGCAACATCAGCGGTGTTGCATGCGTCACAATGGAACAGGCAATTCGAGCGAGGGCAGGTAGGAGTCGACGTGGAACCGGCGATTCGTGTCGAGCACCTACAGGTGATTCGTGGTGGGAGGACCGTAGTGGGGGACGTCTCGTTCACCGTGCCCTCGGGATCTTTGGTCGGCTTGCTCGGCCCGAGCGGCTGTGGCAAGACAACGCTCATGCGGTCGCTGGTCGGGACGCAGATCGTAGCCGGTGGGTCGGTGGAATTGTTTGGGCAGCCCGCCGGATCGCCGGCCCTGCGAAGTCAGGTGGGGTACGTCACCCAGGAGCCGTCGGTCTACTCAGACCTCACCGTCTCGGAAAACCTTCGCTACTTCGCCACCGTCTTGGCGGTGCCACCCACTGCCGCAGGCCGCGTCATCGGCGAAGTCGGCCTTGGTCGACACACCGACACGGTCGTGGGACGCCTCTCAGGGGGCGAGCAGGCGCGCGTGTCGCTGGCCACCGCCCTACTCGGTTCGCCCCGACTGCTCGTACTTGACGAGCCCACCGTGGGCGTCGACCCCCTGCTACGGCGAGACCTCTGGATTCTGTTCGCTGCCCTTGCCTCATCCGGGACGACGCTCATCGTGTCGAGCCATGTCATGGAGGAGGCGGAGCGCTGCCAGAGGCTCCTGCTCATGCGCGATGGCCAGATCCTGGCCGACGACTCGCCGGAGGCGCTCTTGGCGAGCACCGGATCGACCGACTTCGAATCGGCCTTCATCGCTCTCATCGAGAGCCCGCCCACATGACCGTGCGTCGCACCGTTGCCACTGCCCACCGCGTTCTGAGACAGCTTCGCCACGACCCGCGGACCGTGGCCCTGATCCTGGCTGTGCCGGCCGTCCTGATGGGACTGCTCGCTTGGATCCTCCACGGCCGGGCCGGCGACTTCAACCAGTTCGGGCCACCATTGCTCGGAATCTTCCCGCTCATCGTCATGTTCCTCGTGACCTCGGTCGCCACCCTTCGCGAGCGGACGAGTGGGACCCTTGAGCGCCTCTTGACCACGCCGCTGTCCAAAGCGGACTTCGTCATGGGCTATGCCCTCGCCTTCGGGCTCACCGCGGTGATCCAGGGCCTCGTCGTGTCGGGGCTCTCGTTCAGCCTCTACGGGCTTCATGTGAGCGGTTCGCCGTGGCTGGTCGTCGTAGTGGCGGTGGCGGACGCCCTACTGGGCACCGCGCTCGGGCTCTCGCTCAGCGCATTGGCGTCCACCGAATTCCAGGCCGTGCAGTTCATGCCCGCGTTCATCCTGCCGCAACTGCTGCTCTGCGGCATCATCGTTCCCCGCTCCCAACTGCCGCCCGCCCTCCATTGGCTTTCCGACGTCCTACCGATGTCCTATGCGGTGGACGCGACACGGCAGTTGAGCACCTCCGCCACGGTGACCTCCGAGTTCTTGCTCGACATCGGTGTGGTGGCAATGTTTGTCGTGGCAGCTCTGCTGCTCGGCGCTGCGACCCTTCGCCGCCGGACCCAGTAGGTCACTCGATGCACCCAAG
>JADGOI010000143.1 GCA_017883075.1 Acidimicrobiales bacterium
TGGAGGTCGCGGCGATGGTGGAGGTCGCGGCGATGGTGGAGGTCGCGGCGATGGTGGAGGTCGCGGCGATGGTGGAGGTCGCGGCGATGGTGGAGGTCGTGGCGATGGTGGAGGTCGTGCCAATCGTGGCGATCACGCTGACCCGGGTGACAGCGTTCACTCCGAACCGAGTTCCTCGTCAGAGTCCCTGAGTGGGTCCGCTCCCGTCTCGGGCGCCGCATCATTCGAAGACTCGTTTCAAGCGGAACTCGTTCAGGAGTTCGGCGACCTGGGCCCCGCTGGGGCCGAGCCGTCCGAGCGCTCGGGTGGGGGAGGCGGACGCAACCGGGGTGGTCGCCGTCGTCGGTGATTCGGCCAGGTTGACGGGGACTGTCAACTCATGATCCGTACCGGCATGCTGTCGTCGGGTGTGGCGCTGGCCACCGAGCGGATGGCTGATGCGCGATCGGTGTGCATCGGATTCTGGGTGGGTACCGGCTCCCGCGACGAAACGGTCGCGGGAGCCGGTACCTCCCACGTTCTCGAGCATCTTCTCTTCAAAGGCACTGAAGACCGGTCGGCCGCGGCCATCGCCGAGGCGGTCGATGAGGTGGGAGGGGACTTCAACGCATTCACCACCAAGGAGTACACCTCCTTCTACATCCGCTTGCTGGCCGAGCACCTGCCACTGGGGCTCGACATCCTCTCCGACATCATGTGGCGGCCGGCCTTGCGGGATTCGGATCTCGATGCCGAGAGGTCGGTCATCCTCGACGAGATCCTCATGCATGCCGATGAGCCTTCCGACCTGGCCGCGGAACAGAGTTCAGCCTGCTTGTTCCCCGATCACGCCTTGGGCCGCGAAGTGCTCGGTACCCACGAGTCGATCGAGGCGATGACCTCCGCCCAGGTCCGTGAATTCTTTGCCCTGCACTACCGCCCTGGGAACATGGTGGCAGCCATTGCCGGTCGTCTCGATCACGACGGTGTGGTCGCAGGTCTCGACGCCCGATTCACCGGATCGTCAGGGGGGTCGTCTCCGGAGCGGTCCGCCCCGGGCGACACCGTCATTCCCCTGCAAGTGATCAGGCGCGGTACCGAGCAGGCCCACCTCATCCTCGGGATGCGCTCGGTCGATCGGTTCGATCCGCGCCGCTATGCGCTTGCCATCCTCAATCACGTCCTGGGCGGCGGGATGTCCAGCCGGCTCTTCCAGGAGATCCGGGAGCGACGTGGATTGGCGTACTCGGTCTGGTCGGAACGGGTTGCCTATCACGACGCCGGGGCGGTCAGCGTGGGGATGGGTATCTCTCCGGGCCATGTTCCCGAGGTGTTGAAGATCGTGGCCGGCGAACTCGAGGCATTGGGCGCGGATGGCATCACCGATCGTGAACTGGCGGTGGCCAAGGGCAATCTCCGGGCCGAGACCATCTTGGCCTGCGAGGACTCCGGGGCTCGAATGGGCCGGATCGGGGCGGGCCTGTTGCTCCACGGAGAGGTGCTCGATATCGACGAGGTGTTGGCCCGGGTGGAGGCAGTGACGCTCGCCGAGGTACACGCCGCCGCCGTCGAGCTGGTGGCAGCACCCCGGACCCTGTCGGTGGTGGGGCCTTTCGACGAATCGGACTTCGACACCGACCCGCTCGCGGTGGGCTGAGGCTGAAGCGCACCTCTCATCGGGGACACCTCGACCGCCGACGATAGGGTTGGTAGCTATGCGAGTCGGAGTGGTCGGAGCCGGGGGAAAAATGGGCCGAGAGGTGTGCCGCACGGTGGGTGGCGACCCGGAGCTCGAGCTGGTGGCAGCCGTCGACCCCCAACTGGCCGGGATCGACCTGCGGCAACTCACCGGGGAGGACGCCGGGGGACTCTCGATCGAAAAAGATCTCGGGGCGCTGGTGGATGCCGGCGCCGAGGTGGTGGTCGACTTCACCCGGGCGGACGCGGCGAGGGACACGCTGGCGTGGTGCGCGGGGGCCGGGATCCATGCGGTGGTGGGTACCACCGGGTTCAACGACGAGGACATCACCACACTGGAGCGCCTGTTCGCCGGTCCGGAGCAGGGAGCACCCAACTGCATCGTGGCCGCCAATTTCGCCATTGGGGCGGTGCTGATGATGCGGTTCGCGGAAATGGCCGCGCCGTGGTTCGAGGGAGCCGAGATTGTCGAGCTCCACCACGACGGGAAGCTCGATGCCCCTTCGGGGACATCCATGCGGACAGCAGAGCGCATGGCGGCAGCTCGTGCGGCCGCTGGGGTCGACGAGTTTGCCGGTGACCGGACCACCACGGTGATGGTCGAGGGTGCCCGGGGAGGCGCGGGCCCGGGGGGGACACGGATGCATTCGGTGCGTCTGACCGGCCTGATTGCTCACCAAGAGGTCATGTTCGGTGCGGTGGGCCAGGGCTTGACCATCCGGCACGACTCCTATGACCGGACTTCCTTCATGGCCGGAGTGGCCCTCGCCATCAAAGCGGTGACGACCCGAGCCGGGCTGACCCTGGGACTCGATTCTCTCCTCGGGTTCTGAATCAACCGGCTCTCGATGGAGGACACCCGCCAGCGGATCATCGAAGCCACCTACGCGTGTGTGGCCAGGTGGGGTGTGGCCAAGACCACAGTGGAAGATGCAGCCCGCGAAGCCGCGGTATCACGGGCCACCGTGTACCGGCACTTCCCTGGGGGTCGCGACGAGCTGATCCATGACGTCGTGGTGTGGGAGCTCTTCGCCTTCTTCGGTCGCCTTTATGACGAGGTGCAAGGGGCCGAGAGCCTCGAAGCGGTGATGGAGCGGGGCATCTGCTTTGCCCATAGGTCGATTCAGGAGCATGAGGTGTTGCAACGGGTCATGCAGACCGAGCCGGAGACGCTCCTTCCCACCATCACGGTGGAGAGCAACCGGATCCGGGCCGCTATTGCAGGCTTTCTGGTCCCGTACCTCCATCAGCACGGTTTGGCGCCGGGAGTGGACCCTGGTGAAGCCGGCGACTTTCTGGCTCGAATGGTGCTTTCCTACATCGGATCACCCGGTCGATGGGATCTCGATGATCCGGCTCAGGTGTCCGAGTTGGTCCGCGGCGAGCTACTGGCCGGCGTGGTGGTCGGACCCGAGCCCGGAAAGCGGCCCGACTGAGCCCGGGGCCACTCCTTGACAATGAGACAATTATTGACCTACTGTTCCAAACGTGGCGGCACAGGGGGTACGGCTTCGGGTCGTGCAGGGGGGTTTTCGGGCCGATGCCACCGTGCCACCGGATGCGTCGGCATCTCCCGGCGTGCCCGATCAGGTCTCTCCCCACCGGATCCGCATCGTCGACGCGGCCCTGGATTGCATAGCCAGGCAGGGAACGGCCAAGACCACGGTTGACGATGTGGCCCGCGGTGCAGGCGTGTCGAGAGCCACCGTCTACCGGGTATTCCCCGGGGGCAAAGACGAACTGCTGGGTGCGGTGGCCGAAACCGAGATGGCCCGATTGTTCTCCGCCCTCGGAGCCCGGATGGGGGCGGCCGAGGAACTCTCCGATGTGCTGGTGATCGGTATCGTCGAAGCGGTGACCCGGATCACCCGACATCCGGCCCTTGCCTACATGATCGCCCATGAGCCAGACGTCGTGCTCGGCCGGCTGGCATTCGACGAGTCGAACCGCCTTCTGGCCACGGCCAGCCGTTTCATCTCCCCATTCCTCATCCGATGGATGGATCCGGAGGAAGCCGCCCGGGTGGCGGAGTGGGCGACCCGGATAGTGCTCTCCTACTGCATTGCCCCGACGAGTGAGATGGATCTCACCGACCCGGCCCGGGCCCGCCACCTGGTCGGCACATTCGTGCTCCCCGGGATCGGGGCGCTCCGCGCCCCTGACCTGTCCGAACCGGTTGACCTCGTTCCCATCGCCGCCGATCGGGCCAATCACGCCGGCAGGGTCCGCCAAGTCGATTACCTCCAGACCTACCCAACCACCACCACACATTCCGAGGGGGACGTGCAATGAGCATCGATATGAACAGCACCAACGACATCATCGGCCGAGAGGAGATCGACGACTTCGAGGCGATTCTGTCTGTGGTCGGCACCGAAGACGCCGATGGTAGACACACGGTGCATTCCGTCTACGACACCATCTTCACATGGGACTATGAGAAGGGAACCCGACCCAAACTCGAAAAGCTCTACGAGAAGGCCAAGAAGGCCCAGTGGAACGGTCAGACGGATTTGCCCTGGGACACCGATGTCGATCAGGAGAAGCTGATCGTCGAAAACGCCATGGCCACCGGGGGGTTCACCGCCGGAGTCGACCTCACCGGTACCCCGGCTGAGAAATGGTCGGAGAAGGAGTGGATCCAGTTCGGAGTGGAGAGCCAGAACTGGACGTTGTCTCAGTTCCTCCACGGGGAGCAGGGTGCGTTGGTGTGCACGGCCAAGATCGTGGAGTCCGTCCCATGGATCGATGCCAAGTACTACGCCGCCACCCAGGTGATGGATGAGGCCCGGCACGTGGAAGTCTTTGCCAAGTACCTCGACGACAAGTGCTCGGGCCACTACCCGATCAACGCCCACCTCCGGATGCTCCTCGACGACATCATCACTGACTCGCGGTGGGATATGACCTACCTCGGCATGCAGATCATGGTGGAGGGATTGGCGCTGGCCGCCTTCGGGTTCATGGCCCAGATGACGGCAGATCCCCTCTTGAAGCAACTCCTGCGTTACGTGATGGCCGACGAGGCCCGCCACGTCGCCTTCGGTGTGCTCAGTCTTCAGGAGTACTACCAAGGTCTCAACGCGGCCGAGCTGCGTGAGCGCCAGGAGTTCGCCTTCGAGGCCGCAGTGCGGATGCGTGACCGCTTCCTCCAGCAAGAGGTGTGGGACCGTATGGGCATCGACCCCAAATCCATCGTGCCGCTGATCCAGCAGGCCCCTGAGCGGGCTCAGTTTCAGGCCCTCCTCTTCTCGAAGATCGTTCCCAACTGTCGCAAGCTCGGTCTCCTCGACGCCGCCGACGGATGGCTGCGGACCAAGTTCACCGAGCTCGGTGTGATCGAGTTCGAATCGTGGGAAGACACCGGCGAGGAGTACGACTCCTTTGCCGCGGTGCCGTCCGCCGACCAGGTGGCCTCGTAACATCGCCCACGGTTGCCAGCAGGGACCGGATGCGTCCGCCCCTGCTGGTAACCTGCCTCACCGTGGCGCCGACTCCGCAGATACACCTGGCTGGGGGCTGACGCCATGGCGCGTTTCGGCTCGGTGGTGACAGCCATGATCACCCCCTTCGATGACGATGGTGGGCTCGACGTTGACGGTGCCGTCGTCCTGGCCCGGCACCTGATCGCCACTGGGTCTGACGGATTGGTGGTGGCCGGCACCACCGGCGAAGGTCCGGTGCTGACCGATGGCGAGGCGCTCGATCTGTTTCGGGCGGTGGCCGAGGCGGTGACCGTTCCGGTGATTGCTGCCACAGGCAGTAACGACACTGCCCACTCGGTGACGTTCACCCGTTCGGTGGCGGACATCGGCGTGGACGCGGTCCTCATCGTCACTCCGTACTACAACCGGCCGTCTTCAGCGGGCCTGTCGGCCCACTTCCGGGCGGTGGCGGCAGCGACTCACCTTCCGGTGCTCCTCTACGACATTCCGATCCGTACCGGACGCCGCATCGGATCGGATCTGCTCACGACGTTGGCCTCCGAGGTCCCCAACATTGTCGGCGTGAAGGATGCAACCGGCGATGTCGCCGGGGCTGCCCGGGTGGTGGCACAGACCCCCGAGCAGTTCGAGGTGTATTCAGGGGACGACTCGCTCACCCTCCCGTTTCTGGCGGTAGGAGGGGTGGGGGTCATCAGTGTGGCCTCCAACTGGGCGGGGGAGGCAATGGCCGAGATGGTCTCGTCGTTCAATGCGGGGGACCTTCGGGGGGCACAGTCGGCCAACCACCGCCTGAGCGAGTCGTATGACTTCGAGAGCTCGGACCTGTTCCCCAATCCGGTCCCGGCCAAGGCCGCCTGCCGAGCCATGGGCCTTCCGGCCGGGCAGTGCCGTCTCCCTCATCCCGAGGCGCCCGAGTCCCTGGTG
>JADGOI010000051.1 GCA_017883075.1 Acidimicrobiales bacterium
CTGGTAGTCCCAACGGGGTTCGAACCCGTGTCTCCACCTTGAGAGGGTGATGTCCTAGGCCTCTAGACGATGGGACCGTGTGATGCTGCCCCTCGCGAGGCAGGTTGGTGATGCCTTTCTGATACTGCTACGACGCCCGTGGCGGAGCGTCGTAAGCGCTCGGGGGGGAGGGCTCGAACCTCCAACCTCATGAACCAGAATCATGCGCGCTGCCAGTTGCGCCACCCCCGAATGGGCGAACGGCCAATTTAGCCGACATGGAGCATCGACCGGGAATGCCGCATGCTTCGGGGAGAAACCGTCGCTGCGACCTGTAGCGCATGCCGAGCCGAGGGTTGGCCATCGAGCCCCTCTTGCGCCCATTCAACCGAGCGAGGAATGCAGTGAGGTCAGGTGGTTGAAGCCGATAATCCGACCCAGCGCCTCTCCTACCGTCTCCTTGGCGTAATACGGCACGGTTGACCAACCCTTTATGGGAGATGTCCTGGTCGGTGTGGGTGACGCGGCAAGGCCCACCGACGAGGCAATGGCCAGGCAGCGGGCCTCGTGGAACTGGTCACTGACCAACAGGATGCTGTCGTGGCCGTGAGCCTTGAGCAATGGTGAGGCATCTGCGAGGTTCTGCCACGAGTCACTTCCCCCCACCTCGTAGATGTCCCGACCGGGAATACCTTGGGCGATCAGGTACCGGGCCGACGCTTGGGCCTCGGTGAACACGTCGCCGGGCTCTTTCGATCCGGTGACCACGATGTCGGTGGCGTACCGTTGTTGCCAGAGAAGCTTGGCCTCGTCGAGCCGGGCTCTCAGATCCGGAGATGGCACACCGTTGTACTGCGCGGCCCCCATCACCACGATGGCCCCGGCGGCATGTGGTTGGTAGTGATGACCGGTCAGAACTACCTGGACCGCCGTCACCACGAAGTAGATGAGAACCGCGATGACCAACCACCGGATCACCCGGAGTACGAAGCGCACCAGCCGAAGCCCGGTAAAGGCGCCGAGAAGGCCCACGCTCTAGGAATTCTCCGCCGGAGCGGCATCGCCCGAATTTCCGGACAAGGCATCTATCCGAATGCGCTCGAGGGCCGAACCCAAACGGGCCAGCACCTTTTCGGGTCCCATTACTTCGAGCGCTTCGAAGAGCGGAGGCCCCACCCGGCGACCGGTGATGGCCACCCGAATCGGAGCCTGGGCCTTGCCCAACTTGCGCCCCACCCCTTCACCAACCGCCAACGTGGCGGCATGGAGCGCATCCGAAGTCCAGTCAGTGCCGGCCAATGCCCCATAAGCGGCGATGGCGGAAACCAGAATGCTCTCGGCTGCGTCGTCCCTGGTGATGGCCTTGGCCCACGCTTCGTCATCGACAGGTGGTTCGTCAAGGAACATGAAGTCGACCATTCCCGGTACCTCACCAAGTACGGCCACCCGCTCTTTGACCAGTGGGGCCAGGCGGCGGAATACCTCTGCATCGAAGGCAGCACCGGGCCACGGTGCTGAACCGCCGGTCAGCCAGGGCCCACAGGCGTCGATGAACGCATCGACGGACATGGCCCGTATGTACTCGCCATTGAGGTGGGTCAGTTTGACCACGTCGAAGAAGGCGGGTGAATGGTTGACGTCCTCCAGGGAGAACCATTCCACCAGCTGGTCGATGTTGAAGATCTCTTCGCCATTGGGCGGTCCCCACCCCAGCAGGGCCAAATAGTTCACGAACGCCTCGGGGAGGAAGCCCTGATCCCGGTAGGACTCGACCGCCACCGGATCCCGTCGCTTGGACAGCTTCTTGCGCTGCTCGTTGACCAACATGGGCAGATGGGCGAATACCGGGAGGGTCGGAGTGGGTTCGAACGCGGCCCCGGTAGACCCGTCGGTGACCCAGCCGATGGATGCCAGCGCCTCCCACACCAGAATGCCCTTGGGCGTGGTGGGCAGAAGGTCCTCACCACGGATCACGTGAGAGATCCGCATGTCGATGTCGTCCACCACGTTGGCCAGAACGAAGAGGGGGGTCCCGGTGGCCTTCACCGCCACGAAGTCATCCATAGCCGAGCACGGAAACTCGACCTGTCCCCTGATCACGTCGAACACCGTGGTAACGCCGGCATCAGGCGTTCGGAAACGTAGGGCTCGATCGTCGCCTCGGGACAGATCCCGGTTCCGGCAGAACCCGTCGTAGCCGGGGGTGGCTATGCCCGCCGCCTTGTTGCGGGCATCGACCTCGTCACGGCTGCAATCACAAGCAAAGAGGAATCCCCCGTCCCACAAGGCGTCGATGGCCTGGTGGTAACGATCGATTCGGTCCGACTGGCGGAACGGGCCTTCGTCAGGATCCATCGAGAGCCAATGCATGGCCGCCACAATCCCGTCCACCCACTCCTCGCGGTTGCGCTCGGCGTCGGTGTCCTCGATGCGAAGGACGAAAACACCGCCCGACTTGCGGGCTACCAGCCAGTTGAACAGCGCGGTCCGGGCGCTCCCTACGTGGAAGTAGCCGGTCGGCGACGGGGCGAAGCGGACCCTCGGGGATTCCCCGGGCACGCCGGGCTTACTCGTCCTCGACGATGGTGATGGCACCCGTGGGGCAACCATTGGCGGCTTGGCGGACCTTCTCGCGGAGGTCCTCACCCGGGTGCTCGTTCAGCACATAGAGGAATCCGTCATCACGCACCTCGAACACCTCGGGCGCGATTCCCATGCATACGGCGTTGCTGGCGCATTCGTCGTAATCAACGACAATTTTCATGTGACCTCCGCGAACTCGGCGAACTGATTCGAGTGTACCGGCCCACACCCCACCCAACGGGCACACCACCGCTTCATCGGCTAAAACTCATCTTGTGATCAGTTCGTCCATCCCCACCGACCGCCGGCCCCCCACGGAATCTCGGCCGTGTCGAAGGCGGGCGGCGGGCGGCATACTCATGGCTCTGGCGGTGATGGCCACCGCCTGCTCCTCAGGCACGTCCTCATCCCCTTCGACCACCCACGCCGGCGTTGGTACGACCTCGACCACCGCGTCGAGCCACAAGTTGCCCGGCATACATCATGTGTTCGTGATCATGTTGGAGAACGAGGGTTCCTCCTCCACCTTCGGCAACCCGGCCGCCGACCCGTACCTGGCCACTACCCTTCCGTCCGAGGGAGCCTTGCTGCAGAACTACTACGGCATCGGGCACCTCTCCAACGACAACTACATCGCCTTCTTGTCCGGCCAGGCGCCCAACCCCTCCAACCAGGCCGACTGCCCGACGTTCGCCAACTTCCCCGCCACCGCCACCGTGGCCGGCAACGGCCAGATCTCCGGTTCGGGGTGTGTGTTCCCCACCTCGGTGCCGACGGTGGCCAACCAACTCACCTCCTCCGGACTCACCTGGAAGGGCTATATGGAGGACATGGGGAACATCCCTGCCCGCGAGAGCGCCAACTGCGGGCATCCGGCCGTCGGGTCGATCGACGCGACCGAGAAGGCCGTACCCGGTGACGGCTATGCCACCCGTCACAATCCCTTCGTCTACTTCCATTCGATCATCGACAGTGTGTCGCTGTGCAACACCCATGTCGTTCCCCTCGGCACCACAACCGGAGCCCTGCCGGCCGGGGCGCTGTCGGGGACCACCGGTCTGCAAAAAGATCTCGCCACCGTGTCGACCACCCCCAACTTCAGCTTCATCACCCCCAACCTGTGCAATGACGGCCATGACAGCACCTGTGTGAATCAACAGGGTCATGGGAGCCAGTTGGCCAACGTCGACGCCTTCTTGCAGCAGTGGGTGCCGCTCATTACCAACTCACCCGCCTTCAAGAAGGACGGCCTGTTGGAGGTGACCTTCGACGAGGCCGACATCGGCGACGCCACCTCGTGTTGCCACCAGGTTCCCGGGCCGGCCTCGGCCAGCCCCGGAATCAACGGGCCGGGCGGGGGCCGTATCGGCACGGTACTCATTTCACCGTTCATCCACCCCGGCACCGTCAGTACCGTGCCCTACAACCACTACTCGTCGTTGGCCACCATCGAAGGCCTGTTCGGATTGGCCGAACTCGGCCAGGCCGCTACCTCCGGTGCCGTCTTCGGCCAGGACATCTTCGGCTAAGGCTTGTCCGAACCGACCACCCACATCGAAAAGAACTGCGAACCTCCGCCGTAGGCCTGGCCGAGGGCCCGACGGGCGCCGTCGATCTGGTGCTCACCTGCCTGGCCTCGCACCTGCATGGCCACCTCGAGGAAACGGAGCATCCCCGACGCACCGATCGGGTTGGACGAGAGCACCCCTCCCGACGTGTTCCACGGGATGTCGCCTTCGAAGGCAGTTGCCCCCGCTTCGGTCAGTTTCCATCCGTCTCCCAAGTCGCAGAAGCCGAGGTTCTCCAACCACATCGGCTCGTACCAGCTGAAGGGGACATACACCTCGGCAACGTCGATCTCGGCCCGCGGGTTGGTGATCCCCGCCTGGGCGTAGACGTCGGCCGAGCAGTCCCGACCGGCCTGCGGATTGACCTGATCGCGACCAGCGAACATGGTGGGCTCGGACCGCATGGCCATGCCGTGAATCCACGCCGGCGGAAAGGACCCCGAAAGCGAGTCCTCCGCCGCCAGCACCATGGCGGCGGCGCCATCCGACGACGGGCAGGCCTCGAGGTAGCGAAGCGGATCCCACAGCATCATCGAGTCCTCGACCATCTTCATGTCGATGTCGGGAAGATGGAGGTGGGCATAGGGATTCCGGAGGGCGTTGATCCGGTCCTTGACTGCAACCATGCGTCCGATGTGCTCGGGTGCGCCCGAGCGTCGCATGTAAGCGCGGATGTGGGGAGCGAAGTACCCGCCGGCCCCGGCCAAGAGGGGGGCCGCGAACGGCTGAGGCACCGACAGAGCCCACATGGCGTCCGAGTCCGACTGCTTCTCGTAAGCCACCGTCAGCACCCGCTTATGGATCCCCGAGGAGATGAGGTGAGCGGCTACCAGTGAGGTGGACCCTCCCACCGAACCGGCGGTGTGGACCCGGAACATGGGCTTGCCCACCGCTCCGAGGGCGGGGGCCAGATACAGCTCGGGCATCATGTTGCCCTCGAACATGTCGGGGGCCTTCCCGATCACCACCGCGTCGATGTCGGTCCAGGTGAGATCGGCATCGGCCAGGGCCATTTTGGCGGCTTCCCGCACCAGGCCGGCGATGGAGACGTCGTTACGCTTGGACTTGTGGTGGGTCTGCCCCACCCCGATCACTGCACAGCGTTCAGCCATCACTCACCCTCCAACACGCAGACGAGATTCTGTTGCAGGCACGGCCCGGAGGTGGCGTGGGCCACCGCACGTGCGGCCTGTCCCGAGGCGATGCGGGCTGCGGCTTCTCCGATGCGGATCAGACCAGCCGACATGATCGGGTTGGCCGCCAGGGCGCCACCCGACGGGTTGATGGTGACGCCGTCGTCCAGACCAAGTGCCTCTTTCAGGATGATCTCCTGATGGGCGAACGGGGCGTGGAGCTCGGCCACGTCGATCGGCCCATCGGCAACGCCGGCGACGTCAGCCGCCTTGGCCGTCGACGGTGAGGAGGTCAGGTCCCTTCCTCCCAGCGAGTGGGTCTCGATGCGGTGATCGAACCCGGTGATCCAGACCGGCTTGTCCGACCACTCGCGGGCCTTGTCGCCGGCAGCCAACACCATGGCGGCTGCGCCGTCGGTGATCGGCGGCAGGGTGTGGCGACGGAGAGGCGACACCACGTACTCGTCCCTCAACAAGGTCTCGACGGGGATGTCGTGGGCCACCTGTGCCTTGGGGTTGGACAGCGCATCCTTGCGGCTGCGGGAGGCGATGGCAGCGAAGTCCTCTTCGCTGCCCTTACCGGCGTCGATGAGGGCACGGGCCTGCAGGGCCGCCACACTCACCGGGTCGGGCCACAACGGAGCCAGGTAGTAGGGGTCGAGTTGCAGGGCCAGGATCTCATTGAGGTTCCCGGGGGACGAGCGGCCGAACGAGTAGACCAGGGCGGCGTCGATCTCCCCCTCCTGCAAGAGGACCCAGGCCTCGTAGAGGGCCCAGGCTCCGTCCATCTCGGTGTGGCTCTCGGGCATGGGAGGCCACACCCCGACCGCGTCGAGAGCCGTGACGAAGCTGAAGGGCCCACCGATCAGGTAGTCGGATGACCCCGAGCAGATGAAGTCGATGTCGTTCTTGGTGATCCCGATATTGGCGAATACCTCCGCCACCACCGGCATCAGCATCTCGACTTCGTTGTGCTGGTCGTCCCGGCGTACGTTCTCGGACTGGGCGAACGAGGCGATCGATACGGGGCGGCGCACCGCCCGCTTGGCTTTCGCAGCCGCGGCACTCATAGATAGTCCTTGTAGGTCTCGTAGTCGGCATCCGGCTCTCCGTTGGGGCGGAAGTAGCGCACCGAAGCCAGTGACGGGGTCAGCTCCTCGGGTTCCACCCACACCGCTTCCACCCGCAGCCCCATCCGGATCTCATCGGTGGGGATCTCTTGGATGAGACCCATAAAGGAGATGTCTGCCCCGTCGAGAAGGACCTGCGCGCAGATGTAGGGGATTTCGATGGACTGGCCGGCGAAGGGCACGTTGACCACGCAGTAGGTGGTGACGGTGCCGACGTTGCCCAGGTCGACATCCTCGGTGGTGGGCACCCCGTCGGTGGGGCACGAACCTCGGGACGGGACGTAGACCTTGCCGCAGGTCGGGCATCGTTGTCCTACGAACTTGCCCTTCTCGAGCCCGCGGAGGAAACGAGACTGGGCGACCCCTGGGGTGAACTCGAAATCAAGGCGGATCGGGGTGGCGAGAGTTGTCACCGGTCCCAGTTCCTCGGCAGTGGTCTGTCCTGACATCAGGAGGCACCTCCTTCGGGGACGAAGGCTTCGATATCGGCCATGGCGCCGATCCGCTCGCCGGCCGGCCGGAAGCGCACGGTGACCCGGTCGCCGGTGGCAACCTGGTCGGGACCCCCGGCGTCCACCACGTGCAGCATGGCGGTGTCAGCTCCGTCGAGCCGAATGAGGGCCCACGCAAAAGGCCTGGCGAGCGGGTGCTTGGGCAAGGGGTTGGGCACCCACGCCCACGACTCGACCACCCCGCCGGGGCCTACCTCGACCAGCTCACCGGTGTCTTCACCGGTAGCGGGGTCGTACTCGGTGGGAGGCACGATCACCGATCCACCGGTCCCTCGCACCCCCAACAGCTTTCCGTCCCGCAGGCCGGTCAGGAATGCACCGATGACCGGGCCCACCGAACGCGAATACGGGTATTCAAGGACGTGGCTCGCGTGCAGCGCTTCGCTCTCGGGCATCCGAATCTCCCTCTGATGTCTCGTCGAACGTCAACAACGAAAAGTAGAACACATTTCAGTTTTGTTCGCCAACGGGCGCCCCGTAGCCCGGATCGGGCTACCTCCGGGGACACGGTGATCTGGGCCGGACGACTCTTCCGGGCGAGCTCCGGCCAACTCTTCCGGGCGAGACAAACCGTCCTAGACTCAGCCCGGGTTCCACGCATCGGGGATGGGTCAAGAGACTAAAGAGGCTACGTGATCACACCCAGACGGCATGAAGCTCAGGGCGCCGACGGCACCGAGCGACCGAACATTCTGCTGGTGGTTTCCGACCAAGAGCGCCAACGCTCGTGGCTTCCGAACGGCACCTCGTTGCCGTGGCGGGACCGCCTCCGGGCCGAGGGGCTCGAGTTCACCGATTACTACACCCACTCATCACCGTGCTCACCCAGCCGGGCCAGTCTGTTCACCGGGCGGTACCTGGCCGGCCACCAGGTCACCGACAACGTCATCATGCCCGAACACCATGAACTGTCGACATCGGTGCCCACCCTCGGCTCCCTCCTCGATGGCGCCGGCTACCGCTCGTCCTACATCGGCAAGTGGCACCTCTCTCAGTCGGCCACCCCCGACATGGAGGCGTACGGCTTTGCCGACTGGGACGGCAACGACCGTCACTTCATGGGGTGGGCGGGCACCGGGGTGCATTTCGACCCGATCATTGCCTCCAACGCCGCCCACTGGCTGAAAGCCAATGCCGGCCCGACTTCCAGGGCCGACCACACTGATCGGACGGTCGCCGAACCGTGGTTCCTGACCGTGGCACTGGTCAACCCTCACGACGTGATGTGGTTCCCCATCGACCAGCCCGGCTACCGGGAGCGCCATCCCGCCGACGTGGCCGGCGTGCGCTCGATACTCGAGTCAGCGGCGTGGAAGGACGACGATCCGCTCCCGATCTTCACCGAGGCCTACGACCAAGTTGTTGACAACCTGCCGACCAACTTCGATGACGACCTGCACACCAAACCCGAGGCGCACCGACAGTGGCGTTGGGACCAGCAGCATGGGCTGTGGGGCTACATCGACCCGACCGACAAGGGGGCGTGGCTGCGTCATCTCGACTACTACCTCCATCTCCACCAGATGGCCGATCGCAACCTGGGGACCGTCCTCAGCGCACTGGAGGAGTCGGGGGCATGGGACGACACCATCATCATCTTCACCTCCGACCATGGAGATATGTGCGGTTCTCACGGATTGCGATCCAAAGGCCCGTTCGTCTACGACGAGATCATGCGGGTGCCGCTCTACGTGAAGGTGCCAGGGGTCACTTCCCCTGGTGCTGTCACCTCGGCGCTCGGGTCCCATGTCGACCTGGCCGCCACCATCTGTTCCCTGGCCGGTGTCAGTCCTGCGGCCGTGGGGCCGACCCTCCAGGGAACCGATCTCTCCCCCGTCTTCGCCGACCCGTCAGTGTCGGTCCGTGACCATGTCCTCTTTGCCCAGGACTCGGCCCAGACCGAGAACCTCAATAAGGTGCGCTATGCGCTGCGGGGCTTCTTCGACGGCCGGACCAAGTACGCCCGCTACTACGGCGTGGGCGGCGGGAAGCCGTCAACGGGGCTGTGGGGAAAGCCGCCGGGGACAAAACTGTTCGACGTCGATTGCGCCTTCGACGACAACGACCACGAGTGGTACGACCACGACTCGGATCCCGACGAACTGATCAACCTGGCCAACGACCGGGGCCGTCGGGGCGAGCTGCGCCAAGCCTACGAACGGATGCGGCATTACGAGGCCGAGTCGTTCCTGACTTTCGCCCCGCCGGCCGGCGAATCGGCCAGCTGAACGCTGAAGTGGTCGGCCAGCCCGCGACATCCAGCCTCGACCATCGTCAAGCACGCTTCGAAGTCTGCAACCCCTCCGTAGTACGGGTCGGGTACGTCCACCTGGCCGCCAGCCCTGCGGTCGTAGGACCGCAGCAACACCAATTTGGCTTCATGATCCTCCCCGCCGCCGGCCCGGTGGCGGGCCAGGCTCCGCAGGGTCTGTTGGTGGCCCCGGGCCAGGGAGACCACCAGGTCGGTGAGGTCAAACCACGACGCCTTGAACGCCCGGGCCCGGTGCCCGTGATCGGCATACCCGTGGGCGTCCAGGACGGCTGCGGCCCGCGGATCCATCGGCTCACCCGCGTGCCAGTTGCCGGTCCCCGCGCTCGAGATCTCGAGATGGTCGGCCAACACCGATCCGTCCGCCATCGGGGTCTCGGCCGCCATGCGGCGCAGCACCACGTCGGCAATCGGCGACCGACAGATATTGCCGGTGCACACGAAGCAGATCTTCACTTCGATTCGTCGCGGCGAGGGGTCAGGGGAAGGGTCGAGGTCGCCATCCGCGTCGGGGTCGGGGCCGACGCCACCACCGATTCGAAGAAGGCCCGGTCGTGGAAGAGTGGCACGTCGGCCAGGAACATCTTGCCGTACCGCTCGAAGTACATCAGCTGCTTCCCCAGCAGAAACGTCCCGCGGTCGAACTCCGAGTCGGTGCCACCCGACTCGTCGGCCAATCGCCGGAGCTTCCGCTGCGCCCGGAGTCGTCCGGCAACCGCCCGAGCTGAGCGGTGCTGGGCTTCGATGCCCTGGGCCTTGGCCGCTTGCACCTGGGGAGCCTGAATGAGTGCCCCCAAGCTCACCTCGCCGAACGGGCGCATCAAGATCGGTTCGATCAACCCCCTGACGAACCCGGCCAGGTCGTCGTCGGACAGACCCAGACCCTGCTGCATCGCCGGCCCATAGGTGCGGGTCAGATGGGCAGCAATGTCTCCCCATGCCTCCTCGTTGCCCAGTACCGCCTCGAGCAGACGGACAAAGAAGTAGTGGGTCTCGGGGTCGAGGCGTCCCACGATGCCCCAGTCGATGATGCCGATACGGCCATCCCGGAGCAACAGCATGTTGCCGGCGTGCACATCCCCGTGGAACGCTCCCCACCGCACGGTGGTGAGGAAGAAGGCTCGCACCACCTGCTCGACGAGAGGGGCAGGATCCACACCGAATTTGGCCGCACCGGCCAGATCGTCGATTGGCACGCCGTCGAGGAACTCCATGGTCAGCACATTGGGGCCGGAGAATAACGGAAACGGCTTGGGCACGACCACCAACGGCAGGTCGAATTCGTCGAGGAGTTCGCTGAAAGCGGCCAATGCCCGGGCCTCGTTACGAAGGTCGAGTTCCTCGCCGATCTGGACCCGGAACCCCGAGAAGAGCTGCATGAGGGTGCCGGCCGCCTGGTCACCGGTCTGTTTTGCCACCATGTCGAGGAGCGGCTGCAGCAAGTCGAGGTCGACCGACACCATCGACTCGATTCCCGGACGGAGTACCTTCACCGCCACGTCGGTACCGTCGTGCAGGGTGGCCCGATGGACCACCGCAATCGATGCCCGCCCGATCGGGGACGGGTCGAAATGGGTGAACGCTTCGTGAAGAGGCATCCCGAGGTCGCTCTCGATGACCTCCCGCACGATCTCGAACGGGACTGCCGAGCCGGTATCGAGACAGGTGCGGAATTCGTCGGAGAATTCCTCCCCAAAGACCCCAGGAGAGGAAGCCACCAATTGGCCGAACTTCATGTAGGTGCCGCCGAGGTCCTCGAAGGTCCTCCGCAAGGGCCGCGCCAACACCGCTAGGGGCAGCGGGCCACGACGGGCATGACGCACCTGTCGAAGCGCCACCCCGGCGAACCGTTTGGCGGAGACCTCAGCAATCACCGCACTTCGGCGTGTCAACTGCCGTCTGGTGGGGGGCGGAAGCCTCCGAGCATGGATCCGGGGGATCCTCGGATCAGACGAGGCAATCGAGAACGGCATGGCAGACAGCCTACGGCGAGCACGGCGATGGGTGAATAGGTGAGGTGGGCCGGTGGTGGGCCGGTGGTGGGCCGGTGGTGGGCCGGTGGTGCAATTATTCACCTCCGAGCCAACGACCAATGGGGGCTCGCCCCAAAGCGGGCCGATTCGCCCAGAGGTGGAATTTCTCAAGTTCCGGATGACCCACCTCGAGCGACCTCGCACCCGGTGGCACCTTGCTCCCGATACGCTCGCCCTGATATTCGGATCGACCACCGAGTGGCGCCCAGCCGGGTGGTCGGGCGATCGATGAGGTGAAGGGGAACCATGAGCGAGCACGAGCAGGACGCGACACAACAGATGGGCCACGGGGTGAATCAACGGGCGACCATCAAGATGACGCCCGAAGAGATCGATGCCTTCATCCACGAGCGCCGGCCGATGACAATGTGCACGCTCAACCACGACGGCTCCATCCACGCCGTGGCCATGTGGTACGGATTCCTCGAGAATGCTGTCGCCATCGAAACCAAGGCCAAGGCACAAAAGGCCGTGAACCTGGGGCGGGACTCCCGGATGACCTGCATGTTCGAGGACGGCGACTACTACGAAGAGCTGCGTGGGGTCGAACTGGTCGGTCGGACCGAGATCGTCGAAGAGCCCGAGCGGAGATTCGCACTCGGGGTGAACCTCTTCGAGCGGTACTACGGCACGTACACCGACGATCTCCGACCTTTTGTGGAGACGATGCTCACCAAGCGGATCGTCGCCAAGCTCGCAGTCGAACGGGTGGTGTCCTGGGACCACCGCAAACTCGGGCTCCCGTCGACCCGGCCGGCCTAGCCGACCTGACAAAAGGAAACCCTCTTGCCCAGCCACCCGATGAGTGACGACGACGTGCGGTCGTTCCTCCAATCTCAACCCGCCCACACCGCCAAGGTGGCTACGGTACGGGCCGACGGACGCGCCCATGTTGCACCCGTCTGGTTCGCACTCGACACTGCTGCCGCCGGGCCCGACTCCCCGATCGGCGACATCGTCTTCACCACCGCCGAAGACACCCTCAAAGGGAAGGGCCTCCGGCGAGATCCCCGGGTAGCCATCTGCATCGACGACGAATGCCCTCCTTTCTCCTTTGTCACCATTGACGGCGTCGCCACCCTGAGCGACGACGGCGAAGAAGTAGCTCGATGGGCGGCCATACTGGGTGGGCGCTATATGGGAGGCGAACGGGCCGAGGAGTACGGTCGTCGCAATGGCGTCCCGGGCGAACTTCTGGTTCGGGTTAGGCCCCAGCGCATCGTGGCCGTCGCCGATCTGGCCGGTTGATGGTGACAGGCACATGTATCAATGCACGCGACCATTCGTCACTCGATTGACATGGCGCAAACCGGGCATCGACTGCTAGACGTGTCGGATACGAGGGGGGAGATTCGATGATCCTTGACCGCTTTCGCATCACCGACAAGGTGGCCATCGTCACCGGCGCCGGCCGGGGTATCGGCGCGGCAACGGCTGTAGCGCTGGCCGAGGCAGGCGCTGATGTGGTGGTGTCCGCCCGTACCGAGGACCAGCTCAGCGTGGTGGCTGCCGCCATTGAGGCTGCCGGTCGGAAGGCAGTGGTGGTCCCCGCCGATCTCAGCGATCTCGAGGCGGTGGCCGGACTGGTGGACCACGCCCGCAAGGCCTTCGGACGGCTTGACCTGGTGGTCAACAACGTGGGCGGCGCCATGCCCCGGCCATTTCTCGACACCTCGCCGGGTCGCCTCGAGCAGGCGTTCCACTTCAACGTGGCCACCGCCCACGCCCTGTTGCGCCCGGCGGTTCCGTTGATGCTCGAACACGACGGAGGATCTGCCGTCAACATCTCCTCGGCCATGGGCCGGCTGGCCGGCCGCGGCTACCTCGCCTACGGCACGGCCAAAGCAGCCCTGGCCCACTACACCCGGTTGGCGGCAGCCGATCTCTCGCCGCGTATCCGGGTCAATGCCATCGCGGTGGGTTCGGTGGCCACATCCGCACTCGACATCGTGATGCAGACCGACGAATTGCGGACTGCCTTGGAGGCCGGGACCCCGCTGGGTCGCATTGGCGATCCCGAGGACATTGCCGCCGCGGTGGTCTATCTGACCTCCCAGGCAGGGTCCTACATCACCGGCAAGATTCTTGAGGTGGACGGAGGCATCGAGCGGCCCAATCTCGACATGGGCCTCCCCGACGTCTGAACGGGGACCGTCCCCTGCTCCCTCCCACCTACCTACCCAACCACTGCACCCACCTACTGCACCCACTCACCGAGGAGACCGCCATGAGCCGTACCTACCGAGTTGTAGCCTGGAGCACGGGCAACGTCGGCCGACATGCCATCGCCGGCATTGATGCTCGGCCCGACCTCGAGTTGGTCGGCCTCTGGGTGTCCAACCCCGACAAGGTGGGAAAAGATGCAGGCGAGTTGGCCGGACTCGGCCGCCACCTCGGCGTCTCCGCCACCAATGACGTCGACGAACTGTTGGCCCTCAAGCCCGACGTGGTCGTGCACACCGCCATGGCCGACAATCGCCTGATGGAAGCGCTGGCCGACATCGAACGCATCCTCCGGGCTGGAGTGAACGTGGTCTCCTCGGGGCCGGTCTTTCTCCAATACCCGTTCGGCGTGGTCGATGACTCGATGATCGATCCCGTTCGGACCGCCGCCATCGATGGCGGAGTCTCGCTCTTCGTCAATGGCGTCGATCCCGGATTCGCCAACGACGCCCTTCCCCTCGTGCTCACCGGGGTCAGCGAACGGATCGACCAGGTCCGCGTCTCCGAGGTCCTCAACTACAACACGTACAACCAACCGATGGTCCTCTTCGACATCATGGGCTTCGGACGTCCGATGGACGAGGTGCCTCTGATCTTGCTACCGGGGGTGCTGACGACGGCGTGGGGCAGCGTGGTGCGTCAGCTGGCCGCCGGCCTCGACGTCGAACTCGACTCCGTCGACGAGTGGTACGAGCGTCTACCGGCCACCGAGACGTTCGAGGTCGATGCCGGGACCATCGAAAAGGGCACGGTCGGAGCGCTGCATTTTGAGGTCCGGGGGATCCGCAACGGCAAGGTGGTGATCGTCCTCGAGCACGTGACCCGGCTCCACGACGCTCTTGGCCCGGACTGGCCCCAACCTGCCGGTCACGGCTGCTATCGCGTACAGATAATCGGCGAACCGAATTACACACTCGACCTGCAGCTCATGGGGAGCGACGGCGACCACAACACCGCCGGGTTGAAGGCCACCGCCATGCGACTGGTCAACGCGGTCCCCGCGGTGGTGGAGGGTCCCGCCGGGCTCCTGACCGCCCTCGACCTCCCCCCGATCACCGGCCGAGGGCTCGTTACCACCTGACTGGGGCCATCACCGGGGGGACGGCCGAAGTTACCGGCTGCCACCCAGGTGTCGCTCCTGGACCGTGGCAGAGCCTCGATCCTCCAACAGTAGGGTCCCAGGCATGATGCACGGAGCGAGAGGGATACCGGGAGGCGGAGGCGGGGCATTCGGAGGTGCGCTGCGCCAGATGCGCCGGGATGCCTCCGTCGTCCAACAGACCATCACCAAGGGCACCGCCAGGCGGATGCTGTCGTTCGGCCGTCCCTACCGCAAGATCCTCTCCTTCTTCATGGTGTTGATAGTGGTCGACGCGGTGATCGGCGTGGCCAACCCCCTCATCTTTCGCGACATCATCAACAACGGAATACTCGGGCACCACCGGAGCCTGATCATCACCCTCGCCGCCATCGCTGGGGGGCTGGCCGTGTTCGAGGCCGGGCTGTCGATCGCCGAACGGTGGGTGTCGGCCAAAGTCGGCGAAGGGCTCATCTTCGACATGAGGTCCCAGGTGTTCGGGCACATCCAGAAGATGCCCATCTCCTTCTTTACCCGAACCCAGACAGGCGCTCTGATCAGCCGGTTGAACAACGACGTGCTCGGTGCCCAGCAGGCGTTCACCGACATTCTGTCGTCGGTGGTGGCCAACTTGATCAGCGTCACCCTGGTGCTGATCGCCATGTTCTTCCTGTCGTGGCAGATCACCCTGGTGAGCCTGGTCATCCTGCCGGTGTTCGTGCTCCCGGCCAAACGGGTGGGGCGACGCCTGTCGTCGATCACCCGCGAGGCCTATGGATTGAACGCCCAGATGAACACCACCATGACCGAGCGGTTCAACGTGTCCGGCGCGCTGCTGGTCAAACTGTTCGGGCGACCGGCGGAAGAGAGGAGCTCCTTCGAGCACAAGGCGGGCAGAGTACGCGACATCGGCGTGACCCAGGCCATGTACGCCCGCGTCTTCATTGCCGCCCTCACCCTCACCGCATCGTTGGCCACCGCCCTGGTCTACGGGTGGGGTGGCATTCAGGCCATCGATGGAGGCTTGAGCGTCGGCTCCGTGGTGGCGTTGGCCGCCTACCTCACCCGGCTGTACGGGCCGCTCACCTCGTTGTCCAATGTCCAGATCGACGTGATGACCGCCTTGGTGTCCTTTGATCGGGTCTTCGAGATCCTCGACCTGCCCCCGATGATCGGCGACAAGCCCGATGCGGTGAAAGTGCCTCCGGGTCCGGCCCGGATCGAGTTCGACCATGTCGACTTCCGCTATCCGACGGCCGAGGAGGTGTCCCTGGCCTCCCTGGAGTCGGTGGCCGTGCTCGACACCACCGTCTCCCAGCAGGTTCTCTTCGATGTCAGCTTCACCGCCGAGCCCGGGCAACTCGTGGCCCTGGTCGGGCCGTCGGGGGCCGGCAAGACGACCATCAGCCATCTCCTCCCCCGCCTCTACGACGTGCAGTCCGGGGCGGTTCGCATCAACGGTGTCGACGTGCGGGATGTGACCATGGCCTCGCTCACCGATACCGTCGGCGTCGTCACTCAGGATGCCCACCTGTTCCACGAGACCATCCGGGACAATCTCCTCTATGCCAAACCCGGGGCCACCGATGCGCAACTGCGCGACGCCTTGGCCGGCGCGCAGATCTCCACCCTCATCGAGGCGCTCCCCGACGGGGTCGACACGGTGGTCGGTGATCGCGGTTATCGATTGTCCGGAGGCGAAAAGCAACGCCTGGCCATCGCCCGGCTCCTGTTGAAGGCACCCGAGGTGGTGGTCCTCGATGAAGCCACCGCCCATCTCGACTCGGAGTCAGAGTTGGCGGTACAGCGAGCATTGGCCATTGCCCTCCAAGGCCGAACCTCCTTGGTGATCGCCCACCGGCTGTCTACCGTCCGGGAGGCCGACATGATTCTGGTGTTGGAGCACGGCCGGATCGTGGAGCGGGGACGCCACGACGAACTCCTTGGGGGCAACGGGGCGTACGCCGACCTCTACCGAATCCAGTTCCAGGGTCAGGAGCCGCCCGACCCGGGCTAGGGCCGGCGTTCGACGGCGTCACCGCCTTCACCACACGCCGTGGTTCAGGCGGCCTCCCCGACACACAGGGATTGCTCTCCCTTGTCGTGTGAGTCGCCGACGTCGATGAGCCTGGTTCCCCATTCCCGACGGGCACGTTCGGTGCCCACCCGGGTGGTGGCCGGGTCACGCTGATGTTGTCTGACGTGTTCTTCTTCGTTCATGTTCTTCCTCCATTCGTTGAAATTGGCGATGTGCCGCGCATCTCCTCGATCAAGGTCACGCGGGCCATGTCGAGTCTTTCCCGGGTAAACAAAAAGGAGCCGCTTCGTGAGAAGCGACTCCTTGACGGTTCAGACCATGTAGCTGGCTGATTATTCCGTCGGGAGCGCCTCCGAGATTGCCTTGCTTCTCAATGCCGATACGGCACCGGCACATGCCGATCCGTTGCGGCTCATCGAGAGCGCTACGGACCCACGCGAGGACCCGAGAGCCGCAAGGCTCCCGGTATGCCGGAACATCCGGCTCGCAGACACATCCATAGAACGCATAGGTGTAACTCTAGCGCGGAACACG
>JADGOI010000144.1 GCA_017883075.1 Acidimicrobiales bacterium
GAGCGCTCGACCAATGTGCCGACCGCAGAGCGGCTGTTGGTCCCAACGATGAGGTCTCCCTCCCAGTGCCCCGTCACGGCTCGGTCTTCGGCTTCCGCCGGCCGTTCACTCAACATGACCATGTCGGTGATCCGCGCTCCGCGCACGGCCCGTCCCTGGTGCCGGCGGGCCGTGCGTCCTGAACGCAGGCAGCGGGTCAGCTCCCGGCGCAGCTCACCTCGGCCCTGGACGAAGAGGGATTGGTAGATGGTCTCGTGGCTCACATGCATCATCGGATCGTCCGGGAACACGATGCGCAAGCGCACGGAGATCTCTTCGGGTGACCAGAGCTCTTCGAGCCAGGTGGTCACCTGCTGGACGAGTGCAGGATGGTCCAGTTTGGCGGTCTTCGGACGCAACGACGATGCCCTGGCCCGGCAGCGTCCCTTCCACGCTCCGTAGTGCCGAGGACCGCCGTTGGCGGCCACCTCTCGGGTGACCGTCGAAGGCGCTCGACCAAGTCCACGGGCAATAGTCGACATTGACTCGCCACGCGACAGCCCGACCAGGATCTCTTCACGTTCATCAGCGCTGAGACGACCCGGGGCAGGTGTCCACTCGTCTGCCGGAGCATTTCGCCGATAGTCACCCGACAGGGCGACCCCGATTGCTTTCAATGAGTAGTTCAGGTCTCGAGCGATCGCCCTATGGCTCAGCCCCTTGGCGTCCAGCCGACAGACCATCTGCTTTTGTTCGCGGGTCATGTGCACTGCCATCTGCAACCTCCTTGGTCAGGGCAACGAAGCGTTGCCTACTCACCAAGCCGTTGCAGCGATCCCTTGAATCCGCCATGGCCATGACCATCGTAGAAGCTGCACCCGGGATAACGGGTGGTGTCGATACCCACCTGGACAAACACGTAGCTGCCGCACTCGATCCCCTGGGGAGACTTGTCGGCACCGAGTCCTTCTCGGCTGATGCCGGCGGCTACAAGGCGCTGCTCGGCTGGCTCGAGGAGTTCGGCCAGGTGACGAAAGTCGGGGTGGAAGGCACCAGCTCGTATGGCACCGGACTGGCTCGGTTTCTCCGACGCCATGGCGTCGAGGTGGTCGAGGTTGACCGACAGAACCGGCAGTCCCGACGCAATCAGGGCAAGTCCGATCCGTTAGACGCGGTGGAGGCGGCCCGTGCCGCCATCAGCGGTCGTGCCTCTGGCGCCGGGAAGACCAAGGACGGGGCGATCGAGGCCATCCGCGTGTTGGTGGTGGCCAAACGATCGGCCCGACAGGCCCGGGTGAAGGCCATCACCCAGATGCGCCACCTGGGATTCACCGCTCCTGACCAGCTGCATTCCCGGCTCAAGGGCCTGAGCGTGTCGGCTCTGGTGACAGAGAGCGCACAACTGCGGCCCACCCGATCGACTGATCCGGTCACGGCAGCCACCAAGGCATCGCTCTCCTCCCTAGCTCATCGCATCAAGTCTCTGGATGTCGAGATCGCGGGGTTGGACGAGAAGATCGAGCCACTTATCGCCGCCGCCGCACCGGACCTGTTGGCCCTGTTCGGTGTCGGTCCGGACACCGCAGCAGCATTGTTGATCGCCGCGGGTGACAATCCCGAGAGGCTCCATTCAGAGGCCGCCTGGGCTCATCTGTGCGGCGTCTCACCGGTGCCTGCCGGTTCGGGGAAGACCTCCGGACATCTCCGCCATCATCAGGGCGGCAACCGGCAGGCCAATAGCGCCCTGTGGCGCATCGTCATGGTCCGAATCGCCCATGATCCTGAGACCACCAACTATTTCGAGCGCCGAGTGAAGGAAGGACGAACCAAGCGGGACGTCATCCGGATCTTGAAGCGCTACGTCGCCCGTGAGGTCTATCGGCATCTTCCTCGCGGCTGAATCTCCGGGCCGTGGGTCTGGCTCTTCCCACAACTGTCGTCCTCTCGGACTGACTATCCAGCGACCCGCCGACCCACGGCTCGGAACCAACGAACTTGAGAGACGCGTGACTTCGTAAGAGCATGCCCTCGCATCATGAGTGGCTCGTCATTGTTCTGTCCGCTGTCTTCACTCCGGAGCCCCAAGAAGGGCTTGACATTGATAGGAGCGTTCACCGGTGTCAGCGTTCAAGTATTTCCCTAGCGATTGACCAGGACGTTCAAGTAATTCCCTACCCCTGCGTTCACGTTATTCCCTACCCCTGAGGGTCGGGGATCCACCCGCCGGGCTCCTTGTTCCACTAATCGCTTCGCTGTCCCCCGAGGAGAGCGAGCCGTTGTTGACAAGGAGAAGTTTTGACGTGAAGGACATCGTCGAGTTGTTGATGCACTGGCACGCCGGCCGCCCGAAAGTTGTGGTCGCTGCCAGCCTGGGGACGGACCCCAAGACCGTCCGCAAGTACGTGGCCAAGGCCGAAGAGTCCGGGATCATCCCCGGTGGCCCGCCACTGTCCCGGGCCGAGTGGGGGGCCCTCGTCCGGGGGTGGTTCCCCGAGCTGGTCGACGCCCGGGCCCGCAGCTTCACCTACGCCACCATCCACGAGCACCGCGAGCGGATCGAGGCGATGCTCGAGACCAACACGGTCGCCACCGTGCACCAGCGCCTGCGCGATGAGCACGGCCTGGCTGTGGGGATCTCGAGCCTGCGCCGCTACGTGTGGCTCGAGTTCCCCGACCAGGTCGCAGCCGACAAGGTGACGGTCATGCGCCCTGCAGTCGACCCCGGCGAGGAAGTACAGATCGACTACGGGCACCTGGGCAAGTGGCTCGACCCGAGGACCGGCACGCTCCGGCGGGTGTGGGGGTTCGTGATGGTGCTGGCCTTCAGCCGCCACATGTTCGTCCGCCCGACGTTCTCGATGAGTCAGTCCGAGTGGACCGCCGCCCACGTGGAGGGCTTCGAGTACTTCGGCGGTGTGCCCCGACGGCTCATCCCGGACAACCTGAAGACCGGCGTCATCAAGCCTGACCTCTACGACCCCGGACTCAATCGCTCCTATGCCGAGTTGGCCGAGCACTACGGCGTCCTCATCGACCCGGCACGGGCGGTGAAGCCGAAGGACAAGCCGAGGGTGGAACGCCAGATGCCCTACGTGCGGGACTCGTTCTGGCGGGGCCGGGACTGGGTCGATCTCGCCGACATGCGACGCGGTGCGCTCGAGTGGTGCACCAACGTGGCCGGTGTCCGCCACCACCGGTCGATGGAGGGTGCCTCGCCCCTGTCGGTGTTCAACGCACTGGAGGCGCCTGCCCTTTTGTCCCTGCCGGCCATGACCTTCGAGATCGCTACCTGGAGCTACCCGAAGGTGGCACCGGACTGCCACATCAAGGTGGGCAAGGCCCTCTACTCGGTGCCGTGGCGGTTCATCGGAGCCAACGTCGATGCCCGGTGTGGGGACAGGACCGTCGAGGTGTTCGTCGACGGTGAGGTGGTCAAGACCTGGGCACGCATCGAGCGGGGCAAGCAGACCGACTGGACCGACTTCCCACCCGAGAAGGTGGCCTTCTTCATGCGCACTCCGCAGTGGTGCCTGAAGCGGGCAGCAGAGTCCGGATCCTCAGTGCACGAGCTGGTCGAGGGCCTCTTGTCCGACGGGGCGCTCTATCACCTTCGGGCCGCCCAAGGGGTGGTGGGACTGGCCGACAAGTACGGGGCGACTCGACTGAATGCTGCCTGCCACCGGGCCATCGAGGTCGGCGACCCCGAGTACCGGACGGTGCGAGGGATCCTGAAGGCCGGGACGGAGCACGACGGAGATGTGGCGGTGCTCACTGCACCGAGTGCACCGGCCCACCTGCACGGTCCGAGCTCCCTCTTCGACCACCTGTCGGCAGACGAGGTGGCGGGATGACCCGCACCCACCAGCTGGAGACCACACTGCGCAGCCTCAAGCTCTCGGGGATGCTCGACACCCTGGAGAGCCGCCTGGCCCAGGCCCACGCCGGCGAACTCGGTCACGTCGAGTTCCTCCAGAGCCTGTGCGAGGACGAGCTGGCCCGCCGGGACGCGGCCGGCATCGTCCGCCGGGTGCGAGCGGCCCGCTTCGAACAGCTGAGCGCCATGGAGGACTTCGACTTCAACGCCAACCCCAAGATCCCCGCCGCCCGCATCAGGGACCTCGCCACCCTGCGCTTCCTCGAGGCCTCTGAGTCGGTGATCCTCCACGGACCGGTCGGGGTCGGCAAAACAATGGTGGCCCAGGCGCTCGGTCACCAAGCTTGCCGTCGCGGCTACTCCGCACTGTTCACCAAGACCAGTCGGCTGTTGGCCGATCTGGCCGGAGGGCACGCCGACCACACCTGGGAGACCCGGCTCAAGCGATGGGCCCGACCGGCCGTGCTGATCTGTGACGACTTCGCCATGCGGGACTTCACCGTCGCCCAGGCCGACGACCTCTATGAGTTGGTGACCGAGCGATCGGCTAGATCCACGATCTTCACGGCCAACCGCCAGGCCTCGGACTGGTACTCGCTGTTCCCCAACCCGGTCGTCGCCGAGTCCATCCTCGACCGGATCGTGAACACCGCCCATCACGTCCACATGGACGGCAAGTCCTACCGGCCGAACAAGCGGCCCGGTGCCACGACCGGGAGCAAGCAGTGAGTGCGACCGACGTCGCCGATATCCTCACCTGCGCTGCCCCAGGGTGTGACGAGCACGTGGTGCGCACCGGTGGCCGGGGACGACCGGCGGTCTACTGCTCACCGGCATGCCGTCCGGCTGGTCGGGGTCGAGCCGGCGTGCATGTCGTGGTCGAGGTCGACCACCAACCGACACCGGACAACGAACGCCCAACCGGTCGAGTCTGGATCGTGAGACTGCGCCGGGGCACGCAGAGCGTGGTCATCGCCGCCGAGCTCGGACGCCCCTCGGCAGACCTCCTCGCCGGTCAACTCAATGAGCTACTCGCCACCCGCCGACGGGTGAAGGGAGCCGCCATGGAGTAGAACGAATCACGGAGCCCGGTGGGGAATAACGTGAACGTTCGGGTAGGGAATAACGGCAAAGTCGACAAGGTCGAAGAGACCAGATCAATTGTCACGGGCGTTAGCTTGATGCTCGCCAGTTCCGCGTTCGCGATGCGCCGAACCGGGACAGTGGCGCTCCAACTGATTCACGCGGGTCCGGGTGGAGACCTATTCGGACACCAGAGCGATGCAATCACAATTGGGTGCGGGCCCATCACCCAGCAAGGTTGGGCTTCATCCGCGGTGAATTGTCCTATGTCCGACTCGGAGCTATGTCGAATCCTGCGATTGCCAGAGCCTCCGGAGATACCCGGCCGGTTCACAGTGATTACAGAACGCGGCTTACAGAGATCGCGCACAGTCAGAGCGGTGGAGTCGGAGCAACTGGAGGATTCGGACGAACGCCAGATAGAGAAAGGACAGTGCCATGGTCCAGTCTCGGCGTGACCCCCATGCCGACGAAAGTCCAGCTGAGCGGGCCCGGATGAGATATTCGGCACCCCCAAGCTCCATTCTCTGTCATCGCTCGGAGTGATTCCCCCCAATTCGCAACGCTGATCGGAGATCAAGCGATTTCGGAGGCAGCAGACTCCATTCGCGAGGCGACCGACCGGCACGCCTCGACCAGGCTCGGCACGAACCGTTCGGCGCCGAGCACGCAGGCGGCGTGACTTGCGCGGGTGGGATGGATGGTGGCCCCGGGGATGGCCCGGGCCAGGTTGAGCTGGCGGTCGGGGGCGACGAAACGATCCTTGGTGGTCACCACGACCGCAGTCGGGACGTCGATTTCTCCGATCCAGGCGTGCGACGTGAAATGTCCCATGGCATGCATGGCCTGGAGCAACACGTGGGGGCTCACCTGGCGCAGCTCGGCGATGGCCCAGGGAGCGATGCGACCACGTTCGACCTCTTCCTCGATTTGCCGGGACGTGGGTACGGCGGCCGAGTGGTGGAACGGGCCGGGTAGGTAGCGGGCGGCCCGGATCCCGTAGATGCCGGCAATCATCGTGGGCACTGCTGCCATCGCG
>JADGOI010000052.1 GCA_017883075.1 Acidimicrobiales bacterium
GCCGTTTCGAGAGCTGGCTGCGGTTGACGGCCGAGCCGGCGTCTTCGGAACTCGAGGTGGCGCGGCGCGACATAGCGGAGCGCAAGCGGCGCAAGGCGGCAATGCACGCTGAACGCCGAGCCTCAAGGACGTAGCTTCCGCCGCTCACACGCGGGTATCTGACCCTTCCTAGAATTCGGCCTGTCATTCCCAGGTCGGTGGTCTACATGTCGCACGTGCGAAACTGTCTCGGTGTATCCGAGGATCAGCGAGGAGGGTCCGAACCGGCATCAACTGATGTCGAGAGCCCTTGTGCTCTCCTACACCTCGGTCGTCTGGGGCGTGGCTGCCGGAGCTTTGGCGGTCATATCGGGCCTGCTTGCCGGGAGCCTGGGCGTCCTCGGGTTGGGCTTGAATGTCCTGGCAGATGTTGTGGGTTCGATTGGTCTCGTATGGCGGTTTCGGGTCGAGAGGGGGGATCCGGCTCGGGGCCTTCGGGCGGAAGCTCGGGCTTCCATCGTGGTCGCAGTTGCATTGAGCCTGGTGACCGTCACGCTGGCTGCGGCAGCGGTGAACGAGTTGGCGTCAGGGTCAGCGCCCCAGAATTCTCTCCTGGCCATGATGACGTCGGGGATCTCAGCGATAGTGCTCGCTCCCCTGGGGTTGCTCAAGCACAGGACTGGCGATGCTCTGAAGAGCCATGCATTGAAGGGCGACGGGCCCTTGAGTGGCATTGGAGCCGTACTCGGGATCGTGGCATTGCTCGGGTTGCTTGCGAACGTCTTCTTCGGTTGGTGGTGGGCAGACCGTTGCGCCGCTCTCGGGGTAGCCGCCATCGCCGGAGCGGAGGCTATCCGGGTCGTCCGAAAGCGACCGAGGCCGACTGCGTCCTCACCAAGCGGACGAATCAACTCTTCCCCGCACCGCACGATCGACTAGCGCTTCCTCGTCCAAGATCCGCCTCATGGTAATCAAGGAGCATGGCTGTGCCGCCGATCGGCGAATCAGTTCTGCACACTCGGGCTCACTCTTTCTGCGGCAGTATCGATTGCAGCCGCACTACTCGGCCACCATGTCATCCTGATCGGTCTGCTCGTTGTGGGACCTTGTTGTGCCGTACTTGGAGGCAGATGGTCCCAGGCGGCGATCGCACCTCGAGATCCTGTCGATCCGGCACGTTCCACGACCCTAGGATTTCGACGTCCGTTGGCGCGCAGTCAAGCAAGAACTCGGTGAAACCGTCATTCCGGTACATTCATGCTCATGGCGTTAGCTTTGCATCAGTCCCTCCCTGTCAGCGGTATGTCAGCGGACCTGCATCATTGCGTTGCGATTGAGGACTTCGGCTAGGCGAGTCTCCAGCCTCAACTCGTGGACAAGCAGACTGTCAAGTTCGGCAAGTGGGGAACTGAGGGCCGTGCCGCGTAGTGAGCGCAGTTGGCGTTCCGCTTGTTGGCGCCGGGCGTGGCTTCTTTCGATGGCTGTGAGGATTTCTGACTGGTCATTCATGTGCGTATTCCTTGATTTGGTTGGTAAGGCTGTCGGGTGCGTGGTTCAGGTTGGGCAGGCGCGCTGTGGGATCAAAGTTGATCGGCAATTCGCTTGTGCCAGCAGATGGACTTCATCGTGGGCACTCATACTGATAGGCCGCCGGCCGCCGCTACATCAGGGATCGTCGGCATAGAGTCGATGACCTCTCCCGCTGGATCAACGGTGTCGATGCGGGCGAACTGCGCAGAGCCGAGCGTCGCAGCCAGTTCTGGCTCACGACAGCGCGCCTCATCCGCATCATGCGTACCGCTCGGGGAACAGCCTACACCCACGCGAAGTAGGGCTGAGTCGAGGGCGAGGTGCCACAAATCAATATCGAAAGGCATCCGCCACTTACCATTGTATAGGTGTAGGCAACTGCTGCGACCACCAAGGTTGCCGGGCCATTTCTTCGGTGCACACACAATGTTCACCGGGAACCGAAAAGACGGGGGCTGACAACGGAACGGGCCGCCTACCGATGTCGCCCTGCCTCGCAGGAAGACCCCCCGTCGATCAGTGCGGGCCCGACGCCTCCACGCGTGTCATTGTACTGCGCTGGTGTTGGCAGGCCGGGTCGTCAGCGAGCGGGTCGCCGGTGGATGCGTAAGCCCGCGCTCTCGACCCACCGCACTCGTCAGAGTACTCGCAGTGCCCGCAGCGCCCGTGGAACTCGGCATTCCTGATCGCCTTCAGCATCGGATCGTCGCGGTAGATCTCGAGCACTCCCTTTTCGCGCAATGATCCGAGCGGGAGGGGCAGGAAGCCGGCCGGGTACACCCGACCGTCGTGCCCCACGAACACGATGCCCTTGCCGTCACGAGTCGCGATGGTCGGCGCAAGCACCCGGGACGTCGGCTCGCCCATCTGCTCCTGCAAGCGGGCACGCAGCTCCCGGTAGAGCGGTCCGAGCCGGAACTCGATTGCCGGGTCGAGGCTCGAGTCGGATTGCCTCGCCCGCCAGTCGCGGACTCTGCGGAAGAAAGGCGCCTCCACCGTCCGCACCGTCATTCCATACTGAGCGGCGTCGACGAGAAAATGGCAGACATCCTCATACTCGTGGCTCTCGATCTCGGCGATGGCGTGCCCGCGTCCGACGGCGATGAGGAAGAACACCTCCCACGTCCGCACACCGTTCCGAACAAGCAGCGCAGCGATGTCCGCAAGCTCTCGGACGTTCTGCGCCATGACCGCGGAATTGACCTGCACTGCGAAGCCGTGCTCTTGGAGCAGCTTGATCGCGCTGATCGTGTCGGCGAAGTGACCCGGTATTTGTCGCACCCGTTCGTGAGTCTCGGCAACTGCGCCGTCCAAGCTGAGCGACGCGTTCCGCACCCCGTTGGCACGTAGCATCGAAAGCGTGGCGGCGTTCAAGCTGGGAGAGACCGAGGGTGAGATGGCGACCGGCACGTCCAAGTTCTTCGCATACTCGGTCAATTCGCGGAGGTCGGTGCGCTGTAGGCAGTCGCCACCGGTGAGGATCAGAATGGGGGCTGGCTTCGGTGCACCGGCGAGCTCGTCGATGATGGCCTTGCCCTCTTCGGTGGTGAGCTCGTCCGGCGCTGGGTCGCGCTGAGCGGTCGCCCGACAGTGAACGCACGCGAGCGGGCATGCCTTGGTCGTCTCCCAGAAGACCAAGCGGGGTGCCTGATCGAAGTCCATAACTCTCCCTCCACGCGGCGCATCCAATGGATGCCGCGCAACTGTTCCGTTCATCATCCGCGCTCCGTTTGGCAATGGCCGATACGTACGCCGGCCTGCTCTCCCACGTTGGCGCGATTCGCAGTCGCCGTCAAATAGGACCGAACGTCTCCTTGTCGGCCCCGCGGGACCGTCTCCGTGGCGCACTTGCTCCTCCAGCGATCGCGGCGACTTCGACCCAGACTATGCAGATCTACCTGACACGTATCCACCGCCGAGCTTCCTGTCTGCCCCGGCGTTGGCTTTGGTTCCGATTCTCGCCGACTTCCGCCGCTGGTGGATTAGGCACAAAGAAGCTCGGCCGAGTGCTGCTGGTATACGAACTCGACGACGAAGACCGCCTTCTGAAGGGGCTGATGCCCGAGTGCAATGCGCCCCTGCTCGGCCGGATGCTCTCGGGGACATGAGACAGGTTTCCTTCCAACGTTCCCTCTGCGCGTATCCTCTCGGAATGGCGAAGGACGGCGACACGGATGGCGGGGGGATCCCGACTCCGGAATCTGACCAGTCCCTAGCCGGAAGCCTGGGTTCCCGGCCCGTCTCGTCGCGACGGAGCCGGAGTGGCGGTCGTGAGGACGAAGGAAGTCGGGCCTCGACCTCGAGCTCATGGGTCGTCGTAGGCCTCGACAACGGCGGCACTTGCAACAGCGCGACGGTGCTCGACCACTCGGGGCAGTTCTTGGTGGACAGACTGGTCGAGAGCCCCAGCCACGTCCAAGATGGCCCGCATGTGGCGGTCGAAGCTCTCGTCGAGGCTCTCGACCACGTGCTCGGCGCCGTAGGCGTGGCGAGGGAGTCGGTGCGCGCCGTCGGCCTTGGGACACCAGGCCCGGCGAGCGCTGATGGTGTGATCTCCTCGAAGGGCGCGACGAACTTCTCCCAAACGCCCTGGCACGGGTTCGACTTTCGCGGCGCGCTGGAGCGTCGCCTTGGCGTTCCCGTCATCTACAACAACGACGGCAATGCCGCCGCGCTCTACGCCCATCACGCGCACTTCGGGAGCGAGGCTGCGCTGCACTCCTCGGTCTCGGCAATCGTCGGCACGGGCCTGGGGGGCGGAGTGATAGAGGCCGGGCGCGTTATCCGCGGAGCTGCCGGGATGGCGGGTGAGCTCGGCCACGTCCACATACCGATGCAAGGACTGCTCGCTGATGGGCAGCCAGTTCCGAAATGCAAGTGCGGCTTCGTCGCCGACGCCGAGAGCGTCGCCTCGTTGGCAGGGATCGAAAAGAACCTGCTGCCCTACTGGCTGACGCGCTTCCCTGACCACAAACTCGCGAGAGCGGGCTCGATTGGCGAGGCCGCGAAGCTCGTCCGAGACTACGGAGACTCCGAAGACCCGCTGGCACTCGAGATCCTCGGCCAGCAGGCGATGGCGCTCGGTCGGCTCTTCACGATCGCAAGCAACTTCATCGATCCGAGCGCCTACTTCGTCGGCGGCGGCGTCGTCGAGGCCTCGCCGAAGTTCCGCGAGTGGTTCCTCGGACGGGTCCGCGAGCACACGTCTCTCCGAGAGGAGCAGCTCAAAGTCGCGACATTCGCGCTCATCCCCGATCGGGACATGGCGGGTGCCCGAGGGGCCGCGCTCGCGGCTTTCCACTCGCTCGACGCGCTCTGATCGCCAGCGGGCGGCAAAGGAAGGCGTACCGGCATCTCGCGCCCGACATTCGCCCCGGACGAGTTGGATAATCTGGACGGATCTGTTGATCGCGAAGCCTGGGCAGCGGCTCGGGCGCAGCCGTCGGGACACTCGCCAGTGACGGCGTTTGGATGAGGCTGAACATCAATGGCACGGTGCCCCGAGCCATGGGTACTGAGACCGCCAAGTTCGGGCTGGCCCGGAAGATGGCAAGCCGTCCGACCAGGGAATTGGGGTGGAGCAAGGGGCACTTCACGAGCCGGCACCTTCGCCATCCGCCCTGGAGATCCTCGATGTCGCCCAAGTATTCGGGGGGGCCGCGGACAGGCAGCGTTTCCGCTGAGCGAGATGCCACTACCGAGCCCGGCTTGGTCGGCAACCGTCCGGACGATGCCCCGGCTGAGAATCGCGTCGATCAGCAGGCCGTGCAGGTAGACAACGAATGGGACATCGGACGAGACATGAATGTCGTAGACAAGGTGAGCGGCGCTATGGCTGGTAGCGGCCGATTCGAGTGAATGAGCGGTCGAACCGAGCGGCGATCGCGCTCATGGGCTCATCCCGCTCCCTTCGGACGCGTTCCGCCGAGACGATGCTCGCCGAGCCGTAGGAGCGCTCGGTCGTGGAGATCTTCGATACCCGTTGTCACCGCTGTCGCGAGCACGCCGACGTCTGGCATGGTCTCATAGTCTCCGGTGACGCCGAAGAAGAGACTCCCGTTGTAGGACAAGATCGCCGTGCCGACACGCAGCCCGTGACTGATGGGAACGAAGGGATGGAACTCCAGCATCTCGTGACCGAGGCAGTACAGGGGGAACTGCGGCCCGGGCACGTTCGTCGTGACAGTGTTGAGTGAGCGCTGCCCGAACAGGTGCATGGAGCGGATCGCCACTCGGCTGACGGAGCCGACCACCATCGGCGGGGCGAGATTGCCGACCGTGGTGACCGCCTCACCCGCCTCAGAGATGTGGGAGGACTTCAGCTTGGTCATTTGATCGTGCACGACCTGGAGCCGCTCGACCGGATCCGCAATCTGTACCGGAAGTTCGTAGAGCAGTGCGGAGACCCGGTTCTCCAGTACCCCGTGACCATCGTCGCGGCGCGTCGACACTGGCACCAGCGAGCGGACGACGGCCCGGTCCGCATCGTCGCCACGCTCGATGAGCAGCGTCCGGTAGCCACCGGAGACTGCCGCGAGCACGACGTCGTTCACGGTGCCGCCAAACGCGGAGCGGATCGTCTTCACGTCTGCAAGGCTTGCGGAGGAGTGGGCCCAGACCCGGTGTGGGCCGATCGGGCCCTCGATCGACAGGGGGCGGGTCGGTGCGAGGCGACGAACGAAGCGGACAGCTCCCTCCGCGGTCGCGAGGGCGGAGCGGGCTGCGGCGATCGGATGGGCGATGGATCCCGGGATGCCCCTGGCGGCCCCAAGGGTGCTCGACACAAGCCCACCCCACGCGTCGAGCACCTTCAGCACACCCGGCGCCTCCGAGTGTGGCGCCCAGGGCTGCGGCTCGGCGAAGGTGGTATCGGGCTCGACATCCAACAAGGCGGTGAGCAATTCGACGCCGGCGATCCCGTCGACCATGCAGTGGTGGACCTTGAAGACGAGCGCCCAGCGTCCGCCCTCGAGGCCCTCAACGAGCCATGTCTCCCACAGGGGTCGCTCGCGATCCAGCGGCTCGGACATGAGCCGTCCCATCAGACTGCAGAACGCCGCGTCGTCGCCCGGGGCGGGCAAGGCCGTGTGCCGCAAGTGGTAACCGAGATCAAAATGGGGGTCGTCGACCCATACCGGACGCCCCAGCTCAAACGGAACCGACCGGACACGTTGGCGGTACCTCGGAATCAGGTGCAGTTTCGAGGCGACCAGCGCTTCCATCTCGTGAAATGCCGGCGGCGGGTCGCCGAACACGGTGGCCCCGGCGATGTGCATGTGGACGATCCCGTCCTCCAGGTGAAGGAACTCGGCATCGAGCGCATTCAGTCGCTTCACCAGGTACCCCCTTCTCGCCAGCGGCCTCACTGCACCATACGACCGGTGGCGGCCCTTGGGAAAGGGTCTTTCGTCAGTAGTTCTCGGGACGTGAGATACGGGATCAGCTCCGCCGGAGCTGGCCGAGCACCCTCACCGCGTGCTCAATACCTGACTTTCGACTCTAGAACTGGTGACCAGAGTGATCTAGGTTCGAACTGAGGCATTGCGCCTCAAGGGGGCAGTTATGACCGAGGAAACTGAACTGTTCATGCGAGAGACTGATGCGTTCTCGTGGTACCTCGAGAACGACCCCGGCCTTCGCGCGACAATCCTCGCCGTCGCCTGGCTCGACGCCCGGCCCGACTTCGATGTGCTCGCGGCTCGGCTCGAGCGAACGACCCGGCTTGCCCCGCGCTTCCGGCAGCACCCGGTCCAGCCACCGGGTCGGCTTGCGACACCGCTCTGGGTCGACACGGACTTCGACCTGTCACTGCACCTGCGCCGCATCGACTCCCCGAGGCCGCACACTCCAGCCACTGTGCTCGACTTCGCCCGGATCGAGGCGATGAGCGGTTTCGACCTGTCGCGGCCGCTGTGGCAGTTCACCCTCGTCGAGCACCTGGTCGGCGACCGTGCGGCGTTGGTCATGAAGATCCACCACTCACTGACCGACGGCATCGGCGGTGCGCAATTGGCGTTTCTGTTGTTCGAGACCACGAGTCAGCCCGATCGCGGAAACGAGGTCCCGGTGCCAGAGAAGCACGGTCAAGTGCCGGGCGCACTTGAGCTCGTCCGGGAGTCGCTCGCCTACGACACGCACCGCGTCTTCGAGACGATTCGCCACGGACTGTCCGACGTGCTTCCTACTGCAGTGCACATCGCCCGTGATCCGTTGCACTCGGCATCCGATGCACTTGAAACGGCGCGCTCGATCGCTCGATTCGTGCAGCCGGTCTCCGACACCCTCTCACCGGTGATGACCGGCAGAAGCCTCGACCGGCAACTAAATATGATCGCGGTGGATCTCGACGACCTGAAGCACGCGGCAGGTTCGGCGGGAGGCTCACTCAACGATGCCTTCGTCGCCTCGGTCACAGGCGGGCTACGTCGCTACCACGAGCGACATGGTGTCTCAGTGGGAGAGCTCAGGATCACGTTGCCGATCTCGATCCGCAAAGAGGGAGACCCGGCGGCGAGCAATCGGATCACGCTCGCCCGGTTCAAGGTGCCCGTTGGGATAGCCGACCCTGCCGAACGCGTTCGGCTCACCGGCCAGCAGTGCCGAGTTGCTCGCGACGAGCGTGCGCTGCCGCTGTCGAACACCATCGCCGGCACATTGAACCTGCTCCCGTCAGGTGTGGTCGGAAGCATGCTCAAGCACATTGACTTCCTGGCGAGCAACGTACCGGGCATCAATGTCCCGCTCTACCTTGCCGGGGCACCGGTGTCGGGGTACTACGCGTTCGGTCCGACGACCGGCTCGTCGCTGAACATCACGCTGCTCACCTATTGCGGAACGTGCTGCGTGGGCTTCACGATCGACACGGCGGCGGTGCCCGACTACGACGTGCTCATGGAGTGTTTCCGCGAGGGATTCGAAGAAGTGCTCGAGCTGGCCGGAGATCACCATCCGGTCGAACCGCCCCTGAACTTCGATCCACCGAAGAACCGCCCCTGACCTCATTGTCTGAGGTGTGCGATTCTCGAAACATGCTCCCTGAACTGGGAAGATGGACTCGGTGAACCACACACTCCGGAGCGGCCCGCTCAGGCCCGGCCGCTCGCGGTTCAAACAGCGGCACTACCTCTGGAGCATCATGCCCCGATTGCCGGAAAGGACCTCAGCCATTCCCGATGGTGTCAACCGACAGCTTGAACTGCTATTCGCTCGCTACACCGACAGTCTTTCGCTGGATCGGGGCTTGAATGCAATCATGGTGTTCCGGCTCGTCGGTGACGGCTATTCCTCCTCGTCATCGGGCGGCGCGCTAGTCAGCAACTTCCGCCAGCGCTCTTCGGGTACATGAGCGGGTGTGGTCGATTTTAGGAAATCCTCGAGAATGGCCAGAAAACGGTCGGCGTCCCGCCACGGAAGGAAGTGCCCGGCACCTTCGAGGATCTCGAGACGGGCGCCGGGAATGGCCTCGGCCGCCCGGTAGGCGTGGTCCACGGGAATGATGCGGTCGTGGTCGCCCCAGACGATCAGGGTCGGAACCGCCGCGGCCAGGTACAGCCGGTCATGGGCGCTTACTCGCTGGCCGGCGACATCGATCACCGAGCGGACGGTTTGAACAAAAGCCATCTGGCCATGTCGGTCGGTCAGAGACGTGTAACTGCGCCACACTTCGGTCAGGGAGTCACTCGGCCGCCAGCCCACCCGGCGGGCCATGGCACCGGGCCACTCTGCTATTTCCCGAATCCGGGGATGGAGCAAGAGTGGGAGCACGTATTCGGCGCCGGGGAGGGTCACCGCTTTGAGCAGCGGGCTGACCTCTTTGCCGAGTCCTCCCGAGGCGACCAGGACCAACCGCTCGGCCCAATCCGGGAACTGGTAAGCAAACTGCATGGCCACACCACCTCCGAGGGAGTGGCCGACCAGGGTGACGCGTTCCTTACCCAGCACAGTCAGCAGGTCCCTGATCCCACTCGCGTAGGCGCCCAGCGAGTAGTCACCGCGGGGCTTGGCCGACTGTCCGTGGCCCAGCAGGTCAGGGGCAATCACCGTGTAGCGCTCGGCCAACGAGGGCATCACCCCTCGCCAGGTCGTCGAACTCCCGGCAATCCCGTGGATCAGCACGATCGCCGGTCCTTCCCCGGCCATCCGGTAGCTGACGTCATGGCCGTGAATCCGGATTGTGCGCGATCGGAATGAGTTGGCCTTCATGGAGTCTCCGCCGATTGGACGACAGCTCGAACGCGCTCGTCTCGAACAACCCTCGGTAGGGCAATCGGCCCGGAGCCGGCGCTGGTGGCCTCGCTCGGCCGCGACATGGGATCCCTCTCCATGTGCCAGGAGGAGCCGTCGCTGCCGCTTATGAACACTCCCATCTCCACCCCTCTCAGCAGATCCACTTCTCAGCGTAGGCGGGCAGTGGACGACTGGGAACAGGTGAAGGTCCCGCGGCGCCAGAGACGCTGACAAAGAGCCATTGGACCCTATCCGGCCAAGCAATCTCGCCGGACAATAGGACGCATGCTCGGCCCCTTGCTCGACGTGTTCCGCCTCCGCCAGTACTTCAACATCATCACCCGGACCAGGGAGTTTGTTGACGGCGTCCGCGAGGACGCCGGTCTGCTCAATGACGCCCGGCGTGCGCTGGTGACCTTCCCCCTCGACCAACGACGACAACCCGACCTCCACCCGTTCCCGCCGGCACAGCCCATCCGGATCGCCGACCTGAAACGGTGTCGACTTGCCTTGGTAGCGACCGGGGGAAGTGGGGCTCTCGCTTCGGTCGTCGGGGCCGCCAGGGCGCTGGAAGAAGCCGGCGTTCGCCCATCGGTCATCTCACTCTGCTCGGGGTCCGCCCTATTTGGGTTCCCCATCGCCGCCGGCGTCCCCGCCGATGAGGTCGCTGCCTTCACACTCGGCATCCGCCCCGAGGAATACGTCGACATCGATTGGCCGATGCTGGCCTCCCTGGTTCCGCTGGCGGCAAAAGGCTTCGCCGGCATCGTCCGGGGTGAGCGAATCGAGGCGTTGTACCGGCGGCTGCTCGGCGACATGACCCTCGGCGAGATGCCGATACCCGCCTACGCTCCCATTTGGAATATCGAAGAGAACCGCCTCGAGTACATCGGTCCCCGCACCCACCCGGACCTGCCGGTCGCCCGGGCCGTCCACATGGCGATCGCCCTGCCGTTGTTCATCGAACCGGTGCAGCTCGGCGACTGCTCCTGGTGTGACGGCGGCGTCGTCGACATCTTCCCGGTGCGGCCTGTTCTCGACATCGAGGAGACACCCGAGGTGGTGCTGGCGATCAACGGGTTCTACCCGCGGGGCTTCGCCGGCGAGGACGCCTCCGGCTGGCAGGACCGGCGCTTCAGCATCCTCTCCATTGCCAGCCAGGTGCGCACCTGCCAGCAAGTGGAGTTGGCGAGGACCAATCTGTCCCGGCTCGAAAGCGAGACCGAGGTGATGATGATCGAGCCCGTACCCTACGCCAAGGTCCGCGGGGCAGGGTTCTACCGGCAGTTCCTCAACACCACAGATTGGCCGGGCTTCATGCGTGCCGGCCGTCTCGAGGCCCGTCGCGTCCTCGTCGCCCGGTCGCGGCGGAGCCGGGCATCCGCGTGATCGGGGCATGTTGCCAATCCTCTGCTCCAATCCCACTGTGGTCTCCGCACATGTCATCTGAATGCCAAGTGGTGGGGACATGGCGGCGTCGAGGGTATTCCCTGGTGCGCTGGCGGCGCCGTTCTCTGTTCGCGGCATGACCGGTTCCGGATGGCCGGTTGCCAGACCCCCCCGGTATACGTGACGCCAACGATCGGTCGCCTTCACAGATGCCTCATCGGCGACCCTGCGGCCGCCCGGCACAACAGTGCCCCTCAGGGTACGGTGGGACTTGTCCCGATGGTGGAACACCCAGCGGGAGACATCGTCAGGGGGTCCCACTTGAAGCTTTCCGTCGCTCGCTTGTCCGCAAAGGCGCGCAAGTGCCCCGGTCAGCCCGGCCTCGCGCCGTTGCACCGTCAGGCGGGCAGCCAATCACGACTGAACGTCCCGCTCGTGATTTTGGTGCCCGTCAGCGCTGATGCTCCCGAAGCCGTTGTCGAAAGAGGTGGATTGTCATGAAGGAACTGGTGTACCCAAGATTCTTGCTGCCGCGCGCCGAGCGGCTGGCCGACAAGGTGGCGTTCGTCGACTTGACCCGCGACGGCGTGCGCTACGAGGGAACGTTCGCCACCCACATCGACCGCTTGTTGCGGCTGGCGAGCGCCATGCGAAGTGAACTGGGCGTGGAGCCGGGCGACCGGTTCGCGGTGCTCGCGATGAACGGGCACGAGTTTTTGGAGCTCTACCACGCCGCGATGTTCGGAGCAGGCATCATCAACCCGCTCAACATCCGTTTCACCCCAGCCGAACTGGCCTACGTCCTCAATGACTCCGATGCCCGGGTGGTCTTCACCGACCCGGTGTTCGCCACGCTCCTCGACCGCGCCCGTGACGAGGAGGGGGCGAAGATCGACAAGCTGGTCATCATTGGCGGAGAGGTCGGCGACGGCATCACGGGCCGTGACGGCGACACCCTCGGCTACGAGGAACTGCTGGCGGCGGGCGAGCCGGTCATGCCACCCGAGCCCGAGGAGGACGACGCTGCCGTCCTCATGTACACCGGAGGGACGACCGGACTCCCCAAGGGGGCCCTTCTCCAGCAGCGGGCCGAGGTGCTGAACGTCTACCACGTGCTGTTCGAGATAGGGCTTCGTGAGGAGCGGCGGTTCCTGTTCCAGTCACCCATGTTCCACGCCGCGGTCGTCGCCGGCGTGCTCGGCATCCCCGCCAGCGGAGCGACCTCGGTGACGATCCCGCTGTTCGACCCGGAGCTGGTACTGCGGGTCATCGAGGGACAGAGGATCGACACGACGATGATGGTCCCGGTCATGCTGTCGATGCTCGAACGGGCCGAGGGATTCTCGGTCGAGTCCCTGCAGTCGCTGCGCCAGCTGGTCTACGGGGCAGCCCCGATCTCGCAGACCCTCATCGCCCGATGGCTGGAGATGCTCCCCGACACCGACTTCCTCCAGGGATACGGGATGACCGAAGCGGCCTCTGTGCTCACGATCCTCAGCGGCGAGGATCATCGGCGTGGCGGGACCGTGCTCACGGCCGCGGGCAGGCCGGTGGTCGGCGTCGAACTGCGCATCACCGATTCACTCGGCAACGCTCTCCCCCAGGGAGATCCGGGGGAAGTGTGCGCCCGTGGCGGGAACCTCATGCGCGAGTACTGGAACAAGCCCGAAGAGACCGAAGCGGCGATGCGTGACGGCTGGTATCGCACCGGCGACATGGGCTTCCTCGACGACCAGGGCCTCTTGCACCTCACCGACCGTATGAAGGACATGATCGTCACGGGCGGGGAGAACGTGTACTCCACCGAGGTGGAGAACGCCATCGCCAATCATCCCGCGGTGCAGGAAGTCGCGGTGATCGGGATCCCGAGCGAGTCCTGGGGCGAGGCCGTCCACGCCATCGTCGTCCTCAAGCTGGGCATGACGGCGACGGCCGAGGACCTGATCGGATATGCACGCCAGATCCTGGCAGGGTTCAAGGTCCCCAAGTCGGTGGAGTTCCAGGACGGTCCGCTGCCGCTGTCAGGCGCGTTCAAGCCCCTGAAGCGCGAACTGCGGCGGCGCTACTGGGAGAACCGTGACCGACAGGTGGGCTGACCCGGGCTTCTTCCCCATTGACGGGATCCCATACTGCCCGATCACCCGACCGCAGGCCGAATAGGAGCTTCCCGAGCAGGCCGCATGCCGCCTGGGTCACCCAGGCGGCGAGGACATCAGCAGCGACCTCGAGGACGAATGAGCCGAGATGATGGCCTGCGTCCCCGACCGAGCCATCGAGCCATCGTGTACGTATCGAGCTTCGGCGCCGTCTTCACCTCCGAGCACTCGGGTGTTTCCCTCGCCGTTTCGTGCTTCGAACGTCCGGCGGGTTCGGCCAGGGGGTGGATACGAGGAGATTGAGGCTCGCCAGAAGGTTGCCGGCGATGGTCTTGCTGCCGGCAGCACTGACCCGCGCTCAGCCACCCCTTGCTACTCGTCAGGCACCGGCACCGTCGACTGCTTTTGTCCTTGCCTTGTTGGTCCTCTTTGAGGGTGAGGCGCTCATCGTCGCCGCCTTCTCGAGTTCGGCGAACGCCTCCAACGTCGCTTCGGCGAACTCCCAGGGATCTTCGACGATGTCCGGGCATACGACGAAGCCGAAGTCGATGTGGTCCAGGTAGCTGAGCACGGTGATGTTCAGCCCGCCGCCGTCGAGCAACGGGCCGATCGGGTGGCCGGCCACGAGCCGCGCCCCTGCGATGTACAGCGGAATCGATGGACCCTGCACGTTGGAGACGATCAGGTTGAAGATCGGCGGGTGATGCTCGGCGAGTTGGAGCCGGCAGTAGGCCCGGACCCCGACGGCGAGGAGTCCGGGCGGAACGACATCAGCCAGGTCGAGGATGAGGTCATCGCCGAGCGCATGCTGCATGATTTTTCCGCTGCGGGACGAGGCGTGGATCGCCCGGAGCCGCTCGACCGGGTCTGCGAGTTGTGTGGCCAGGGCGACTCCCATCACGGTAACCGCGTTCCCCCACGCACCACCGGAGACATCACCTCCGTTATCGCCATGCACCGCCACGGGTATCTGGGCGACCAGCGGCTTGCCCGGAAGTTCGCCGCGGTCCGCCAGGTAGCGACGTAAGGCACCGGCGCAGATGCCGAGCACCACATCGTTCACCGTCACCGAGAAGGCGTTCTTGATGGTCTTGACCCCCGAGAGAGGCACCGAGCAGAAGGCGAACCCGCGGTTTGGAGTGATGGCTCGGTTGAGCGAAGTGCGCGGGGCCTGGAAGGGCATCGTGGCCGTCGGCCATTCCGGGGAGCCGCGCACGCGAAGCATCCCCAGGGCGGAGCGGCCGAGGTGGCCTGAAGTGCGGGCGGCCCGAAGCGGGGTGCCTGCCAGCCGGGGCAGCGCCCGCAGGGCCATCTCCCACCCGGGGGGGATGCGCTCACCCTGAAGCACGGGCGTATCGGGCCGACCAAAAGGGGCATCGGGTTCGAGATCGAAGAGCACCTCGAGCAGGCGGGTGCCCCGGGTCCCGTCCGCCAGGCAGTGGTGCACCTTCACGAGAAGGGCCACCCGGCCACCCTCGAGGCCTTCGATGAACCAGACCTCCCACATCGGGCGACCCGGATCGAGCTTGAAGGACAACAGTTCGCCGACCAACGCACCGAGCTCGCGGGGACTACCCGGGGCCGGGACGCCGACAGAGTTGACCTGGCGGCCGATATCGAAGCGCGGGTCGTCCACCCAAACAGGCCGGTCGAGGCCGAAGGGGACCTTGACCAAGCGGCGCAAGAAGGGGCCGAGCAGCCCCGACCGGGCCTCGACCAGCGAGCGCAGCCGACCCACGTCGAAGCCGCCCGGTGCGGTCGAGGGGTCCAGCACCACCAGCGTCCCCGCGTGCATGTGCCAACTCGGGGTCTCGCCGTACACGAAACTGGCGTCTGCACCACTGAGCCGTTGCATCTGGCACCCCCAGTACCTCACGCGACCATATCTCGTCGCCCGGCGGCCGGTTAGTGCCGAAAGTCCTCAAACTTCGGGGTCTCTCATCTTGTCTCCGCCAAGGATGCCACCCGATCAGATCTCCCTGATCCGGCATCTACCGTTCTGGACCCCAATAAGGAAGTAACCCACAACAAGGACGACACCGACGGCCAGCGGGGTGCCTGCCCCACCCCGGGCGCCATGGCAGCTACTTCTTGGCCGTCCCGTCGCCCTTCTGGGACTCGCCCAGTGCGCTCTGGCCTACCTTGACAACCTTCTGAGCGAGTTGGTTCGACGCGCCGACCAGTTGTTCTGTCATCTTGAACGCCGAATCGATGACCTTCTGGCGCGGGCCGCCGTCCGCACTCGTGTCAGGGAAGACCCCGTTCACGGTGTCAAGAAACCTCCGCACCGCCTCGAGCGCCATCTTCTCTGCATCCTGGATCGATTCGATGATGCGATTGGCACCGTCGCCGGTTGTTTGAGCTTCTGTATTGGTTATGAGGTTCTACTTCTTTGGGTTTTGCATGCGCCACGGATCGGATACAACCATCCTGCCCAACCATGCTGTTCGCGTTGACCGAGTCGTGAACAGATGCTTTCGGCAGGTTCTCCCCACCCGATGATGCCCCCTGCCATCCACCGCCGGGCGATGCCCTTACCGCTTTGGGCGCCGGGCGACGTGGTCGCGGACGAAGGTGAGGAGGAGGATGTGCTTGGCGGTGTCGTGCTCCATGAGCTCAATGAGCAGCGACCACAGAGTTGTGTCGCGGTACGGCTGCAGTTCCTTACGCAGGGCGCGCAGCTCTTTGCGGTCGGCGCGTTCGGCGGCGAGGAACCGCTTGGTGACCTCCTCGAGGGCAGGGTCGGGCTTTCCGTGCGGCAGGTCGGGCACGGTTTCGGCGTCGTTCTTCCAGACGATGCCCTCACCAAGTGCGGTGGCGATCTCGTGCATGACGCGGTGGTGGCGTTCCTCGTCCTCGACCACCAATCGCAGCAGGTAACGCGCCGCTTCCGGGGTGGCGGGCGCTTCGGCCAGTTCCCGGTAGGAGGTGATGAGCTCGGCCTCTGAAGAGACGTGGTCGGCCAGGTGGCGGTAGAGCCCCAGCTCGAGAACGCTCAGGCCGTGGGGCACCGGTTCCGGCAAGGTCGTGGGGGTCATGGCTCCTCTTTCCGCGCGGCCTCCGCTGTGCCGGGCTCGTCGTTCACGGCAATTTGCCGCGATGTCGGGAACCGGCAACCGCCCGTGTCATCTCCGCCGAAGCAGCCGACCGAGTACTCGGCACCACGTCCCGGGCGAAGGCTACCGTCTGTGCTTCGAGCCGGCGACCCGAAGTGGTGTGAGGGGTGCCAATGTGGGCCTCCCGGCAAGAATGCGGGTCAGCTCGGGGACCGACGGCCTTCATGCACTCATACGGGAGGACGAGGTCGATGGGCCCGAGGGTGATCATCACGAAGGCGAGGGCGGCGGTCTCTGTGACCACCGGGGTCTCGTAGCGATTGCCCCATCCCCACGTCCGTTACTTGAGCTCTGCTGCTTCACGATGTCAGCCCGGCGGGACCAGCCCGGCGGGGCCAGCCCGCCAGGACCAGGTTCAGGTCCCGGCGCCGGCCGCCCTGATGGCGGCCAGTTCCCGCGCGACCAGTGCCTCACGCTCCTCGTCGTCTTCCCGGGCCTTGCGCGGACTCCACCGGCCCCGCATGGTGAAGACCAGCCCGAGGAAGATCACCTGGCCACCCAGGCAGACCCACCACCAGTTCTTCCACTCCTGGGGAGCGGCCTTCTGGGCCGGGACGATGATCTTCTCCTTCTGGAGCAGTTGGGC
>JADGOI010000053.1 GCA_017883075.1 Acidimicrobiales bacterium
GATCCATGAGGACCCCTATCCGATCTACGCCCGGCTGCGCGCGGAGGCGCCGGTGTACCGGAACGACGAGTTCGACTTTTGGGCGCTGTCCCGGCACGAAGACGTGCTGGCCGCGTTCCGCAACGTAGACGCCTTCTCCAATTCCTTTGGCGTCTCTCTCGATCCCAGTGCTTTCGGACCGGACGCCCACAAAGTGATGTCGTTCCTGGCACTTGACCCGCCCCGACATACCCGGATGCGTTCTCTGGTGGGCAAAGGCTTCACCCCATCCAAGGTGGCGCAGATGGAAGACCGGATCCGCGAAATTGCCATCGAGCATCTCGAGCCTGCACTCGATATGGGTGAATTCGATTTCATCGCCGACTTCGCCGGCAAACTCCCGATGGATGTGATCTCCGAATTGGTCGGTGTGCCTCCGGTCGACCGGGCCGAAGTCCGTCGGTTGGCTGATCTGGTCGTCCACCGCGAGGACGGACTGTTCGACGTACCCCGGGCGGGCATGGATGCGGCGCTCACTCTGGTCGGCTACTACCAGGACATGGTGAACGAGCGCCGTTCCGTCCGTCGGGACGACCTGGCCTCGGCATTGCTCGACGCGGAAATTGACGGGGACAAACTCACCGATGAGGAGATCATCGCTTTCCTCTTTCTCATGGTGGTGGCCGGCAACGAGACGACCACCAAACTCTTGGGCAACGCCTGGTACTGGGGATGGCACAACCCCGACCAAGGCACCAAACCATTCGATGACCCCGCTCGCGTGGTCGACTGGATCGAGGAGACCCTGCGGTTCGATACCTCCAGCCAGATGCTCCTGCGTGTCACCCGGATGCCTCTTGAGCTACACGACACCGCCATCCCCGAAGGAGCCAAGGTGCTGTTGTTGATCGGATCCGGCAACCGCGACGAGTCGGTCTTTCCCGATCCGGAGCGCTATGACCTCGATCGGGACACCACCAAACTGATCAGCTTCGGGAATGGGCGTCACTTCTGCATGGGCGCACCCTTGGCTCGCCTGGAGGCGCGCATCGGGCTCGGTGAACTGGTGAAGAGGGTGGCGAGCTACGAGGTGGATCCGAGTGGAATGGCGCGAGTCCACTCCATCAATGTGCGAGGCTTCGCCACCCTCCCGACCAAGGTCACCATGCGCTGATGTCTCGCTTTGAACCCCATCCCGAACTCCGACCCGCAGTGGTGACCGGGGCGTCATCGGGCATCGGACAAGCAACCGCTGTCGCCCTCGCCGCTCTCGGCCACCCAGTGGTCCTCGGTGCCCGCCGGGTGGCACTCTGCGAGGACGTTGCGGCTGAGATCCGCTCCAATGGAGGTGACGCGTTCGCAATCCATCTGGACCTGGCCGACGGAGACTCCATCAAGCGTTTTGCCGCGGCTGCCACCGATACCCTCGGGAATGTGGAGATCCTGGTCTCCAATGCGGCACAAAACCGGGCGGGCAGCGTGCTCGAGACCGATGCCGAGTTGTTCGAAGACGTCCTCGGGGTCAATCTGGCCGGCACCCATCGATTGGTCCTGGCCATGGCTCCGGCAATGACCGAGCGCACCCGGGGTGACATTGTCTTCGTCACCTCTGATGTGGCTGTCTCGCCGCGACCGTCGATGGCCGCCTACGTCACCTCCAAATGGGGTCTCGAAGGCTACGTACGCTCGCTGCAGATGGAGTTCGAAGGGACGGGTGTCCGGGCCACCATCGTGCGTCCGGGCCCCACCTTGACCGGCATGGGGATGGACTGGGACCCCGAGGTGACCGCCGAGGTGATCGAAGAGTGGGCGGCGTGGGGGTTCGCTCGTCACTCCAATTTCATGCGGCCCAAGGGCGTGGCGCTGGCCATCGTGGCCGCGGTGACCTTGCCGCGCGGTACCCACGCCACGACCATCGAGCTGCAGCCGGAAGCACCGATTCGGGAGGTAGGACAATGACCATCGCCACGGATCGGCGCGAGCCTTCCCGAGTCTCGGGCGGCGAAGGGGACACCGGGCACCTCGAGGAGCTCCGCCGCGACCCGATCGCCCTGATGAACCGGGTGCGGTCCGAGTGTGGGGACATTGGCATCTTCGAGCTGGCTGACCGGGACGTTGTGCTGATGACCGGTGCCAGTGCCAATGAATTCTTCTTCCGGGCCCCCGAGGAACAACTCGACCAGGCCGAGGCATACCCGTTCATGACCCCGATCTTCGGCGAGGGCGTGGTCTTCGACGCCTCGCCGGAGCGTCGTCGCGAGATGCTCCACAATCAGGCGCTGCGCGACAAGTTCATGCGGGGTCACGCCGCCACCATCGCCGACGAAGTGGAGCAGATGGTGGCCGGGTGGGATGACGAGGGGGAGATCGACCTCCTCGACTGGCTCGCCGAACTGACCATCTACACCTCGTCAGCTTGTCTGGTCGGCAAGCGGTTCCGGCGCGAGCTCGACAAGCGCTTTGCCCAGCTGTACCACGACCTCGAACAGGGAACCGACGCCATCGCCTACGTCGACCCCTACGCCCCGATCGAGAGCTTCCGGCGGCGCGACGCGGCCAGAGTTGGCCTGGTCGAACTGGTGCAGGGAATCATGGAGCGCCGAGCCGCCAGCGCTGGCTCTGATGGGTCAGGGACGGCTGATGGGTCAGGGTCATCTGCGGCCGAGGACGATCGCGACCTCCTCGACGTGCTCATGTCCATCACCAACGAAGATGGCACGCCCCGGTTTCTCGCCAACGAGGTGACCGGCATGTTCATCTCCATGATGTTCGCCGGGCACCACACCACCTCAGGGACGGCCGCCTGGACGTTGATCGAGCTACTCCGCCACCCCGGCATCATGGCCTCGGTCATCGACGAACTCGACGAGCTCTACGCCGAGGGTGCCGAGGTCAGCTATCAGGCGCTGCGGGAGATGCCCCACATGGAGTCGGCCATCAAAGAAGCGCTGCGTTTGCACCCGCCTCTCATTCTGTTGTTGCGGGTGGCCAAAGAGGATCTCGAGTGCGACGGATACGCCATCAAAGCCGGACAGATGGTGGGAGCCAGCCCCTCGGTCTCCAACCGGATCCCCGAGGACTTCCCCGATGCCGACTCCTTCGTTCCTGATCGGTATCTCGACCCTCGGTTCGAGGACCGAGCCAACCCCTGGACGTGGATTCCCTTTGGCGCCGGCCGCCACCGGTGCGTCGGCGCGGCCTTCGCCATGATGCAGCTGAAAGCCATCTTCTCGGTGCTGTTGTTGGACTGGGAATTCGAATTGGCGCAGGCACCTGATACCTACCGAAACGACCACTCGAAGATGGTGGTGCAGATGCAGCAGCCGTGCGTCGTGCGCTACCGCCGCAAATCTGCTCGGCCGGCCACCGGCTCCTCCCCGGGCGCCGCATCGTGAGAGTGCTTGTCGACCTCGAACTCTGTCAGGGCCACGGGGTCTGTGAATCCGAGGCGCCCGGCGTCTTCGAACTGGCCAAGAACCATAAGGTCACCATTCTCGAAGGCTCCCCCGGGGAGAACCGCCGGGCTGAAGTGGAAGCAGCCGTCCGCTTCTGTCCCACCACCGCTCTACGAATTGTCGAGGAGGACTGAATCCATGCCGTCGTACCCGCGAGCTGAACTCGAAGAGATGATGCAGCGTTGGTTGGACACCAATCGCCGCTGCGAAGAATCACTCGACTGGCTGCCGTTGGCCGATCTCTATACCCAAGACGCCACCTACGGATGGAATGCTGGTCCGAACGACGAGTTCATGGCCGTCGGCAAGGATGAGATCCGCGAATACGCGGTGGGCTTGGAGATGGAGGGGCTCGGCGGGTGGACCTATCCCTACCAGCGGGTCCTCATCGACGACGTGCAGGGCGAGGTGCTCGGTCTCTGGAAACAGGTCGCCGACGCCACCCGGCCGGACGGGAGCCACTACGAGATCGCCGGCCTGGGTGGCAGCTGGTTCCAGTACGCCGGCAACTTTCAGTGGGGATGGCAACGCGACTTCTTCGATGTCGGTAACGCCACTGCCACGTTCGTCGAGATGATCACTGCCGGCGTACTCACCCCCGGCATGCAGCAGCGGATCGAGAAGGCGGTATCGGGCGAGCGGCAACCCGGACATTACCGGGTGGGCGACGCACCGGTCGGCCTGTGGGACGGTGTCTGAGTCCGATTGGCGCTCGGCTCAATGAGTTTGCAGGCCCTCGCCCCATCTCTCGTACCGGGTAGTTTGCCCCGTCCTTGTCGAACAGCACAGGAAACGCACCTTGTTGCGGTGGGCAGGGCGACAAGGCGCTCTATCCCGATATTCATGCCGCACCGGTCGCACCGTCCGTAGGTCTCGCCGGTTACACGTTTCAGCGCCGCCATCAGGTTTTCGATTTCCTGATGGGTGAAAACCAGAAGAGCGCTCACCCGTGCTCGCTCGTAGCCGACGGTCGAGCCTTCCGCGTCATGCTCGTCGTCCGGCACCAACGCCGTCGACTCCCCGATTGCTTCGAGTTCATCCTCGAGATCAGCCCGCAATGTCACGACCCGAGACAGCCCAGCCTGGAGCGCTTCGATAGGGAGCGAGTCCGAAGTTGAGGCTGCATCGACCACGGCATGGACGCTACCGCGCCATCTGTGCTGGTCCACGGGGCTCGATTGCGTGCGTGCAGTCGGTCCTGTAGATGCCATGAGGGGGCACCAATGTCGGCGGTGCCGGACTTGGCGACCGCGGATACGTCTCCCGGAACGCGCTACAGGGCGCCTCGGAGGACGCCCTGTAGCTACAACATTGCTGAGTAAGGCACTAGGTCCCCTACGACGCCGGGTGGGATCTTGGCCCGGCTAAGTCGCCCAGTGGGTGTCTGGCTGGGTTTCGCCAGGTGGTACAGCGGGCCGCCTCAGCGACCAGTCACCTCCAGGATCCCAAAACGTTGATTGCTCAGTTGGACCACCTCCTCTCTCTGGTGGTCACATCGTATCCAGCAGATTGCTCCAAGTGGTGCACACCACAGGATTTCTCATGAAGGCCCCTGGGCGCTCCCGCCACAGACGGAGTACTCTACGAACATATGTTCGTATCTTTGGCTGACCCACGGGCTGGCATCGCTTTGACCAGGGAAACGAGTAGAGAATCCCTGGTCATATTGGCCGAGCGCACACGGCCCATTTCGTCGAGCCAGACCCGTCTGTTGCCAGTGGCCGCACCTCTCGCCGACCTCTTCCCCGACCGGAGCCTGCGGCGAGGCAGCACCATCGTGGTCACCGGTACGGGCACCGTCGGAAGGGAAGGGACTACCGGTGGAGGAACTGTCAGTGGTGAGATCTCACTGGCCCTCGCTCTCCTGGCCCAAGCCTCGCAAGCTGGGTCGTGGTGTGCGGCCATCGGACTCCCCGATGTGGGCGCCGTCGCCTCCCACGGCCTCGGGGTCGATCTCGTCCGGTTCGCCCTGGTACCCCGGCCGGGTCCGGTGTGGGCCGAAGCCGCCGCGGCCATGATCGACGGGACGGACCTTGTGGTGCTCTGCCCGCCGTTCCCCCCGCGGCCGGCCATGGCCCGGCGGCTGATCGCCCGGGCAAAAGAACGCCGAGCCGTCCTCATCGTGGTGCCGGGTCGGGCCGGATGGCCCGAGTGCCCCGATATGCGTCTCACCATCGATGCCATCCACTGGGATGGCATCGGAAGCGGCGAGGGATACCTCCGTCGTCGTCGGATGACAGTGACAGCCACCGGTCGTCGTTCGGCAGCACGACCTGTCCAACAGCAGCTGTGGTTGCCGTCACCCACCGGGTCGATCGAGGGTACTGCCAGCACCGGAGGCATCGTGGATGCCGAGATCGCTGCTGCCGAGAGCACCGCCACCATCTCCACAGCACCAGGTCGGCCGCGCTGACATGGATCGTCTGCTCGTCGTTCGCTGTCCTGAACTCCTCGAAGAGGATGAGGGAGGAGCCGTGCTCCGGTTGTTCATCCGGGTGATCGGTGCCGTGGAGACCTACTGCCCGTGGATCACCGCGGTCCGGCCTGGTATCTGTTCGCTCCCGGCCCGCGGGCCGGCGCGCTACTTCGGAGGTGAGGAGGCGCTCGTCGGGTTGATCACCGACGTAACCAGCGGCATCACCCCGGTCGAGGTGGGTATAGCCGACGGCCTGTTCGCTTCGGTTCTGGCCGCACGGGGTGGTCTCATTGCCCCCGCAGGCGGAACCCGCGAGTTCCTCGCCCCTTTCCCCATGGGTGTACTCGGGAACCCCGAGCTGGCCGAGTTGCTGGAGCGGCTGGGAATCCGCACGCTGGGAGACTTCGCCTCCCTCCCGGAGTCCCACGTGCTCGGTCGCTTCGGGGCCGACGGTGTGGTCTGCCACATGGTGGCCAGTGGGCAAAGCGGTGAGTTGGCCGAACCGGGTGAGCTGCGCCTTTCGACTACCGGGCGTCGTGTCGATCAACTACGCAACGGGGTTCCGGCGGCGGCCGGTCAATCCGGGTTCTGGGGAGGGGTGAGTGACACCGATGCCCGCGCCGCCCGGGCCCTGGCTGCAGTGCAGCATCTACTCGGTCCCGACAGCGTGGTCGCCGTCCGGCTCCAGGGCGGGCGCAACCCGGGCGAACAAGCCCGGTTCGTCACATGGAATGCCCACGAGACACCCGACACCACTACCGTCCACGCTCCATGGCCGGGCCGAATCCCACCTCCGGCGCCGGCCTCCATCCATGCCGTCCCTCTCCCGGCCGAACTCATCGATGTGGCCGGGGCACCGGTGACCGTCTCGGGCCGGGGCCTCCTCACCGCTATCCCGAGCCGCCTGTCGGTTGAGCGATGTCCATGGACAACGGTGACGGCCTGGGCCGGGCCGTGGCCGACGGATGAACGATGGTGGTCCCGCTCTCACCGGCGCAGTGCCCGCATGCAGGTGGTGACCGATGCCAATGCCCATGCCCGCCTCCTTCTGGCCGAACGAGGCCGGTGGTGGGTGGAAGCCACCTATGAATGAACGGACGTCGCCGAAAATGACGACCTACGCCGAGTTGCACACCCACTCCAACTTTTCTTTTCTCGACGGTGCAAGCCATCCCGAGGAACTGGCCGCTGAAGCCGTCCGGCTCGGGCTGTCCGCGCTTGCCCTCACCGATCATGACGGTCTCTACGGTGCCGTCCGGTTCGCCGAGGCAGCCCGCGCCCTCGGCCTCCCCACCGTGTTCGGAGCCGAGCTCACCCTCACCAGTGCGGGAACCCCAGCCCCGCCTCGCACGGGTGTTCCCGATCCCGACGGCACCCATCTGGTGGTGCTGGCCCGGAGCCCCGGAGGCTACGCCCGGCTCAGTCGCGGCATCGCCGAAGCACACCTGGCGGGAGGCGAAAAGGGAAAGCCCATCATCACCCTCGATGACCTGGCCAACCGTCATGACGGTCATTGGCAGATCCTCACCGGCTGTCGGAAGGGAGCGCTCGCCACCGCCCTCACCACCGGTGGTCCGGCCGCAGCGACCCGGGTCCTCGACCAACTGATCGACCGGTTCGGCCGTGACCGCATTGCCGTGGAGCTGTGGGACCACGGTGATCCCATCGACACCACCCGCAACGACACCCTGGCCCTGCTGGCCACCGGGCGGGGGGTCACGCCGGTGGCGACCAACAATGTCCATTACGCCGTCCCCGCTCGTTTCCCCCTGGCCACCGCGCTGGCTGCCGTACGGGCCCGGCAATCTCTCGAGAACATCGAGGGCTGGCTCCCCCCTTCGCCGAGCGCCTGCCTACGCGGTGACGCAGAGCAGAAATGGCGATTCGCCCGCTGGCCCGGGGCGGTGGAACGGTCGGCGGAGATCGCCGCAGAGTGTGCCTTCGATCTGCGCCTGGTGGCACCACGGCTACCCGACTTTCCGGTACCGGCCGGCCATACCGAACAGACCTGGTTGATGGAGTTGGTCCGACAGGGGGCCACCGACCGTTACGGCTCGCGGGATGCCGAGCGGGTGCCGGGGGCGTGGAAACAGCTCGACCATGAACTCGACGTCATCGGTGCCCTCGGGTTTGCGGGCTACTTCCTCACCGTGTGGGACATCGTGATGTTCTGCCGCCGGCGGAACATCTTCTACCAGGGTCGGGGCTCGGCGGCCACATCCGCCGTCTGTTACGCCCTCGGCATCACCAACGTCGATGCCGTCTCACTCGGGTTGTTGTTCGAGCGTTTTCTCTCGCCTGCCCGCGACGGACCGCCGGACATCGACGTCGACATCGAGTCGGGCCGCCGGGAAGAGGCCATCCAGTACGTCTACGAACGGTACGGCCGGCTACACGCCGCTCAGGTCGCCAACGTCATCACCTACCGGTCAAAGTCCGCCATCCGCGACATGGGTAAGGCCCTGGGGCATCCAATGGAGGAAGTGGACGGGTGGGCCAAGTCGGTGCAGCGGGGTGAGCCCATCGGTGACCGTGACGATCTCCCTCCACTGGTACGGGATCTGGCCACCGAGATACTGGATTTCCCCCGGCATCTGGGCATCCACTCGGGAGGCATGGTGATCTGCGATCGCCCGGTGGTCGAGATCTGCCCAGTGGAATGGGGCCGGATGCCGGGCCGCAGCGTGCTCCAGTGGGACAAGGACGACTGCGCGGCGGCCGGCCTTGTCAAGTTCGACCTCCTCGGTCTGGGCATGCTGACCGCCCTCCATCACATGGTCGATCTGGTGCGGGAGTACCACGGCATCGAGATCGATCTAGCCCGCCTCGACCAGGAGGTCGAGGTCTACGACCTGTTGTGCCGGGCCGACACCGTCGGGGTGTTCCAAGTGGAGTCCCGGGCCCAGATGGGCACACTCCCCCGCGTGCAACCCCGATGCTTCTACGACCTGGCCATCGAAGTCGCCCTCATCCGCCCCGGACCGATCCAGGGCAATGCTGTTCATCCCTACATCCGGCGGCGGAATGGGACCGAGCCCGTCTCGTATCTGCATCCGCTACTGCAGCCATCGCTGGAGCGGACTCTCGGCGTCCCGCTCTTTCAAGAACAGTTGATGCAGATCGCCATCGACGTGGCCGGTTTTTCCCCCACAGAAGCCGACGAACTGCGCCAGGCCATGAGCGCCAAACGATCGGGTGAGCGGATGGAGCGTCTCCGCGGCCGCCTCTTCGCCGGCATGGCCGCCAAAAACGTAGGGGTGGACGTGGCCGAACAGGTCTACGCCGCGCTGGCAGCCTTTGCCAACTTCGGCTTTCCCGAGAGCCACTCGGTGGCATTTGCCCACCTGGTGTACTCCACTGCCTGGTGCAAGGTGCACTACCCGGCTGCCTTCACCGCCGGGCTGCTGAATGCCCAGCCCATGGGGTTTTGGTCCCCCCAGAGTCTGATCGCCGACGCCAAGCGGCATGGAGTGGGGATCCGCCGCCCTGACGTGAATGCCAGCCGTGCCGGTGCCTGGATCGAGGAAGGCGCCGAGGCTGATCGGGACACTCCCGCCGTCCGGCTCGGGTTGTCGTCGGTACGTGGCATCGGGGACGAGGCGGCAGGGAGGATAGCGGAGGGCCGCCCCTGGTCGGGGATGGAGGATCTGGTGCGCCGGGCCGGCGTCACCCGAGCCCAGTTGGAGACGCTGGCCACCGCCGGAGCACTCGACAGCCTTTCCACCAACGCGGGCGGCGGCACGGGCGGCGGCGAAAACGGCGGCCCCGGGGAAAAGCAGGCAGCCCGGGGTAGGAACCGGCGGTCGCTGGTATGGACAGCGGGAGCCGCGGCTCAAGCCACCTTTGACCGGCTTCCGGGGGTGGTCACCGGGTCGGAGCCGCCGCCTCTCCCCGCTCCCACTCCCTGGGAGGGCGTGGCCGACGACCTGTGGTCACTGGGAATGGCCCCGGACGCCACCGCCATGGACCTGCTCCGGCCCCGACTCGACGACCTGGGTGTGGTCCGGACCGACAAGTTGGACGCAACCCCGACCGGCAGTCGGATCACCGTCGGAGGCGTGGTGACCCATCGACAGCAGCCCGAGAGTGCGCACGGTGCCGTCTTTCTGAACCTCGAGGACGAAACCGGGATGGTCAACGTGGTGTGCTCCCGCGGCGCGTGGATCCGCTGGAAGTCTGTCGCCCGGTCGTCCCGCGGCCTTCTCGTGCGGGGTCGCCTCGAACGATCCGAGGGGGCGACCAACCTGATAGCGGAGCGGATCGATCCCATCGAGCTGGGCCCGGTCCCCCCGTCACGGGACTTTCGATGACAACCCAGACCCGTCACCCTCTGGAGGGGCGCACCAATCGACTCAATCGGGCCACCAACACCTCGAGTACCAATTCACCCGGCAAGCCGGTCGAGCCCCGAAGATCGAGGTCGGCATCGGCCAACAACAGCACCGCCCGAGCGATGCCGGGCGTACCCAGGCGTCGACTCTGGGCCAGGGCCTTCTTGGCCGGGAACGGGCTCTGGAGCCCCAGCGCCCTCGCCGCCTCTTCGGGAGAGGTGATGCCCGAGCCGTCGAGTCGCAACATCTGGCGGAAATGACGATGGAGCATGCTCATCACCACCAATGGGTGTGACCCCGAAGCACCGAGAATGCGATGGAGCACACCGAGCGCCTTGGCCGTGTCGCCGGCGTCCAGCGCATCGGTAAGGTCCCACGGTGCGACCGATCCCGCCTCCCCCAAAAACGGTTCGAGGTCATGGAGCGACACCGTAGAGCCCTGGCCGTAGGCAGAGGCGAGGGATCCGAGCAACCCGGCCAGGCGACCCATATCCCCACCGAGATGCTCGGCCAGGCGGGCGGAGGCCGGCCCGTCGAGCCTGACCGGTGCACCTTTGAGATGAGTAGCCAACCACTGGGTCCTCGCTTTGCCCCTTCCCACCGCGGTGTCCACCACGTCGCCGAGTGCCCCCACCCGTTTGGTCAGCACCGGGGGAACGGCCCCACCACCAACCATCAGAACCAGAGCAGTGGTTGGTAACGGATCGTCGAGATACGCCACCAGTCGCTTGGCGTCGGCCGGCGACAACTGCCCGGCATCACGAAGGACCACCACCCGCCGTTCCACCAGAAACGGCGGCGTGGTGCAGGCATCGATCACGGCCCCGATATCCAGATCGTCGGTGGATGGCCCGCCGAATTCCTCGACCATCAGTGTCGGATCCCCCCCGTTCACCAGGCTCTCCACCAACCCGTGGGCTTCCTGAGCCACCAGGGAAGCGTCATCCCCCTTCACCAGGTACACGGCACGGACTTCAGTGGTCACCATGTTCATCGGTCCTCCCGCCCGATGCGCAGGATGGCTTCCAAGGCGTCGCACGCCCTCCGATTGCCGGCCACGTCGTGGACCCGGACGATGCGGCAGCCGAGTGTCACCCCCAAAGCAGTGGCGGCGATAGTTGCCTGCCGACGATCCCCGATCTCGAGGCCCAGCGTCACCCCGAGGAACGTCTTGTTGGATGCCGAAAGCAGCAGCGGGTACCCAAGGGATGCCAACCGATCCGACGCACGCAGCAGGGTGAGCGATTGCTGAGCCGTCTTTCCCAGGTCGAGCCCGGCATCCAACACGATCCGATCGGGGGTCAAACCGCATTCGATGGCCCGGTCTGCCCGCTCCAGCACAAACGTCCGCACCGCATCCACCACGTCGTCGTAGACCGGTTCCGGGTCGGGAACTCGGGGGGCAAGCCGGATATGGGTGGCCACCACGGTGGCGCCGGCCGCCGCGGCCGCCGTCAGATACTCGGGGTCAGCGAAACCACTGATGTCGTTGCCCACGACGGCTCCGGCGGCATAGGCCTCTTTGGCCACGGAGGCTCTCCAGGTATCGACCGAAAGGGGGATGTCGAATCGGGAATGGATCGCCTCGATGGCAGGAATCACCCTGTCGAGTTCCTCGGCTTCGGCAACTTCGGGACCCGGGCCCGCCTTCACCCCACCGATATCGAGCAGGTCGGCACCGTCCTCCACCAGTGCCGCCGCCCGCCGCACCAGATCGTCCAAAGCGAAGGTGGCTCCCTTGTCGAAGAACGAGTCGGGGGTGCGGTTGAGGATCCCCATCACCAGTGCCCGGGTGTTGATGTCGATCTTCTGGTGGCCCAAGGTGAGGGTCGCGGCGTGCACGACCGTGACGCTACCTTCCGCCCGGGCCCTCGATCAGCGTCAGAACAGGCGGGCGGCCAATGCCTTGCGGTAACCAGCAGTCCGGGGGTCGTCAGGACCGAGCGTCTCCAAGAGATCGAGGAACTCCTGCCGGACATCGGGGTCATCCTTGACCCGGTCGAGCAACCCGGCAAGGAGATCATCGACCCCCCCACCGGACACCTCCACCTGCCGGGATGCCAGGCGGGCCTCCGCCAGTAGGCGACGAGTCTCGGGATTCTCCGGTATCCGACCGAGCAGCGCGATCGCCTCGTCGGTGGCACCCCTGGCGATGAGCAATCCGGCCAGGGTGCAGATGGCATCAACGTGATCGGGCTGGAGCTCGAGCGCTTGCCGAAGCGACTCCTCGGAACCGGTTTCACTACCGTGGGCGACGAGCAGGTCCACTTCGTTGGGCGGGGAGAGCAACCCGGCAACGAAGTCGGTCACCGCCTCCTCGGATTGGGCGCCGATGAAGCTGCTCACCACCTTCCCGTCCTTCAGGGCGAACACAGCCGGGATCGACTGGACCTGGAAGCTGGCGGAGATTGACGGATTCTCGTCCACATTGACCTTGACCAGGGTCACGGCACCCTCGGTGGCGTCCACCACCCGTTCGATGATCGGACCCAATGTCGTACAGGGGCCACACCAGGGAGCCCACAGGTCCACCACTACGGGAACCTCCGCAGAACGAAGGAGGACATCGCGGTCGAACGTGGCATCGGTGACGTCGATCATTGCCTCGACGATACCTTGACCCGGTCGGATCGAGGGAAGTCCGCCCCGCGGGTAGCGTCGTGTCATGAGTGCAGCGCCGCCGGGCAGAGCCGACGTGGATGCCGTGGAGGGGATCGACGCCCCAGCCGTGTCCGCCTGGATCGCATCGACAGTGCCGGGCGCCATACCGCCGTTCGCCTTCGAACTCATCGCCGGCGGACGATCCAACCTCACCTACCGGGTGGTCGACGGTGCCAATCGCTCGATGGCGTTGCGACGGCCGCCAGTCAGTCACGTGCTCCCGACTGCCCACGATATGAAACGAGAGCACACGGTCATCAGCGCCCTCGGCCGGACCGACGTCCCGGTCCCGCGCACACTCGGCCTGTGCGTCGACGACTCGGTGAACGGTGCGCCCTTCTACCTCATGTCGTTCGTGGAGGGGCACATTGTGCGCGACGAGGCGGCAGCGGCCCAGCTCAGCGAAGCCAGCCGCGCACGCGCCGGCCTTTCGCTCATCGACACCTTGGCCCAGCTCCACGCCGTGGATGTGGACGCGGTCGGCTTGGGTGAGTTCGGGCGCCGCGAGGGTTACATCGCCCGCCAGCTCAAGCGCTGGCATGGACAGTTCGCCCAATCGACAGTGGACGCCGAACCCGGGCCCGCGGTCATCGACCGGGTACACGAATTGTTGGCCGAGCACATTCCCGAACAGCAGAGCATCGCCATTGTCCACGGCGACTACCGGCTCGACAACACGGTGCTCGACGACGGCGGGAACGTGGTGGCCATTCTCGACTGGGAGATCTGCACGTTGGGGGACCCGCTGGCCGATCTCGGCCTTTTGATGGTCTACTGGGCCGAAGCCGGGGACCGGGAGGTCGCCCTGGTGGGAGTGGCCCCGACGAGTCTGCCCGGGTTCGCTACCCGTGACGAGCTATTGGACAGGTACGCCGCCGCCTCCGGCCTGGACGTTTCCGGGGTCTCGTACTACAAGGCATTCGGACTGTGGAAGCTCGCCTGTATTCTTCAAGGGGTATATGTCCGCTATGCCGGAGGTGCCGCAGCCGGTGACCGGTCGGGTGTCGACCAGTTTGCATCCCATGTGGGGAAGCTGGGCGAGCGGGCACTCCTCGAAGTGGAGTCGCTATGACCGACCATCAGGAAACAGATCTCTACCAAATCGACCCCGGGTGGGGTGAGCCCCCGGGCGAGCGGGTGAATCGACCGGTGCTCATCGTGGCGTTGGATGGCTGGGTCGATGCCGGTCTCGGATCCTCGGGGGCGATCACCGAAATGCTCAGCGCCACCCCGACCATGACGGTCGCCTCGTTCAACACCGAAGCTCTCATCGACCAACGGGCCCGGCGCCCGATCGCCCGCATCGTTGACGGCATCACCACCGAGCTCACCTGGCCCACCATTCGCATCCTGGCCGGAAAGGACCGGGTCGGAGCGGACATTCTCTACCTCACCGGGCCAGAGCCCGACTTCGGATGGCGATCATTCATCGATGGCGTGGTCGATTTGGTGCGGCGGCTGGGCGTGCGCACTGTCGTCGGCCTGGGGGCCTTCCCGGCTCCGACTCCTCACACCCGCCCGGTGCGCCTGGCGTCCACCGTGCCACCCCAGTCGTCGGAACTGGCCGGACGGGTCGGCTTTGTGCAAGGGACCCTCGAGGTCCCCGCCGGGGTGCAGGCCGCGCTCGAGGTGGCACTCGGGAAGGCCGGGGTACCAACCATCGGGCTGTGGGCCCGAGTACCCCATTACGTGTCGGCCATGCCGTTCCCCGAAGCCAGTGCGGCATTGATCGAGGGTATGTGCGCCATTACCGGCATCGTCTTCGACACATCTTCGCTGCGGGCGGCCGGAGAGGTCTCACGACATCAGGTCGATGAGCTCATCTCGGGCAACACCGAGCACGCGGCCATGGTCCAGCGCCTGGAGACCTCCATGGATTCCGAAGAGGGGGACCGTTTCGGGCTGGGGGATGACGTACCCAGTGGCGACGAGATCGCTGCCGAGCTCGAACAGTTCCTCAGAGGCGAAGGTTCGTAGACCCGCCGGCCGGCACCGGCAACGCGGGCAAGCTGGTCCATGTTGCGACTGCGGATGAACTGTTCTGTCGATTGTGGGCCAGGTGGTCGGCGTAGATCGACAGCGCCGCGAACATGATGACCACCACCACCAGCAGAATGATCAGCTTCGTCCAAGGGTTGGACCGACCCTTGGTCGCCACCCCGGGGATGCGTGAGTAGGCGGAACCGGGTGTGGATGACGATCCCGGAGGACTCGGCGATATCGACAAGGGCGATGACTTTCTGGGTTTCGCACTAGGCGTCGGTGCCGAGAACATCGGGAGCTCGGTGACGATTTTCTTCATCTCGTCGATGGTCGACGCTTCGGCAAGGTCATGCAACCTGATCTCGTAGTCGTAGGCACCCAGAAGCCCGCGCTCCATGGCACTGTCGAGGAGACGACCGTACAGTTGGCGATCATCGTCAGTGACCGGCGGTTGGTGATCTGTCGGTCGGGGGCCCGCCGAAGGCACCGCAGCTTTCCCGGCGACGTCGAGTTCGGGGATCGGACCCGGACCCACCACCTCGTGGCGTTGGATCCCATCACCCGGTTCGTCGATCACCTGAGGATTTTGGGTCACCGTGCCGATTGGTGCAACTACTGCCGAGCGGCATCGACCGATGCATCGAGAGTCATCACGGTCGCCATGTTGTAGTCACGGCGATGGCACGAACTCTCAGCATCGTCAAGAGTGGGTAGCGGCGCTACCGTGTCCGGATGGAAATCGACGGAGGTATCGGGTTTGACCCGAGCGGAGTCATCGAGGCGGCCAAGCAGGCCGAACTCGTCGGGTACGACGGTTTCTGGGTGCCCGAGACGGGACACGACCCATTCCTCCCACTGGTGTTGGCCGCCGAGCACACCGAACGCATCAAGCTCGGGACGGGTATCGCCGTGGCTTTCGCCCGCAATCCCATGAACCTGGCTGTGATGGCCAACGATCTCCAGACCCTGTCTCAGGGTCGTTTCATCTTGGGATTGGGATCCCAGATCAAGCCGCACATCGAGAAGCGGTTCTCGATGCCATGGTCGCACCCGGCGCCGCGCATGCGTGAGCTGATCTTGGCCATGCGGGCGATCTGGGCCAGCTGGTCCGACGGGAGCCGCCTTGCCTTTCGAGGGGAGTTCTATCGACACACGTTGATGACCCCGATGTTCGACCCGGGACCCAATCCGTATGGGAACCCGAAGATCTTTTTGGCTGCGGTCGGCGAGAAGATGACCGAGGTGGCCGGCGAAGTTGCCGATGGATTGTTGGTCCACGGCTTCACCACCGAGCGGTATCTCCGAGAGGTTTCGATTCCGGCTCTCGAGCGTGGCCTGGCTCGAAACGGGAAGGCCCGGTCCGACGTGCAGATCTCCTATCCGGGCATGGTGGTGACCGGGACCAATGAGCAGGAGTTCAGTGCGGCCGTCAAGGCCGTCAAGACCCAGCTCGCTTTCTATGGGTCGACCCCCGCCTATCGCCCAGTCCTCGAGCTTCACGGCTGGGGTGAACTGCAGCCCGCACTGAACGTCCTCTCCAAGCGCGGCAAGTGGGATGAGATGGCCGAGCTGATCGACGATGACGTGCTCAACACCTTCGCGGTGGTCGGTGATCTCGAGGAGATCCCCAAGAAGATCCTGGCTCGCTTCGGCGACGTGGTCGACCGTTTCAGTTTCTACGCCCCGTACCACCTCGATCCCGAACGGTGGGCCGGGGTGTTGGCCGGCTTCAAGGCATGAATCCTGGCCTCTTGGCTTGGGTGGGCCGGGAACTTCCGCCGAATCTCATGGGATCGCGCCTTTTCTCAGATGTCCACCGAGGCAGCGTTGCCCGCCTCGGTTTGTTCAGTCCGAACAACAGTCCCGGGCTGCGCGACGGCGGTGTCGAGAAGGAGCCGCATTCCAAAGAGGACCTCGCTCACGTGGTCTGATTACTCGGCGATCGACCACACGTGGGATAGG
>JADGOI010000054.1 GCA_017883075.1 Acidimicrobiales bacterium
ACCCGGTCCGTTTCATGTTGCTGGGGGACTCGATGGCTGTCACTCTGGGCATCGGTCTGGAGGTCAAGAGCCAGCCGGTTTGGGGTGTCGAGGATCTGTTCGAAGGGGCTACTCTCGGGTGCGACCTCGACCCTCAGCTCCAGGTCGAGGTATCCGGATCGCAAGGGATCGCCACCCCCGGATGCAAAAACTGGCAGACCGTCTGGCCTGGGTACGTCAAGAACGTACGACCCGAGGTAGTCGGACTGCTCCTCGGTCGTTGGGAGAGCGCCGACCATCTCTACCAGGGCACGTGGACGCACGTCGGCCAGCCCCTGTGGGACAACCATCTCGGCGCCGAACTCAACCAGGCCGTCGGCATCTTCAACGCCAACGGGGCCAAAGTTGTGCTCTTCACCATGCCCTACGTCAATCCGACCGAGGCGTCCGACGGCTCGGTCTACCCCGAAAACACACCCGGCCGCACCGATGCCTATAACGCTCTCATCCGCAGGGTTGCCGCCCAACACCCGGGTGTGGTCACCGTGTACGACCTCAACAAGGTGCTGTCACCCGACGGTCGCTACACCCCGATCATCGACGGCATCACCGTTCGCTGGAGCGACGGCATCCACATCTCCCAGGATGGGGGGGAATGGCTGCGACCACGGATACTCCCCGAGATCGCAGCGCTGGCCCGGCCACCCCAGGGAACCTAACGCCCGAAGATACGTGCAGAAGGCGGCGATCCCTCTGACCCCACCGTGCGGCGAAGCAGATCGAGGGCGGCAATGGTGGCGTATTGGCGGACCCGTTCACGATCGCCGGGCACGGTGAACCCCACCGCCTCGGTGGCGCGCTCCGGCCGGGCCACACCGACGAACACGGTGCCGGGTGGTTGATCGTCCTGAGGGTCGGGCCCGGCCACACCGGTGATCGACAGCCCCACGTCGGCGCCCAGTACCCGGCGTGCCCCCTCGGCCATGGCGGTAGCCGCCTCCTCGGAGACCACCGGCCCCTTGGGAACGCCAAGCACGTCGAACTTCACCTCCGAGGCGTAGCAGACCACCGAGCCCCGGAACCATCGGCTGGCCCCGGGCACGTTGACCAGCCGGGACGATGCCAGACCCCCGGTGAGCGACTCCGCCAGACCCAGGGTCAGTCCCTCCACGGCCAGGGCCCGGGCCACCGCGTGCTCAATGGCTTCGCCGTCGACCCCGAATACCACGTCCCCCGCCGCGTCGGACAGGATGCGCCTGATCTCGGTCTCCTCCGCATCCAGGAGGCCGGTCGCCGCGTCCGGGTCATCGGCCCGGACCGTCACCCGTACCTTGATCCCTTCGATGCCACTGGCCAAGAAGGCGATGGTGGCGTTGCCGGCCGGGACATCCAGCTCACCGATGTGACCGGCCAGGACGTCGGCCAGGCCCGATTCGCTCATCCCCCAGGTACGCAGCACCCGGCTGGCGATGACCCCTGTCGCTTCCTCGTTCTCACTCATCCGGTGCTGGAGATCGGGCAGTATCCCCCGGTCGAACATGTCGGACATCTCGTAGGGAACACCCGGTACCGCATAGATCACCTTGTGACCCAACGGGCAGATGAGCCCGGGTGCAGTGCCTTTGGTCTGGGGAATGATGGTCGCACCTTTGGGCACATCGGCCTGGCGGAGATTGGACGGCGGCATCTCCCGCCCGCGGGAAGTGAACATGGAGCTGATTCGCGCGACCAACTCCTCGTCCCGTTCCAGTGGGACATTCATCACCTCGGCGATGGCATCCCGGGTGATGTCGTCATGGGTGGGTCCGAGCCCGCCGCACACGATGATGCCGTCGCTCCGGGCCAGTGCGGTACGGAAGGCCAACACCATGCGCTGGTGGTTGTCCCCGACCGCCTGGTGGAAATGCGAGCCAATGCCGGCCGCGGCCAGGTGCTCGCCCAACCATGCCGAGTTGGTGTCGGCGATCTGGCCCAGCAACAGTTCGGTCCCGACCGCCACGATCTCGATCCTCATGTCCGGCTCAGACCTCGTCTCTCGGATCGCTCGTGTGACGGCGAACTGCTGCCGACTTGCGGCCATCGAGGTAGTACTGACCTCCAGTGAACACCGTGAGAATCGTCGCCACCCAAATCGCCACCGCCAACACCGTATGGTGCTTGCCCAACGGGGGGACCAGGCACAGGGCGACGGCCACGCTCTGGAAGAGCGTCTTCACCTTGGCGGTCGTTCGGGCCGGGATCGACACGCCCTTTCGTCCGACCACCGATCGGTAGATGGTGATGTAGACCTCACGCACGGCGATGATGGCCACCGGCAGCCACCACACGATGCTCTTCGCTACCAACGCGAACAACGCACCCAGCACCACCACCTTGTCGGCCAGTGGGTCGAGGAACGCACCCGACCGGGTGGTCCCGTGTCGCCGAGCCACCCAGCCGTCGATCCCGTCGGTGAAGGAGAGGGCTCCCCACACCACGAAGTTGACCCAGTCGGCCCCTCTCACCATGATGAGCGCGATCAGCAGCGGAGTGGCCAGCAAGCGCAATCCGGTGATGCCGTTGGCCGGCGTCAACAAGGCCGAGGGCCCGAAGGTGGAGTTACGGAGGGGCGAGGCCGCTGGCGTCGATGCCGATGCCGTAGAGGTCTCGTCGTTCATCGGACGGCCGCGGCCTCGTGTCCGATGTTCGCCGGTTCAGCCACGAGATCGGGGCCATCGGCGCCTGTCACGATGACGTCCACAAACGAACCGACGGGCAGGTGGTCGGGCAGGACCACGATTCCGTCGATTTCGGGAGCCTCCCGGTAGGTCCGTCCCTCGCCGGGGGCGTCCACCAGTACCTCGACCCGGGTGCCGATCAGCTCGTCGCGGCGTTGGGCGGTAATGGAATCTTGGAGTTCGGTGCATTCACGTAGGCGCTCGGTCACCAGGTCCTCAGGTATCTGACCATCGAGATCGGCGGCGTAGGTCCCCACCTCGTTACTGAACGGGAAGAAGCCCACCCAGTCCAGTTGGGCCTCGCCGATCCACTCGAGGAGTTGATCGTGATCGGCTTCGGTCTCGCCCGGGTAGCCAACGATGAACGATGACCGGAATGCGGCAGTGGGCTCCGCCTGGCGGATGGTTCGGATGCGCTCGAGGAACCGATCGCCTTCGCCCCACCGTCGCATCCGCTTGAGGAGCGGTCTGGCGACGTGCTGCAGCGAAAGGTCGAAGTAGGGCACACCGGTGGCCAACATGGCCTCGACCAACGCGTCGTCGAGCGTCGATGGGTACAGATAGAGCAACCGGGTCCACGCCACCCGCTCCGACATCGCAGCCACCAACTCCACGATCGGCCGCCTGCCACCGACCGCAGGTCCATCGATGCGTGGTTCGATCCGACCGGTCGACCGGTCGAGGGCGAACGAGGAAAGGTCCTGAGCCACCAGCACCACCTCTTTGAGGTTGCCGTTGGCCGCACCCAACTGGTCGGCTTCGGCCAGGATCGACTCGGTGGAACGGGACCGCTGTTTGCCCCGGAACGACGGGATTGCGCAAAATCCGCAATTCCGATCGCAGCCTTCCGCCACTTTGATGTACGACCACGGTGCAGTGGCCGCAGGTCGCGGCAGGTTCAACAGGTCGAAGGACGGCAGTGGCCCTTGGCCGACGGAATCCGGACCTGTGGATGCGGATTTGCGGGTCAACGACACGGGAATGCCTGGCATCGCGACTTCGGCGGGAGCGACATGGTCCAGCAGTGACACTCCGAACGGCGCCACCAGGTCCACTTCGGGAAGCGATTGGGCCAGTTCGTCGCCGTATCGCTCGGCCATGCAGCCGGTCACCACCAGCCGGGCACCGTCTCGTCGGGCATCCGACAACTCGAGGATGGTGTCGATCGATTCCTGGCGGGCCGCCTCGATGAACGCACAGGTGTTGACGACCACCAGGTCAGCGTCCTCTGGAGTGTCCGCCGGCTCATATCCTTCAAGAGCGAGGGTCCCCACCAATTTGTCCGAATCGACCCTGTTCTTCGGGCAGCCCAACGTCTCCAACCAGAAACGCTCTGCCATCGGGACATTCTACCGAGGACTGGGCGGACGGCCTACGGCGGCGTCATGAGGCAACGGGGCAGGCATGAAGCCGCCCCTTACGGGACGACGTCCAGCAGGTCGGCCAGGCGGGAGTACTGCTCGGAATCATCCCCCACAAGCTCTGACACCCATCGGAGGGCCTCGGTCCTGTCGATCTCGGTGCCCCAGGCGATCATGGCATCGATGTCAACCCAGTCTTTCGGGCGGTCGAAGATGGCCTTGCACACCACCAGGTGCTCCGGCGCCAGGATGGGGATCTGCATCGGTCCGAATTCGACCAGGCACTGACGCCGAGCCATCTCGTAGTGCAGCTCCAAAGTCGCGAAGAATGCATCGAGATAGGAACCGGCCCAGCTGAGCCGTGCCTGACCATCCTGCTTGATCATGTTCCGGTCGGATTCCGAGACGGTGACGCCCAGGTGGGTCAGCGCCCCGAGCACCGGGTCGGCCTGGGCGGGAGGCACCGTCAGGTTCAGATCGATGTCGGTCGTGGCACGCGGGTTGCGATACCAGGCGAGAGCGATGGCACCGCCGAACTGGTGGGTCACCCGCATCGAGTCGAGCAGTTCGTGTACCGCCAATATCTTGGCCACCAGCCCGCCGAGACGTTTCGGCTCGTTCACCTTCAGACCGGGCTCGCGCCGACGCGTCGTTGCTCGGCTATCCGGGACAGAACCGGAAAGCCCAGCGGTTCGAACGGCCTGGGCGGCTGGGAACCCAGGATGGCGTCGGTGAGACCCAGCAGGTCGATCAGCGCCGGGCCCGGGTCCGGTCGCTCTCTGGTCGGCGGTTGTTCGAGAGCTTGCGCCATGCGGCGCGAAGACTCCACAAAATGGCGATGGGACCCATCGGCGGCCTCGGCCACCACCCGCTGGTCGACCTGAGCTTCCATTGCCGTTACCGGCGCCCCGACTCGCCGGGCCGAAGCAAGAACGGCCCGTGCATCGAATGGTCGCTCCGCCCGACCGGCGGCCACGACCAGAACCTGGTCTGTGAGGGTGCCGAAGTTGGCCAGGCTACGGGCTCGGGGGCCCTTGGCCGTGTGGACCGACTCCCGAATCTCGAAGCGCCCGGCCGCCCGGGCGACGACGAAGGTCATACCCACTACATTACCACTACGGCATACCCACTAGGTTGTGCCGGCCATCATCCAGCGGAGAGGGAGGGATTTGAACCCTCGGACCCAGTTACCTAGGTCAACTCATTAGCAGTGAGTCCGATTCGGCCGCTCTCGCACCTCTCCTTGCTGCTCAGAGCTAGTTCTTCAACTTCACTCTGCCCTCTGTGCCTATATCGTGCCCGTAATCCCTCCTATGACCGAAGTGATCACGGGCAAGACGCAAACATGGAGGAGACCAAAGGGTAGTGGATCGGTCCAAGGGTGGCCACAAGGCAAGTCCCGGATCCGGATCCGCATCTTCATCCGCACCGACCCCCTGACCGGCAAACCCCGGGGGCAACTTCAGCGCATCGTCGAGGTATCACGAGGGTGTCACCCCGCCGTCGGAGAGGACGGCACCCTCGACCCTTCCCGCGGCGGCGTGGGTCTGGTCCATGCGCTGATGAGCTCCGGCTCGCCACACGGGGGAACAAGTTCGCCGTGCACGAGGGCTCCACGAAGGTCGGGTGCCACTTCTGGCACCATCCGACCCGTCCGATGGAAGCCGAGGAATGCGACCAGTTGCCGGATCGGTCCTGGTTCGATCCCGCCGAGGAGTCTGGGTGACGGGGTCTGATGGCTGGGTTCTGCGAGACGGTGGACGATGGGCCCACCGAGCAACGGCATTGGATCTTCGTGGCGATCGTGCTCAACGGTGTTCGATTGGACGCTCTGGTGGCCAGCGATCCAGACGTCTATCTCACCGATGCCGCTTCCGCTTCGCTCGATGCCTCCTGCTCTTCTTTCAGCCATGCTGAAGCATGGCGCTTCGCCCACGCCTCGGTCACCCAGCCTCTGAACATCGATCGAAGTGCATCACGGTGGGCCAGGGCGAATGCGATGTGCCCGAAGACGATGATGAACACCGCAGCAGCGAGTACGTCATGAACAAAGGTCGCACCGGTCCGCCAGCCAAGCGGAAAGAGTCGGTACCACTTCAAGATTGACCCGGTTCCGAGCATCACGACGATGGCCCCGGCAATGAAGAGGGCATTCAGCTTCTGGCCCGGGTTGAACTTGTCGGGCTCGGGATTCCGCTTCCGTCCAAGCGACCGCAGCCAGCGGATCTCGGCTGGCGTCCAGAGGTTGAAGCGGCGCACATCGCGACGCAATCGCAACCCCCACGGACCAGCCAATGAGATGATCAGTGGTAGGGGTAGCGCCACACCTGACCACGTGTGTATCTCAGCGATCAGGGCTCGACGCCCGACGATGCTCTCAACCTGAACGAAGTAGAGAGGAAGGGCCGTCGCCATCAGAATGCCGAAGAGCAGGGCGGTGGTCCAGTGCGCCGCCCGCTCCACGCGATCGAAGCGCAGCAGTCGAGGGGACGCCATCTTCGGACCGGTACGAGCGCGGACGCCACATGACCGACTAGCTGATCGGTTTGTCGTCACGTTGGTTGGATGCGCCAACCCAGGCATCGGTGGAGTAGCCGTTCTGCTCCCAGTAGCCCGGTGCGGCATTCTCCACGACCTGGATCGACGACAACCACTTGAGCGATTTGTAACCATACATAGGAGCAACGTAGAGCCGCACGGGTCCGCCGTGATCGGTGGTGATCGGGGCATCGAGCATCCGATAGGCGACGACGACGTCGGGGCGCTGCGCTTGGTCGAGAGTGAGACTCTCGGTATCGAGACCGTCATAGGAGCCAAAGGTGAGTGCAGCCGCACTGCTCTTGAGTCCGGCCGAGGCGAGCACTTCGGAGAGTCGTACCCCTTCCCAATGGACCTGAGGAACGCGCCAACCGGTTACGCATTGGAAGTCCTTTACCAGCTTCGTCTTCGGCATTGACTTGAGATCGTCCAACGTGAGATTGAGCGGCCGGTCGACCAAGCCGGTCACTCGGAGTCGGTAGCCAGAGTTGGAGATCTCCGGGAACGAACTGGTGACCGTATAGATCCGAAAGCGGTCGCCCCCCGGCAACAAGCCGCCAAGACCAGATCCGAATGCGCTCCCGACGACCTTCTGCACTCGGGCCCCGAACACGATCCCCGCCGCGCCGGCGGCAATCATCCCGAGGAAGACCCTCCGGCCGACACGCCTGGGGCGATCGGGACGCGGAGTCGAAAGAAGGGACATGTGGCGATGCTATGAGTTGGTTCGCGCCAGCGGGTATCGCCATCTCCACGGCAACCTGGTGGGCGCTCTCGGGGCGACACGATCGAGAAATCCAAGTGCAACATGCTGCCGCTCAGGATCCAAAAGGGCCTCTCATGGTGACGGCCCCACCGACCGGATTCAGGTTTTCGGGGTGAAGGGCACCAAGCCTCGGCTCCCCATGCGGGACGGGCAGAGAACTCAGCCACGGTCCGGTGGAGAGGATCGGTCATCCTGACGAGACGCAGCACCTTTCGCTTCGGGGCTGCTACGCCGCTTCGCAGTTTCTGCGTTGTGCGTGCGTCCTCGTGTGAAGCGGGGATCCTGTGCCCCACTCCTTTCCCGAGTGCCTCCAATCCCAGTGGGGCGGATGGCCGCCGGCAATTCCCTACGTGCCAACACTTCGATTCAGACGAATTCGGGGCTTACGTCAGCGGGTCTTCGTTCAGGATTGCGGTTGTCCGGCAATCTCCCGGTGACGAACTGCTTGAGTGCCGTCGTCGGCGTCGGCGTATTCGTCTCCCATGGCAGCCAGGGCAATGAACGTGGTCACCGCCAATCCGAGAACCAGACCCAAGAGGGCTTTGAAGACGACGAAATCGTAGCGGGAAATACCGCCACCGAATCCGGTCAGGAGAATCGCGATTGCTACGGGAGCGCTGAACAGTAGGACCAACCCACTCAGCCTGGAAGCACGACGGGGAATTGAGGCAGGGAGGTTGGACAGCCACCCAGGACCCTTTTGATGGGTCTCGAGGTTCGTCAGTTGCCCTCGGCCCTGTGACTTCCGCACGGCGTAACTCACCACGACGCACGTGGTGAAAGGCAACAAGTACAGAGTCCCGATGGTGTCGGTGATGAGGTTGGGCCCCCCAAGGAGAGGGATGGACCACAACGGGATGTGGTGCTTGCCATACGAGGTGATCCAGGCGATGGCGCTGTTGATCAAGAGGTTCGAAACCGCTGAGATGACGACTGCGTTGATCAGGATCCATCGACGATGTGCGGCGGGCACCAACCGCCAATGGCTCAGAGTCATGCTGGGAGTCCCCAGGTGGCCGAGACATGACCTCGGGCCATCCCGCCGTCATGACTCACGTCGGCCTGACAGACACGCAAACAAGAAGGGGTTGGGATGTCGCCCGCGGGCATAACCATCCGGGAGAGGTGGTCCATGCAAAGGGTAACGCTCCAATGGCCAAATGATTGTGCATACCACCCTGGATATCCGAAGTACCTGGGCTCTCGCGTTCCGCAATCACGCACCCGTAACGTGCTGTTTCAATGCAAAGATTCGCAAAACGTCAGGCAAGCGGATCCTGGGGTTGCGCCGCGCATAGCGCGGCGCCGAGCCCGGGAGATACGTGTAATCGGTCGCACTGGCGAGAGGCAGCGCCGGCCGCCGGCCGCCCACTGAGCCGTGCGGGGCGTTCGCGGCAAGATGCAGGAGGCAAGGCATCGAATGAAGCGGCGAAACTCACGGCTGCGTTACTGATCAGCCTACGATTGTCCCGTACATATCGTTGAGTGGGTACGAGAGAAGTTCGAGCCGCTCGCCATCGGGTCCCGAAAAGTAGACCGAGGTGCCGTTCACGATGTGGGTCTCGACTCCGGCAACTTCCAGTTTGTCAACCAGCCGATCCCACTGCTCAGGAATGACCGAAATGGCGATGTGATGAAGGCCTCCGAGCACTTCGCGGTATTCACCGAGGTCAAGGCCAGGGAAGTCGAAGTACGCCAGATAGTTCCCATGGCCGACGTCGAAAAAGAAGTGGGTCGATCCGCGATAGTCCCGGTTCTCGAACAGTTCGACCAGCGGAAACTCGAGGATGTCCTGGTAGAAGGAAATGGTTCGTTCGACATCGCTGGAGAGCACGGCGAAATGATGGAGACCCCTGGCTGACGAAGCAGGTCGCTCTCCTAGAGGTCGGAGGTAACGGGCCTTCAGGCCCTCCCATTCCGCGCTTCGGTCGATGTCGATTCCGTGCCCAGCCATTTGTGTTCCTCCTTGGTCGAACTGTATCCCCGAATCCCAGATCATCGTCAGTGAATCGGTGCCCACAAATGACAGATCCGGGTGCCCTCGTCATTGTCGCGGTTGGTTCAATCGAGGCCGGTGCTCTCTGAGCCTTGGAACCTGCAGAAGTTGGCCCTGGACGGGATTGCCCCGCATGGGACCCTCCCAGTGCCGCGCTGCGGCTCGGAATTGGGTGAGGTGTCTAACCTGCCCGGTGTCATCTGGGTGATCCATGTCAAGGACCCTTCCGGCGGTGATGTCGCCTTCTGCATGACTTCGACAGCATCGGTGCCCCGAACTCCTTGATTCCACTGCTCAACAGCCCTGGCTGCACGTGCCCCTGTCGACGCTTCGCCTCCGACCTCACGGGCGACGCCGATTGCGGTAGGGACTGCCGTGGACCGCTCTTCCTACGATGTCGGACTCTTTCATTCCCGTCTCCATGCCGGTCCATCCCGGCGCCCGGAATCCACAGGTCTACGCCATACTGGGTGCCGGGCGATGCCCGACCCGGAGAGGGTCCGGTAAACCGATGGCTCGGCACTGGCTCATTGCCAGCACAAGACAACGCTGGGAGTGCAGCCTCCAGCCGGAACACTGGACGAGAGCCCAGGTTCAGGGCCTGGATGGCGATTTCGGGATCTACGCGGTCCGCCCGCGGCACTCAGGTCGTCTCGTGAACCGTTTCGGATGGTGCTCAGCCCTTGACAGCGCCCGCCGTCAGCCCTCGGACCAGCTGCTTCTGGAAGACCAGTAGCAAGGCGAAGATGGGCATGGCGGCCAGGAGAGTGCCCGCGAAGATCACGTTGATCTGGTCGATGTTGAGGGACTCCAGCTGGCGCAGGCCGATCTGGACGGTCCGGACGTTGTTGGAGTCGGTGGCGATGAGCGGCCACAGGTACTGGTTCCAGGCGGTCAGGAAGGCATAGATCCCGAAGGCGGCGATGATGGGCCGGTTGAGGGGCACCACCACCCGCAGCAGAAACCTCAGGTGGCCGTAGCCGTCGAGGGTCGCGGCATCGTGCAGCTCGCGGGGCAACTGCAGGAAGGCCTGCCGCAACAGGAACACCCCCACTCCGCTGGCCATGAACGGCACGATCAGGGCAGGGAACGTGTTGTACCAGCCGAGAGCACCGATCGTCTGACGGTTGGGGATCAAGGTCGCCTCCATGGGCACCATCAACGTGGCCAGGCACACGAAGAACAGGACACGTCGGAAGGGGAACGCTACGAAGGTGAAGGCGTAGGCGGCCAGCACCGACGTCACCAGTTCCGCCACCGTGATGGCCACCGTGACCACTGCCGAGTTGCGCAGGTACAGCCCCAGGTGGGCGGTGGTGAAGGCCTGTACAAAGGCCCCCCACAGCGGGTGGAGCGGGAACAAGGCGGGGGGACGGTGGGCGATCTGCTGCGGGGTGAGCAACGAGTTGACCACCGTGATGTAGATGGGGAAGCCCACCACTACTGCCGTCACCGTCAGCAGCGCGTAGCGCCCGGCCCGGCCCCAGCGCCTACCCATAGAACACCCTCCGTTCCACGAAGCGGAATTGCACCAGGGTCACGGCCAACAGGATGACGAACAAGGCTGCTGCCAACACTGAGGCCTTGCCGAAGTCGTTGTTCTGGAACGACGTGTAGAGGTTGTAGATCAGCACGTTGGTGTGATTGTCGGGGCCGCCCTGGGTCAGCAGGTCGATCTGGCCGAAAGCCTCGAAGGAGGCGATGATCCCCACCACCGCGGCGAAGAACACGGTGGGGGACAGCAGGGGCAGCGTGACACGCCAGAACCGGGACCGGCCGCCGGCGCCATCGATTCGGGCCGCCTCCAGCAGGTCCTCGGGGATGGCTTGCAGCGCCGCGCTCATCAGGATGAAGGTGAAGCCGATGTTCTGCCACACCGTCACAGTGGCCACGGCCGGTAGCGCCCAAGTGTTGGACTGCAGGATCCCGTTTCCGCCCTTGATGCCCAGCCAGTAGCTGAACAGTCCGACGGTGGGGTTGAGGAGAGTGAAGAAGATCACCGAGACCACCGCCACGCTGGTGGCGACGGTGGAGGAGTAGAGGGTGCGGAAGAATCGGATGCCACGGATGCGGGCATCGGCCAGCACCGCCAGCGCCAGACCCAGCACGATGCCGATCGGGACGGTCAGCAGCACGAACTCCCCCGTGCGGCCCAGGCTGGCCAAGAAGTCGGGGGAGGTGAGGACGTTCCGGTACTGCGACAGGCCCACGAACTTCGACGGGATGGTCGGGTAGGGCGCCACCCGGAACAGGCCCAGCCAGAAGGTGCGCAGGAGCGGGTAGAAGACGAAGATGGCGAAGACCGCCATGACCGGCAGGACGAACAGGTAACCCACCGCCGCCTCCCGGGTGATCCGGCCCATCCGGCGGTGGCCATTCGCCGCGTCCTTGGACCTGCCGGCGGCCATCTCGCCCAGCGCAGCAGCGCCCGGGGCCAGGTCGGCGTCAGACATCGATCCGGGTCCCGTCGACCGGGTCGAACAGGTGAGGGTCCCCCTCGACGGCCAGTGCCACCGTGTCGCCGAGGACGAGGGCGGACCGGGTCCCGGTCAGGCGCACCGTGAGCATCCCTCCCCCCGGCAGCCGGCACCCGAGGTGCTGCTCGTGGCCCAGGTACTCGGCCAGGGCCACCGTCACCTTCAGAGTGCCGGCCGGGTCGGCCCGCAGGTGCTCGGGCCGGACCCCCACCGTCACGTCGGGCAGGCCCCGCCGACGGAGGGCCGCGGTGGCGGCAGGGCCGAGCGGGATGCTCCCTCCGTCGACCATCACCTCGGCAGCGCCGTCGGCCGTGTCGACCCGGCCGGCCAGGATATTCATGGGGGGGCTGCCGATGAAGCCGGCGACGAAGGCGTTGGCCGGTCGGTCGTGGACGGTCCGGGGCACGTCGACCTGTTGGAGGACCCCGTCGCGCAGGATAGCGATGCGCTGGCCCATTGTCATGGCCTCCACCTGGTCGTGGGTCACATAGAGGACGGTGACTCCGAGGCGCCGGTGGAGCTCGGCCAGCTCGGCCCGCATCTCGGTGCGCAGCCGGGCATCGAGGTTCGACAGCGGCTCGTCCATGAGGAAGGCGCGTGGGTGGCGCACGATGGCCCGGGCCAGCGCCACTCGCTGGCGCTGGCCGCCCGACAGCTGGGCCGGCTTGCGATCCAGCAAGGCCTCCAACCCCAAGCTCCGGGCCGTGGCTGCCACCAGACGGGCACGTTCGTCGGCCGGCACGTGCCGGCTGCGCAGAGGGAACTCGATGTTGCGCCGCACGTTGAGGTGAGGGTAGAGGGCGTAGCTCTGAAACACCATGGCCACGTCGCGGTCCTTGGCGTCCACGTCGTTGACGACCCGGTCGCCGATGCACACCACTCCGGCTGTGGGGGTCTCCAGCCCGGCCATGATGCGCAGGGCAGTGGACTTGCCACAACCCGACGGGCCCAGTAGCACCAGGGACTCGCCGGCCGCCACCTCCAGGGTGAGATCGTCGACGGCGATCACGTCGCCGAAGCGCTTGGTCACCCCCTCGAACGACAGTCGACAGGGCTCGGCCACCACCAGCCCCCCCAGTCCGGTCCCGCCGTCATGTGCGCCCGCCGGTCGGCCCCCTTGACCGTTCACGCCGGGCTCAGGCGCCGACCCGCGCGTTGTAGCTCGAGATGGCGGCGTTCGCCCTGCCGGTCAGCTGGGCCATGGCCGAGCTGGCCGAGGTGCCGGTCGAGATGGAGGTGAGGGCGGAGTTGATGGCCTGCTCCACCTGGGCCTGGGGGCCGTAGACAGCGCCGGCGGTGGCGACGTTCTGGGGGCTCTCGGCCAATTGTTGGTAGGACACCTCGAACTCGGGCTGTGTGGCCCACAGCTGGGTGATGGCCGGCAGGGCGGTCGCGCTCTTGCGGATGGGAATGTATCCGGTGCCCACCGCCCATTGAGCCTGCTGGGCCGGCCCGTCGAGGTAGGTGATGTACTGCCAGGCACCGTCCTGCTGGGCCGGCGAGGACTTGCTCACCATGTAGAGGCCGGCCCCCCCAGGGAACACGCCGTTGCGTTTGTCCGTCGTGCTCGGGGTCTGAGCCACCCCCAGCTTGACGTTGGCGTACTGCCCCCCGCTCAGGATGGATTGGATGGTGCCCAGGGCCGCCGATGTCTCGAGGCAGATCGGGGCGATCCCGTTGGCGATGCCCAGGAGGTTGTCGTAGGTGGTGGCCGAGGTGGGTTGCGCCAGTTTGCTGCCCAGCATGTCGGCATACCACTCGAAGAGGGAAGTGCCCACCGCCCCGTCGAAGACCACCTTGGTGGCCCGCCCGCTACGGCCGTTCTGCTCGTTCACCATGAGGGCGTCGGCAAGGGTCACCCACTGCTCGAAGTAGGAGGTATCGAGCTTGAGGCTCATGCCGTAGTTGGCCGTGCGACTCGACACGACCTGCTGGCAGGCCACCTTGAGCTCGGCCATGGTAGTGGGCGGTTTGGCCGGGTCGAGGCCGGCCTTCCTGAAGGCATTCTGATCGTAGTAGAGGACGTTGGTCGAGACGTTGAAGGGCATGGCCCACTGGGTCCCCTGCACCTTGAAGTAGTTGAGGGTCGAGGGCAGGAAGTCCGACAGGTCGTAGTGGGCGGCGTCGATCGCTCGCTGGGCCGGCACCACGCTTCGGGAGTCGATCATCGACTGCAGATTCACCGTCTCCATCTGCACCAGGTCGGGGAGGCCACCGCTGCTCAACGCGGCGGTGAAGAGCGTCAGGGTGTCGGTGTAGCTGTTCTGGTTGACCAGGTTGACGTGGACATCGCCCTGCGAGGAGTTGAAGGCGTCGGTGAGCTTCTGCAGGGTCGTCTGGTTGTTGTAGCTCATCGAGTGCCACAGGGTGACCCTGGTCGGCTTCGACGACGCCTTGGCCGCTGCCCCGAGAGGGAAGGCCGCCGTCGGGCTGGACGACGACCCCGACGAGCACGCTCCGAGCAGCAGCCCGCCCGCTCCCACCGACAGCAGCCCGAGGAACCCCCGGCGGTCCAACCGGCCCCGTTCCCCTGGCTCCGCTCCGCTTGACTCGGTCATGATTCCCTCCTTGCACGGGATCTGCATTTGCGAAGCTAGCCGCGATTGCTCACGCGCTCGGGTGGATTCTCTTGGCCTACCGCGCCGATGAGCCCTCTGTGGAGGAAAGCGCAGGTCCCGGACGCCGCCGATGCCGCTGCTAATTCCAGGGGCGAGGCGGGGGCGGGGGTCAGGCGAGGGAGAAGATAGATCACGATCAGAAGGCCCGGCCTTGCGGAAGTGGCATGCCGACGCATGGCCACTGATGAAGGGAACCCGCGATGCCGAAAGTCTGGTTAACGGGTAGCGCGGGTGCAGGGTCGCGACCATCATCGCCGGTGCGGACCGAGAGGCTTCGCCAGCATGGTTCGGAGGCTCCATGGAACACGGGCCCGAACGGCAAGGCACGGCGTCTCGCTGCGGACTCTTCCCAAAGTTCGAACCACCCTGCCGGCCAGACCAACATCGGGTTTCCCAGGGTGAACCCCGTCTGAACGGCATGCCCGCAAGGCCGGACCATCGGTGTGCTCTGATCTGATGCATGGACTATCGACCGCTGCCTCGGGCGCCAGTGTGGTTTCTACGTGCGTTGGCCATCCCGCAGACTGACATTGAAGTCCGAGTCGACGGCTGCACAATCCATGCCTTGGCGTGTGGAATGCCCGGTGCGCGTGGGCTCGTCTTCGTCCACGGCGGAGGTGCTCACGCTCATTGGTGGACGCATGTGGCTGCGTCTTTCAGCCAGGACTTCCGGGTGATCTCCCTCGACCTGTCTGGGCACGGGGACAGCGGACACCGCTCGCGGTACTCCCTCGAGCAGTGGACAGAGGAGGTCATGGCCGTGGCCACGGCCGGACAGATAGACGGCCCGCCTGTAGTGATCGGGCACAGTATGGGCGGGTTCGTCACGATCGCAACAGCCGCACGTCACGCCGACCTGGTGAGCGGGGCAATCGTGTGCGATTCGCCAGTGACAGAGCCCGATCCGGAGATCGGTGCGTACCGGCTACGGGAGGCGTTCGGGCGTCCTCGGATCTATGCCAGCGTGGAAGAAGCGGTGAAGCATTTTCGCACCGTTCCGGCCCAAGAGCACTACCTCGACTACGTCATCGACCATGTGGCTCGACGCTCGGTCCGCTCAGTGCCCGACGGCTGGCAGTGGAAATTCGATCGAGAGGTCTTCGCACAGTTCGGCGGCGGGCTTCGGGGGGTGGCTCTCCCCTATCTCTCACGCGTGCGCTGCCGACTCGCCCTCCTCCGTTCCGAACATGGCCTCGTCACCGCCGACATCGGGCGATCCATGTACGACGAACTGGGCCGGGTCACACCAGTCATCGAGATCCCCGAAGCAGGGCATCACGCCATGCTGGACCAACCCCTCATCCTGCTCACAGCATTGCGCACACTGCTCGCCGACTGGGACCATTCGGAGCCTCGTCGAAGAGAGTCCGGGTAACTGTCTCCGGTTGAATGAGGCGCTTGTCGGTGGCGAAACCCCTACCCAGTCGTCCACCTGGCTGTCTTTGGGAGCACCGTGCAAGCGAAGATCGTCCGTGGCACTGTCCCTCCTCTACCTGGCCTTCGTCCGGGTACTCCAGCTGCCCCGGTTCCACCTCACCGACCGGGACGACCTGGCGATCGAGGTCGTGATGCTCAACCCTTGAGTGACGGTCCTGGGTCGCCAAGTCGGCTGCCCGGCTCTGCGGCCTGCCGACCGGGCAGTCCTCGCCAGGTTGATCCGGCTCGTGTCGAAGGTCCGCCAGGGTCGGTTCCTTGTCCAGCCCGAGGCGATGCTCCGCTGACGTCGAGACCTGGTCTGTCGCCGCTGGACGTTTCGTCAGAAGGCCCTCCCGGGCTGGCTGGTTCTTCCGACGGGACCGGTCCAGTTGGTGGTGCGGTCGGCCAGGGAGAACCCGACCTGGGCTACCGAGGAATCCACGGTGAGCTGGCCACGGTGAGCGTGGCTCTTGCACCCCTCCAGTGTCTGGGGGATCGGGCCGTCACTGCGTCGAGGCACAGGTTTCATGGCCACCAGCGGTCGATCTCGTTGTAGACCTCGGGCCTGTGGGCCAGCGCGATGTGGGTCACCTTCGGGAACATGCGTATGGTCGAATTAGGGAAGAGCCCGTGACCCGTCGCCTCGTCGAGGGTGCCCGACGCGCTTGACGTGGTGACAAACGCGTCGCCCACCACTCGTTCCAACGGATGGGC
>JADGOI010000145.1 GCA_017883075.1 Acidimicrobiales bacterium
GTCAAGCTCAGATAGCCATTGCCTACCGAGATGTTGTTGGGACTGTTGACGAAACACGCGGCCAGCCCGGATGTGTAGCCACTGGTCGCCGTCTCAACCGGAACGCACTGGCTGGTGTCAAGGGAGGTGCCCGTGAACTCAGAGTCGAATGTGCACACCCAAGTGGTCCCGTCCGCTACCAGCGTCTGTTGGCCTCCGCAGGACGGCGAGTTCGACGTAGCACTCGTCGAGTACGCAGCGCCGATAGCCGGTCCCGGACTTGGTGGTGCGGCACGGGTCGAAGGGCCGACCGCGAGTACTGCGACGAGGGGTAGGGCAACAAGGAGTAAGAGGAAGACCCAGACACGGGAGCGAGTCGAAATGGCTGCGGTGGTAAGAATCTGACTACCGGACATTACCCAGTCACACCCTTGTCGTCTGCGACAGGGGCCGGCGAGCCGATTTCGTTGCCGCGCTGGCGGCCACCTGCAACCTCATCTCCGCTCCTCCAACTGATGCGCCAACCAGGCCGTACAACTCCTCTTCTTCGCCAAACTGATCCTTGAACCACGTTTCTACATGAGCTATTGCTTGTCAAAGGCCATCCGGTTTCCGGGTCAGTGCATTGTCAGCCAAGTTGCATTGCGAAATGAGGGGCGGTCCACCCCGTGCGGCGATCCGCTCACCCCAACCGAACGGCGTTGGCGCCAGGGACTCGAATCATCCTGTGAAATCGGGATCGCAGCCCTGCCGCTCTGGCCGGCTGGCACCTTCCCACAACTGTCACCAGCGAACGATCCGATAGGGGCAGCGCTCTCCCGACCCGCTACCGTCTGTATCCCATGATCACCACTTCATCCGACCTCGCCATCGGTGCCTTTACCCCTCACGGCCCATGGACGGTCGAACCCGAACAGATGTCCTGGCGACACTCGGACACCGGCGACATCGACGTGATCCGAGCCGATTCCGCAAAGGAGGCCCGGCAACTGCTCGAGCGGCGTCGCCTACCCCCAGGTCTGCGGGTGCTGACCGTAGGGTTCCGACTGGGCAGGGCCCTCATCGGCTGGTCTACCCACGACCGTGGCACCGACAACTCACGAGCCGGCCTGTCCCGCCGGTTGCGACCCGCTTTCGAACGGCTGGGGCCCACCTATATAAAACTGGGTCAGCTCCTGTCATCGGGTGAGGGCATTTTTCCCGAGGAACTGGTTGACGAGTTCCGGCTCCTCCGTGACCGGGTGCCGGCGGAGCCCTTCGCCACTGTCCGGCGCACCATCGAAGAAGACCTGGGGAGACCGCTGGCTGAGGTGTTCACGTCATTCGACCGCGCACCGATCGCATCGGCATCGATTGCCCAGGTACACGCAGCCACACTGCGAACCGGCGAGCGGGTCGTCGTCAAAGTGCAGCGCCGAGCGGCCAGAGCACAGTTTCACCTCGACATCGCCGTCTTGACGTGGATCGCCCCGATATTGGTAGGTCGCATCCCTGTCGCCGCCCTTACCAACCCACCGGCCCTGGTGGAGCTGTTCGCCGAGACCATCGTCGAGGAACTTGATTTTCGGCTGGAAGCACAGAACATGCTCGACATCGCTTCGGTACTGATCGGGACCGGTCAGCGCTCCATCGTGGTACCCCGTCCCCACCCACACCTGGTCACCCGGCGCGTTTTGGTGATGGAGCATCTTCAGGGGTTCTCGTGGAACGATGCGGCAGGCATGCGGGAAGCTGGGATCGACACCGCAGCTGTGCTCCGGGCCAGCCTGATCTCCTTCCTCGAGGGGGCCCTGTTGTACGGCGTATTCCACGGCGACCTGCACGGTGGCAACATGCTCGTGCAACCCGACGGTACCGTCGCCCTACTGGACTTCGGAATAACAGGCCGGCTGAACCAGCGAAAACGGCTGGCGTTCCTGCGGCTTCAGGTCGGAGCGACTTCCAACGCTCTCGAACCTCAGATTGAAGCGTTGCGGGACCTCGGAGCCCTCCCCATGGACACTGATGTGGCTGCCGTCATCAAAGACTTGGGCCTCGACCAGCCCCCGGCGGATCCGACAACGCTCACCGCCGATGAAATGGTCGGCGAAATTCGCGACGTCACCAAAGCGCTCCTCGGATATGGGGCAAAGCTCCCGAAGGAACTGATGCTCTTCGTGAAGAACATGCTGTTCCTGAATGGGGCGATGGCCACCATGGCCCCCGACGTGGACATCCTGGGCGAGATCGTGGCCATCGTCACCTACTTCACGGAACAGCACGGTGAGCAGATCGCCCGTGACGTCGGGGCGGAATTGGCCAGTAGACCCCTCGAACTGGACGGGTACCGGGCGGCCATGGGTTTCACCGACGAATCAGAGGCGATCACCTTCCGAGATCTACAGGAACGCCGCGAGCTCATCAGCCGGAGGTTGCAGGCTCGCAGTGAGAGTCACAGGCACGCTTCCGCGGTGCGTGCGATCTACCGGACACTGCGACCCAAGCGCGAGTAAGCGGCCGGCGGTAGTGGGCGGCCGGGGCGGTATGGAGAATCCATGGCCAGACCCGCACGCCATCCTGCCCAAATCGCACTTGCCAAACGGATGGCTAGCGGCATGAGGTCCGTGGCAACCAGATTTGACCGGCGACCGACAACGGCGCCTCGGGGTTGCGTCATCGGGAAGGCCGACCAACGACCCGCGAGTTGAGCGGATCGGTACCGGACCAACCGAACAATCAGTCTGGCCACACTGCCGATTGCACTGATGGCGAGCCTGTCAGACAGTTGAGAAGGTGCTGCGTCTTGGACGTGCGCAGAAAGTCTCGGGTCTCCACCTCACCCATGATCCGCCCGGCCTTGTTCATTCGTGGCGAAACGATGCTGATGACCGTCGGGTCACGCTGGCAACTCTGGAGGGCGGACGAGGCAGCCTGAAGCGAAGTCCCAGGCTGGAAGTAGACGTCGAGTTCGTACGGGGCCGAACACTGGCCTCCACAACTGGTGCAGCCAGGGACCAGAACCAACAGGCACGTACCGGCGATTGCCCAGCAAATGAGCGGATATGGTGCATGAAACCGTCTGCGAGCGAGTGTCGCCGCCTTCATCACGCTCAAACTGACGTAGGAGGTGCAGACGGTGCACCGACGCCGCTCGGCTACCCGCCGTCGAGGGCGACCCGTAGCGACGACACGAACTCGGCGGCGCCCACCGGTCCGGCCCCTTCCAACAGCCGCCTCACCAACGCCGATCCCACCACCACGCCGTCCGCCACTTCGCACACAGCGGCCGCCTGCTCGGGCGTCGAAACACCGATCCCAATGCACACCGGCAACTCCGTGGCCGCCCTTACCCGCTCGGCCACCTCACGGGCCGAACCCGCCAATGACGACTGCTCACCGGTGACGCCCATCCGACCGACGCCATAGACGAAGCCCCGCGAGCGCAGGCAGATGGCGGCAATCCGTTCGGGCGGGGTGGAAGGGGCCACCAACAGCACGGTGGCGATCCCGGCGTCGTCGGCGGCCATGGCCCACGGCTCCAACTCCTCGAGAGGCAGGTCGGGGATGATGGCCCCGGACACGCCCGATTCGGCCATCAACCCGGCGATTCGCTGGTGCCCGGCACGGTAGATGAGGTTGTAATAGGTCATGACCACGACCGGAATCCCGATGTGGAGACGCCCGAGATCGGCCAAGATACCGGCTGGGGTCGTCCCCCGGCCCAGGGCTCGCAATGACGCCTCTTGGATGACGGGGCCGTCGATCATCGGATCCGAGAATGGGATGCCGACCTCAATGGCATCGGCTCCGGCACCGGCCACCGCTTCCACAGTCACCAACCACTCGTCGTCCATACCCCCGGTGACATAGGGAACCAACAGCTTGTCCCCGGATTGCCGACGGTCCCGTAGGGTTGTCTCGAGCACACCCCGCCCCGGTGCAATCGGTTTGCCGATCATCGGGCGGTCGTCTCGCCCCGCCGGAGGATGTCCCGGACCTGGGCCACGTCTTTGTCCCCGCGCCCGGACAGGGTGATCAACACCGTCGACCCGGTGGGCAGCACTTCGGTCCCGGCCATGCGGATCACCCAGGCCACGGCGTGGGCGGATTCAAGTGCCGGGATGATCCCTTCGGTTTTCGACAACCGTTGGAAGGCTTCCACCACCTCGGTGTCGTCGGCCGTTTCATACCGTGCCCGGCCGATGGCCGCCAAATGGGCATGCTCGGGGCCTATCCCCGGGTAGTCCAAGCCCGCGGAGATGGACTCCGCTTCGAGGATCTGACCCGATTCATCCTGGATGAGCGCTGAGCGCATGCCATGGAGTACCCCCGGGATCCCGTTGTGCATCGCCGCTCCCCCGGCTGCCTCCACACCGACCAGCACCGACGACGTCCCATCGGCGAATCCGGCGAATGTGCCGGCGGCATTCGATCCACCCCCGGCACACGCCACCACCATGTCAGGATCCTTGCCATCCAGGATCTCGCGGCACTGGGCCCGGGACTCGTCCCCCACCACCCGCTGCAGTTCACGCACCATCCATGGATATGGGTGGGGGCCCATGACCGACCCCAGGCAGTAGTGAGTGGTGTCCACCGATGCGACCCAGTCCCGGAGAGCTTCGTTGACCGCATCCTTGAGGGTGCGACTGCCGCTCTCCACCGAACGGACTTCGGCCCCCAAGAGCTCCATCCGGAACACATTGAGGGCTTGGCGCTCCATGTCCACCGCCCCCATATAAACCACGCATTCCATCCCGAACAACGCCGCAGCGGTAGCCGTGGCCACGCCGTGCTGACCGGCACCCGTCTCGGCGATCAGGCGCTTCTTGCCCATCCGACGAGCGAGGAGGGCTTGACCTACGACATTGTTGATCTTGTGGGAGCCGGTATGAGCCAGGTCCTCTCGCTTCAACAGCACCCGGACGCCCAGCTCCTCGGAGAGACGCAGGCACTCAGTGACCGGGGTGGGCCGACCACCGTACGAGTGGAGCAGGTGATCGAGCTCACGTCGGAATGCCGGATCGATCCAGGCCCGGCGAAACGAGGCTTCGAGCTCCATGCACGCGGGCACCAGCGACTCGGGGACGAACCGACCGCCGAACTCGCCGAAGCGCCCGGTTGGTCCCGGGTCGCCCATGATCAGCTCGGACTCGGACAAGGAGCGGGGACCAGAATGAGGACTGCTCATTCGTCCTGCCAATCGAACAGTCCGGCTCCGCCATCAGGGTCATCGGGCCGACCCGTCGAAAGTGGTCCCGCACCGCCGAGCCTTCCGGCCAAATCCTCCGCCCTGGTTTCCGCCAGACGGACGGCAGAGATGAAATCCCGGAGCTTCCCGGGATCCTTGACGCCGGGTGACGACTCCACCCCGCTCGACACGTCAACTCCCCACGGATGCAGATGGGCAATGGCCTGACCGACATTGCTGGCATCCAGGCCACCCGAGACGATGAGGCGCTCCGGGTCGACGACCCCTTCGGCCAGTCGCCAGTCGAAGAGCTCGCCCGACCCGGGGTTGGCCCCGTCAATCAGCAGAAACTGGGCGCCGTACTCCTCGAACCGGCCGATGTTGCGGTGACCGGCCGGAAATGCCTTGATGGTGCAGCCCACCCGCTGGCCGATCCACTGGGCATCCTCGATCGACTCGACCCCATGGAGTTGCGCGGCGTGGAGCCCTATCTGGTTGACAATGGCGATCACCCGTTTGGGGGCTTCGTCTCTGAACACCCCGACGGTGAGGATCTCGTGGGGAAGGCGCTTGACGATGTCGGCGACCTCCCCGGGACGCATCTGCCGCGGAGAGGGGGCAAATACGAAGCCCACCGCGCCGGCCCCCAGCCCGGCAGC
>JADGOI010000146.1 GCA_017883075.1 Acidimicrobiales bacterium
GGGTCGTCGTCGCCCTCTGTGGCGTGAACCGGCATCCCGCCGGCGACTGGGCCACGGTGGCCGTTGCCCTGCACCCCGGGGACATCGTGCGCTCGGCCGTACTGGATGACGCCCGAGCCGACCGGGCCCACTTCGCTCTCACCGCGGGTAGGTCGGCTGAGGCCCGCTTCGAGGCCTCGGCTGACCGGCTCCGTGTCGACCTCGACGACGTCCACCTCGACCTGCGCTTCTCTGGCTCCTTCGAGTGGCCCAAGGCCTTCGGCGGTGGCGGGATCTTCTCGGCCGTGCCGTTCCTCAACCAGTACTGGCAGCCTTACCGCCTCGGCGGTACCGCCTCCGGTGGCGTCACCTTCGGCGGCAGCGGATCTGGGGGGGACCAGTGGTCGCTCGACGGTGCCGGGGTCTACGGCGAGCGGAACTGGGGCGCCGGGTTCCCGGACCGGTGGTGGTGGGGCCAGGCCCACGACTTCGACGGCGCCGACGTGTCGGTCGCCTTCTCAGGGGGCGTGCTGCGCCTCGGGCCGATCGCCCGGCCGGTGTGCGGGGTGGTCATGCGGCTGGGCGAGCGGGTTATCCGCATCACACCGCCCTCGCCTGTGCACTCCGAAGTCACCCCCGGGCGGTGGGCCGTCCGGGCCCGGTCGTGGCGCCACCAGATCGACCTCGAGGGGGACGGCACCGGCATCGAACCGCACGTGCTGCCCGTCCCGCTTCCGGCCGAGCGACGCAACGTCCACACCGACTTCGAACACCTGGCCGGTCAGCTCCGCTGCGTGGTGCGTGAACGCGGCCAGGTGGTGTTCGACGGCACGTCCGAGCTGGCCGGCCTCGAAGTGGGGAGCCTGCCAGGCCGTGACTGAGCCCAGCTCCCCCGAGGCGGCGGTGCGCGAACCCGGGCGTCGTCGCCGCCACCGGGCCCGAATCGTCGGGGCCATCGTCGGGGTCGCCCTGATCGCAGGTGTGACGACGTTCGTCGTGCTGTGGAACCGGGGCTCCTCCCGGCCGGTGTCGATGGGGGAGGCCCGCCACCGGGCCGGAGCTCCCGGCACCGACCAGTCGACCGGCGCGGAGCCGTTCCGGCCGGCGGCCGGTATCTATCGGTACCGCGGTGAAGGCACCGAGCACCTCGACATGCCGCCGCTGACCCAGACCCAGGGCCCCGGCATCCCAGGCACCGTGACCCACCTCGAGGGCCAGTGCTGGAGGCTCCGGGTCGACTACAGCACGAACCATTGGCAGAGCTGGGACTACTGTCCGACCGGTTCGGGGCTCACCGAGAACGCCGGCGCGTTCTTCCAACGGTTGGACCTGGTCGTGACCAAGGTCGATACCTCGTCGGCCTACACGTGTGACCCACCCGTCGACGCCATCAGGACGACGCAACAAGCGGGCGACCAGTGGATGCAGGAGTGCCGTGGCACCTCGACCGGGTCGGACGGCGAGGTGATCTCCTCCGGCCCATACACCTATGTCGGCCCGGAGCACCTCGACATCGGCGGTACGAACGTGGCGGCCCTGCACTACCACCGGTTTCGGAACCTGACTGGCGGCCAGACCGGCACGGAGGACGTCAACGTGTGGTTCGACGCTGCGACCGGCCTGCCGCTGCGAAACCAGCGGGTCATCACCGTGCACAGCGGTGCCCTGATCGGTGGTGTGACCTACCAGGAGAACGGCAGCTTCCAACTCGCGTCGATGAACCCGACCTAGGCGGTAAACCCGGGACGTGGGCCCGCTCAGACCACGTCGGTGGGCCGGAGCCCCAAGCCGAGCGCGAACCGCCCGGCGCTGCGGTCCCAGCCGGGGTCGTGGGCAAGGCTCGGAGGGTGCCCCCCAAACATGCGGCCAGGAAGCCCGCCCCTGCGACACCCGATCGGCCGATCAGGGATGACACATATCGCTCACGCCTACGACCAGGCCCTGGATCCGTGGTTGGGTCGATGCACGCTCGTTGCCGGGTCTCGCCGCACGTACCGCCCGGGGGGATTAGATTTCGCGTCCCAGCCCGGCTGCTTGGCGCTTCAGTGTTCGTCGAACCGTGGCGGGGTCGACGCGAAGGGACCTAGCGATCGCCTCGATGGATTCGCCCGCGTGGTGGCGACCGGCGGCGTCATGGATGTCGGCCTGGGTCATCTTGGGCTTGTTGATGCGCCGAGGTACGCCGCGAGCTTCAAGGTGGCCGGCGACGGTTCGTCGATGAATCCGGAACTCTGCGGCGAGGTCGACGAGCGATCGGCCAGTTCGATAGGCGGTGACGAGCCGGTCGATCTCGGACTCGTCGAGGCGGCGCTGAACGAAACGCCGAACCGGTTCCAGAGGTCGCGGCTCCTCACGAGCACCGGGTGCGCCCGCGCCGCTGGATCCGACAGCGGCGTCAGGGTTTGAAAGCCGTCCCTTTTCCTCCGGAGGGGCCTGTGCGAAGCACACTGAAGCCCGATTCGAGGTGTCTCCGGCGGCCTTCCGCGACCGGCGCGAAGCCTGCGACCTCTGTCCCGTAAGGGATTCCACGACTTCGGGAGGGTTTGAAAGCCGTCCCCAAAGGTCCACTGGAAACGGCGGGGGGGCAAGGCAACCGCACACCCACGGTCCAAAGCCGCCGCGCAGCCGCCCCGAGGACGGGGCCGCCCGGGGCCCCTGAGCCGAAGAGGCCCCCACCCGAGCGGGGAGGCAAGAAGGGCAGCGGAACCGGGGGCTTCCGGATGCGGCCGCAACAATGGGCCCCGGAGTTCGAATGGGCGCCGCCGAGCCGGCGATTGGGGATGGCCGGTGGACTCCGGCTTGTCCCTTGGATTAGCTCGAGTCGCCCGAGCTAAAGAACGTGGCGAAGCTGCCTGCGACGACGGTGACGACGAAGATGGCCCACACCTCGAGGCCGACATCGACGATCCTTCCGGCAACCGTGAGCGGGTTCTTGATCTGCGACGACACAGTCAGCATCTGCACGGCAGCGAAAAAAGCTGCGTCACCGAATCCTTTGATGTCTCCGCCTTTCTGGCCGCCCTCGAATACCCATGTGAGCACTGCGCCGATGGCATAAACCAGAATTGACAGGCCGAATGCAACTAGCAGGCGGGCAAGTAGGCGCCGGTGCCGTTCTTCTGTCTTCAAGAGTCTGGACAATTCTTCTCGTATCACAACAGAGTCTCCTTTCACCCCGCGCAGCGGCGTGAGGGCATCCGATGTTGGCTCGGCCCTTCGGCAGAGGCAAGGCCTTTGTCCTCTGGTTGCGCACGGTGATGAGGGCCACCGTGGACATGTACCCGGGCCAACAGCGGTCCGGCGCGTGTCACGAGATTGAAGAAGGTGAAACAAGATGGCTGGAAAGACAGATCAGATGAAGGGCAAGGCCAAGGAGGCCGTCGGCGACCTGACCGGGAACAAGGACCTGAAGTCAGAGGGCAAAGCGGACCGCCAGGCCGGTGAGGTCAAAGAGAAGGTCGGCAAGGTCGAGGACAAGGTCGAAGAGGGCATCGACAAGGTGAAGGGCGTCCTCCACAAGTAGGAGGGATTCGTCGTCCGTCCAGCGGTTCCCGCTGACCGATCGAGAAGGTTGGTCAACCGGGGGCCGACAAAGGCACCGCGGTGGGCTTGTCAGCATGAGCGCACCGTGTGCTGTCTAAGTCAGTGGGTATCGCATCGTGCGGCCCAAGAAAGTTGGGAACAATGTACATCGGCCTTGGAGCACTCGTCTTTGTCCTAGTAGTTGTCGCGATCGTCTACTTCGTCCGTCGGGCATAGGTAGCTGTTCGGGACGTCGTCAGCTTGGGTGCCAACCACGCACCCGGCGAAGCCTCTGAATGTCGTGGTCATGAGCCAGACAACTAAATGGAGGCAAGAGAAATGGGTTTGACCGGAATGGGGTTCAGCTCCGTGGCTATCGCTGCGGGTGCGATCATGTATTGGGCAGTGACCTACCCAGGGCACGGCTTCCGATTCTCGACCGTAGGGGTCATCCTCATGGTGGTAGGGGCGATCGGTCTGGTGATCTCGACAATCGTGTTCGCGGTGTCGCGTCGTCCCGCGGGCGGCACTCGGCATGCGTACGACAAGCAGACCATCGATGCGGAGGGTCGTTCGACCGAGGTGCACGAAGTCGTCAAGTAGGCATGGGAGAGAGTGTCCGGTTCGCGGCGATCTCCCAGTCTGGTGGGTGCCCCACTCGTGCCGTTCCGGGCGCATGCAACTTTCGCGAACAACAAGGTCGCCGGAGGGACCTCTCCGGCTCAAATGACGCTCCCGGAGACGACAGGGTCTGGGAGTGGCGACGGATGTCAGCGCACTTCGAATCGGCGATCTCGCGTCTCCGACCGACTACAGAACGACGCGCCATAACGACGGCCGTCGCCACCCTGCCCGCAGCGCAGAACGGCACTTCCGGCGCGCTCGCGGACGGCAAGCATGCTCGGCGTTGGCCGGCATGTGCCATGCCCCGCCCCATTGATCCGGGGCACCTAAACCCAGGATTCGGCGACGGTTGTTTGACTGACCGCCCGTGGTATTGCTGATTGCGACGAGGCAATATCGCTCAACGAACCTCTCAGCCAGCGGGTGCACGAGAGCAGGCCAACACCAGCTTTAGGTGGGAGCAGATCCGCCTATGCAATTCAGATCGCACCGTTGGGGCAAGATGTTCCTATGGAAGGTCAGCTACAGCACGTCTCGATCCATGGTCACGATATGGCGTACCGATTGGAAGGCAGCGGTCCCGTTCTTCTGCTCCTCCACGGCATTGCCGGCAGCTCTCGGACATGGCGAGACGTAATCCCCCGACTCACGGATCGCTTCACGGTGATCGCACCGGACCTCACGGGTCACGGCCATTCCGAAAAGCCTATCGGGGACTACTCGCTGGGTGCGTTCGCGAGCGGGATCCGTGATCTGCTTGAAGTCCTCAGCATTGACCGAGCAACCGTCATAGGTCAGTCCTTTGGGGGTGGGGTGGCCATGCAGCTCGTCTACCAGCACCCCGAGCGATGTGAACGTCTCGTTCTTGTCGACAGCGGTGGGCTCGGACGAGAAGTGAGCTGGTTGCTTCGACTCATGGCGTTGCCGGGAAGCGAGTATGTGATGCCGGTTATCTTTCCGTCGTTCGTCCGCGACTGGGGAGACAATCTGTTCCGGATGATCGATGAACGCGGAATCCGGATGGGTCGTATCACCGAGATGTGGAGCGCCTACGCGTCGTTGGCCGAGTCGGAGAACCGCCAAGCCTTTGCTCGCACAATCAAGTCTGTCATCGACCCCGGTGGTCAGACGGTGAGCGCAATGGATCGGCTTTACTTGGCATCACCGATGCCGACCCTGATCATCTGGGGGGACCGGGATGACATCATCCCTGTGAGTCACGCGTACGCAGCGCACCAAGCCATGCCCGGCAGCCGACTGGTGATCATCGAGGGCGTGGGCCACTTCCCCCAGATCGAGGCGCCAGAGCAGTTCGTTGATGCGCTCGTCGACTTCATCGATTCAACGGAGCCCGCCCACCTCGGCACAGAAGATCGCCAACGGATGCTCCGAGAGCGATCTGAGATGGCCCAGCTATAGCCTCGACGAGTCGGTTGGATGCACCGGCACCGACGGCCGGGCTGGCGTCGGTGCCGGCCGCTTTCTGATATCGAGGCGATGCATCGACAATCCGCTCAGATCGTGCGTACAGAACTGCTGACCCCCGGCTCCGTCAAGCAACGCATAACGGCACGTCTGGCGTGCTCGCGATCGACAAGCACGCTCGGCGTCGAGCAGTTCGCGGCACGCAGTAAACCGGCGGTAGGTCGCGGGCAACCAGTGAATCCTGAGCCACACAGGTC
>JADGOI010000055.1 GCA_017883075.1 Acidimicrobiales bacterium
AGAAAGGCGATCACCGACGCCACATCCTCTGCGGTACCCACCCGACCCAGGGGTGTCCTGCGGTCGAAGCCGGCCCGGGTCTTCTCGTCACCCATGAGTGGTGCGGTCAGGGGTGTCTCGATCAGACCCGGGGATACGCAGTTGACTCTGAGTGTCGGACCGTACTCGAGAGCGGCCGACTGGGTGAGGGCGATGACCGCCGCCTTCGAGGCGGCATAGGGTGCTTCGCCCCGGGTCGGTCGCATGCCGCTGATCGAGGACACGTTGACGATCGACCCGCCACCCGCTTCGAGCATCGTCGGCACTGCCGCCCGGATGCCGTTGAACGTCCCCCTCATGGAGACGTCGACAATGCGGTCGTACTCGCGGTCACTGTATCGATGCAGCGGCTTGACCGCCCCGACACCGGCATTGTTGACCAGAATGGACAGCCCACCCAACTCGGCCGCGACCCGTTGCACGGCCGCATCCATCGCCTCACCGTCGCTGACATCGGCCACCACCACCGGGCCGCCACCCAGCTCTTCGGCGACCGTCGCCGCCGCTTCCCCGTCGATGTCGAGAAGGGCCACCAAGGCGCCCTCACGTCGCAATCGCAGACAGGTGGCCCGGCCGATTCCCGAACCGGCTCCGGTGACCAGCGCCTGGTGGCCATCGAGCAGGCCCATCAGGCCAACCCGTCGACGGGTGTGAGGTGGACGACCTCCGGGGGTGACAGAAAGTACGACCCGATGAGGGATCTCCACTGGGTGAAGCGTTCGGACTGGCGGAAACCGACAGTGTGGTCTTCGAGCGTCTCCCACCGGATCAACAAGACGTACCGGTCAGGTGTTTCGATCCCCCGGTGCAGCTCCAAGGAGACGAACCCGTGGGATTCGGCCACCACCGATCTGGCCTCGGTGAGAGCCGCCTCGAACTCGCGGTTGACTCCGGGTTTGATGGTGATCACCGCGTGTTCGAGAACCATGGCGGCACGATAGCGCCCACGGTCGATGAGTTCCCATCCCGGGCGAGCCGGAGGACCGGTTACCCGATCGGAGCCTGGTCGCTGGTCAACAGCTGGTCGAGCCGGACCAACGTGCGTTCCATGTCACGTCGGGTCTTGCCCGAATAGATGCCGCCCAACTTCAGCAAGGGGCGCTGGTGGTCGGACGTGATGTCCCAGCTCTCTCGAACCCGGGTGCCACCCGCCGCCGGCTCGAGTTCGTACCGCCAGATCCTTCCGCCAACCAGTCGACCCCAGATTCCCTCTGGGCCGGTCTGCCAGGCAACCTTTCGGTTCTCCTCGAACTCGACGACCTTGTTCACTGTCGAATAGCGGACTCCCAGCTTCATCCTCATGCCGAAGGTCATTCCCAGAGCCAGGCGCTGGGAGGGACCGGCCAGCGCCCCTTGGAGCATGCCCGATCCGTCGTACAGAGTGTGTTGACCGGCATCGGCCACCACCGCGAACACCGCTTCGGGCGCGACGGGAATGGTCCGTTCCACCGAGAGCACGTAGCCGTTCATCCTCGTCTTCTCACGTCGGCGCCTCCGCGGGGTGGCTCCGGACCCGGTCGGCCCGTCCGTACCGGGACCGGCCACCGGGGCCACCGCGGCCACCGGGGCCGCCGGGTCGGCACCCGCCCACGAGGATTGCGGGTCACTGGCCGGAAACGATTCGTTCTCCGCTTCATCGATGGCCTGGTCGATGGCCGCGCCGAGAGGACGATCACGTTGCCTGTCTTCGTCATCGTGCATGGCGGATCTCCGTGACTCCGGGTGGTGGTGTGACCATCCTTGCATGGCGGGCAGCCCGGACACCCGGAATACCCGGCCCGGGCCAAACGTTCTCTAACCTGGGAGTTACGCCTCAAGTGGCGCAGCCAGAGAACTGAGGTGCCGCACATGCTGGTGGAGATCTGGTCGGACGTGGTGTGCCCCTGGTGTTACATCGGGAAGCGCCAGTTCGAGGCCGCGCTGGCCTCGTTCGCACACAGAGATGACGTCACCGTGGAGTGGCGGAGTTTCGAGCTCGATCCCAAGGCCCCGGCCCGGCGCGAACTGTCGACCAACCAGCAGCTGGCCAAGAAGTACGGGATGAGCGAGGAGGAGGCTGAGGCCGCTACCGCCCGGGTGACCGGGGTGGCCACCGAGGTCGGTCTCGATTTCCGGTGGGGCGTCGCCAAGTCGGGGAACACCTTCGACGCCCACCGCCTCATCCATCTGGCTGCCACCCACGGCCTCGGGGATGCCACCGAGGAAGCCCTCATGGCCGCCTACTTCACCCGCGGCGCGCCCATCGGCGAACGAGGCACGCTGGAGGAGGTGGCTGGCGAAGTCGGTCTCGATGCCGAGGAAGTAGCCATCGCCATGGACGGCGTGGCCTTTGCCGACGATGTCCGACACGACGAGCAGATGGCCGGGGCTCTCGGCATCAGCGCGGTTCCGTTCTTCGTGATCGATCGGGCCATCGGAGTGCCCGGCGCCCAGACTCCCGATGTGCTGCTGTCGGCCCTCGAACAGGCATGGTCGACGTCGCACCCGCTCACCATGGTGAGCGTTCCATCCGGCCGTGCCGAAGCCAGTGACTCCGCTGAGGCCTGTATCGACGGAAGCTGCGCCGACTGATCAGTTCGGCCCACCTGGCCGGGCTCAGCCCAGGTGAAAGGTGCCGTCCCTCACCAGTACCGGTCGGCCGATGAGCTCGTGGGTGGTGGCGAATACGGCCAGTTCCGCATCTTCGCTGATGGCCACGCAGCGCCGTCCGTCCTCGGTGTCGCCCACCACCACGGTGCGCGCCCATTGCGCACCGCCCGGCCCCTCCGGCGCGCCCGGCCCGCTCGCCCCGTCCATGCCGCCGGGGGTCACTGTGTAGGTGACCACGGTGGCGGCCCCGGTGTACTCCTCCAGGGTTTCCACCACATCACGGGTGTCGGTGGCCCTCTCTGCCTCGGCCCCGAAGTCACCGAGCAACGGAGCCTGCCCATCGGGTTCGGCCGACCACACCCCGAGGCCCGGCTTGGTGAGGAGCCCGCTCACCGTGGTGACCACGCCCAACGAGCCCGGTTCGGCCCGGAGAGCACGTGCCACCTCGACAGTCGCCTGCAAGACGAAATTGTTGAATGGTCCTCCGGCGAACGCCATCCCTCCGGTAATGGTGGGGGTTCCGTGCACATCGAGCCCGAGCTCGCGCTGCTGAACCCGGACCGCGGCCGGAAAGCAGCTGTAGACCTCGATGAGTTCGGCGTCGCCGATGGGCCGTCCGATCCGGGTCGATGCCGCTCGTCCGAGGATGCCCATGGCCGGCCAGGTATCGGGCCGCTCACGACGGAGCAGCGACACCGCGTGGCTCGATTCGATCCCCACCCGGGGAAAGATCCAACGGTCGGACCCGATCCCGAACCGATGGGCCACATCCAGAGAACAGAACAGCAATGCCGCGGCTTGGTCCACTGTCCACTGGGTCGAGTGCCACTTGTTGTACGGGAAGGCCAGGGGTCGGTTGGCCGGCGATGCCAGTTCGATCTCCCCCGCGGTCATCGGGGTGGGAAAGGCGGCCAACGGGTTTCCCTGCGCCACTCCGTTGAACCGGGCCCACAACCCGGCCACATCCCGGCGGTGGTCTTCGATCGACTGCCCTTCGGCGGCTCGGAGGGCGTTGTCGATCATGGCGTACTGCTGCACCGGGTCCCATAGCCGGGTGGCTACCTCCACCGGCTCGAGAAGCGTCCCCGTCCGGCGGCGAACCACGTCCGGGACCAGACCGGGTTGACCGGTTTCGACGGCATCGGCGCTCCGGGCCCATCGTCTTGCCTCACCGCCCATCACCACCGCCACCTCGGACGAGCCGTCGAGGATGGCCACGAGTGCCTCGTTGATCAGACTCTGCTGCGGGATGCCCAGCTCGAAGAGATGGGTGCGCACCTCCCGTGCCCCCACCGCCTCGGCCACCCATCGAGCCGGGTCGGGATAGGTCCAACTCCCTTGGGGCACCGCCATCCAGTCGATGGCTTCGAGAATCTCGGGTGCGCCGGCATCCCGGCCTGCATCGTGCAGTGCCAAACCCATGAGCTCGGTTGCCTCGGCATGGTCGGATGCCCTGCCCACCCCGATCAGCACCGGGGTACGGGGATCCATGGGTGCAACCATCGGGTCAGTATGCCCGAGGCACGACCGAACCCGGTGCGCCGGTGCGCCGGTCCCGCATCATGCGACCGATCTGGCGCCAGGTGATGGACACGGCTCCCTGTTCGAGGGCGTCGGCCCGCAGGCGTTCAGGAACGTCATAGTGAGCTTGATACGGTCGACGTTCGTGGCATTGGAACCACGCTCGTTTCATGCCGAGACGGATGGCGAACGCATGGAGCTCCTCGTCGCTGTCGGCAACCAGGTGCGACCAGACGTCGTCGACCGGTCCGAGGCGAGCGCGCTGGCACCAATCGTCGAGGTAGACGGTCATCGGGGGTGGCTCTCGTCCGCCGTCAGATGATCTGGCCCGTAGGTCCGGCATCGGTGACCACCGGCAGACCGGCGATTTCCCAGGCCGTCATCCCCCCGTTGAGGTTATGGACATCGAAGCCGACCTCGACCAACGCGGTGGCGACCGCGCCCGAACGCCCGCCCATCCGGCATACGCAGATGACGGTCCGGTCAATGGGGATCTCTCCCACCCTCTCGGAGACCAGACCCATGGCGATATGGACGGCCTCGGCGGCGTGGCCCGCCTCCCACTCGTCATCCTCCCGGACATCGAGGAGGAACGCGCCGGTACCCAGCAACTCGTGGGCGTCTTCTGCAGTGATCTCGGAAATCTGGATGGGGTTGGTCATCCCCATCACGGTAACCGGGGAGGGCCGCCAACCGTCCGGAGAGAAACCTTCGGGGTTCGGGTTCGGGTTCGGGTTCGGAGTCAGGTCCGGCTCCGGTTCCGCGTCAATGGCCGACACCGGTCGAGAGCTGGGTGCCGACGGACTCCGGCATGAGTGGGTCGACCCGACATCTGCCCCCATCCGATGTCAGCCGATGTCAGCCGCTGTCAGGCGCTGCGAGGCGGAACCGACACCATCTCTGGCGCTACCGCCTCGGCGTCGGACAGCCGTTGGTCGACGAACGTTGCCACCGCCTGGAACACCCTGCGGCTGGCCTCGGCCCACGGCATCAGGATGGGGAACACATGGAACATGCCGGGCTCTTCGAGACCGACCGTCTCCACCCCCGCCGTTCGAGCGTGTTCCACGAACTGCCTGATGGAGTCCCTGAACATCTCGTCGCTTCCGTAGGCGACGAACGTGGGGGGCCATCCGGCCATGTCCTGATCCACGGCCGATACGTACGCCGCACCCGGATCCCGACCATGCAGGTACGCGGCGGTCGGGATGTTCCACGGGAGGATGTCCTTACCGGCATTTTCGGATACTGACGGCTGGTCGAGACGGAGGTCCACCTCCGGAGAGAACAACAGGACGCCGGCGATCTGTCGATGCGAGACCTTTTCATCCACATAGAGGAGTGTGGATGCCAAACCTCCTCCCCCCGAGTCACCGGCGATGAACAGGCGGGCCGGGTCGACACCCCTTCGGAGCAGGGCTTCGAACACCAGCACCGCATCCTCCAGGCCGGCCGGGAAGGGGAATTCGGGAGCCAACCGATAGTCGGCGACGAAGATCTCGCACCGGGTCCGTCGAGCCAGCCCCGCGGTGAACGCCGCGTACATTCGGGGAGAGGTCCCGATATATCCGCCACCGTGCAGGTACAGGATGGTCCCCCGGGGCGGCACATCCTTGGGTCGGTACCAGATGCCGGGGACCCCGGCGATGGTCTCGGGCTCGGCGTCGGCGCCGAGGGATCGGACCACCGGCGGCATCGCCCACCGGCACAGATCGTCGAGCACCAGCTCGATGGAGCGGAACTCGTCGATGGGTAGGGACGAGGCGTAGCCCATGAAGGAACGGATGGTCTCCCTGGTCACCGCCACCCCAAGGTTGTGGGGCAGGCTGCCTTCGCCGGCGAAGGGGCTCCGGAACGGCACTCGGACCATGGCTGTCACCATCTGGCCGGCCAACCCGATCAGATCGGTGGTGGCAATCGGCCACGACGACCTGGCCACACCGGGCCGTTGGGCCATTACCATGGGACAGCTCCGGACTTCATCGGCTCCATGGGATCACCGGGCGTGCCATGTTCGCCAATCGGTCCGCACACCATGGAGCGCTGCCGCCCGACCAGAATCAGACCGGCTCGGCGGCCAGGGTCGACCCCAAGCGGAGCAGCTGGTCGGTGGCTCCTCCCAGGGTCAACTCGATCTGTTTGGTCAGCAGAAAGTAACGGTGGAGCGGGTAGTCGCGATCCACACCCACGCCTCCGTGGAGGTGGACGGCGGCATGCACCACCCGTTGGCCTCCGTCGGCGGCCCAAAACTTCGCCACCGCCACCGCGTCCTCGGCCGGAAGCCCTTCGGCGATTCTCCATGCCGCCTGCCAGGCGGTGAGCCGGATGGCCTCGGCGTCGACATAGGCATCGGCCGCCCGCTGGCCCACCGCCTGGAAGGTGGCGATCGGCTTGCCGAACTGCTCGCGGGTCTTGGTGTACTCGGACACCAGTGCCAATGCCGCCGCGGTCACACCGGCCTCGGCGATCGAAAGCGCCGCCGTGGCCCGAAGAACCATCCAATCGACGATGGTCAATCCGTCCTCGATCGAGCCGAGCACGGCTTCCTCACCCACCAACAGTCCATCGAAGATGAGGATCGCCTCGAGGCGACCGGTGTTGGCCACCTGGCGCTGGCGGACGATGCTCTCGGACGACAGGTCCACCACGAACACCGCCACCGTCCCCGCATCGGTGGAAGCCGGGACCAACACCAGGTCGGCCACCATTCCCGAGGGGACACAGGCCTTGGTCCCCGACAGAGTCCAGCCGGCGCCGGCACGCTCGGCTCGGACCGAGGGGGCCGTCGGGGAGCCCAACAGCTCCACCAACGCCGTCGTGACCACCGACTCGCCACTGATGACACCGGGGAGCCATTGCCGGCGTTGGAAGTTCGACCCGAACCGGGCGATGGCGGCGGCACCGGTGGCCAACGTCTCGATCACCGGCACATAGGCGGCGGTCCGACCGGCCGCCTCGACGATCAGCGACGTCTCGATGAAGCCGAGACCGGCCCCACCCACGTCTTCGGGCAGGGCGATGCCCAGCAATCCGGCTGAGGCCAGTTCCGCCCAGAGTTTGCGGTCGAACCGGTCGTCGGCGGGGTCCGCCTCGAACTGGCGCATGCGCTCGTGGGTGGCCAGATCGGTGAAGATCCGATCGGCCAGCCCACGGACGGCCTCTTGTTCTTCGTTGAAGGAGAAATCCATGTCGTGTGTCCTCTGTCTTCTATCGCAGCGACCGGGGCAGGCCCAGGCCGAAGATGGCGATCAGATCGCGCTGGATCTCATTGGTGCCACCGCCGAAGGTCAGGATGACCAGGCTGCGGGCGTACATCTCGAGCCGACCGGCCAGCACCACCTCCGGCGTTCCCCGGGTGAGGTACCCGGCCTGGCCGACCACCTCCATCATCAGTCTGAAGGCCTCCATGTAGAACTCGGTGCCGAACACCTTGATGGTCGAGGCGTCGGCCACATCGAGGTGACCCTGGGTCGCCGTCCACGCCACCTTCCAGTTGATCAGCTTGAGGAACTCGAGTTTGGCGTGGATGCGGGCCAGGTGGACCTGCACCCACTCCTGGTCGATCACCCGGCGGCCGTCGCCCAGCTTGGTGGCCTGCGCCCAGGCCCGGGTGTCGGCCAGGGCCCGCTCGATGATGCCGGGGGAGCACAACGTCACCCGCTCGTGATTGAGCTGGTTGGTGATGAGGGTCCACCCGTTGTTCTCGCCACCCACCAGATTGGCGGCGGGGACCCGCACGTCCTCGTAGAAGGTGTAGTTGATGTTGTGCCCGCCCAACAGCTGCATGGGCACCACTTTGATCCCGGGGGTGTCCATGGGCACGATGAAGATCGAGATCCCTTTGTGCTTGGAGACCTCGGGGTCGGTGCGGGTGGCCAGCCAGATGTAGTCGGCATCGCCCGCCAACGAAGTGAAGATCTTGGCCCCGTTGATCACGTACTCATCGCCGTCCCGCACCGCTCGAGTCTCCAAGGCGGCCAGGTCGGTCCCGGCGTTGGGCTCGGTGTAGCCGATGCAGAAGTGGATGTCGCCGGCCAGAATCCGGGGGAGGAAGTCGGCCTTCTGTTCGGGGGTCCCGAAGTCCATGATGGTCGGACCCACCGTATTGATGGTCAGCATCGGCACCGGCGCCCCGGCCCGCATCGACTCATCGAAGAAGATGAACTGCTCGAGGGCGGAACGGCCCTGGCCCCCGTATTCCTTGGGCCAGCCGATCCCCAACCACCCGTCGTCGGCCATCTGCTTCACCACCCGGCGCATATCGGGCCCGATACCACCACCGGCCGCCAACTGCTCCTCCACCTCGGGGGTGAGCAACTCCGCGTAGTAGGTGCGGAGCTCGCGCTGCAAGGCCTGTTGTTCCTCGGTGTAGCCGATCTCCATCGAGGCCTCCCTCTCAGTGGTTTCCCGCACAGAAAAAACGGAACGCGTTCTATTCTTGCTGATCCCTGACCCCGGCGCCAACGCATTCGGCTCCCGGGGTTGCCGACTGCACCTCCCCCTGCGATACCCGGGGCGGGAACGCAGTATCGTGGCCGGTCGTACGTGGTGCGCCCAGCACGGCCAACACGCCCAGCACCACCCATCAACAACCAGCGCGGTTCCGGCCGCCACAACCTCAGGAGTACCGCATGCCCGAAGCAGTCATCGTCGCCACCGGTCGCACCCCGATCGGTCGGGCCGTCAAGGGATCACTGAAGGACTGTCGACCGGATGACCTTGCCGCCCTGGTCATCAGAGAAGTGCTGGCCAAGGTCCCACAACTCGACCCCCAGACCGTCGAAGACGTGATCCTCGGGAGCGGCCAGCCCGGTGGTGAGGCGGGCTACAACGTGGGTCGGGTGGCCGCCCTGTTGGCCGGGTTGCCCAACGTTCCCGGAGTCACCGTCAACCGGTACTGCTCCTCGTCTCTCCAGGCCATTCGGATGGCCGCCCATGCCATCAGGGCGGGCGAGGGCGACGTCTTCGTGGCCGCGGGCGTGGAATCGGTCAGCAGCTATCGCCATGGCGCAGCCGACACCGGTCCGCACAATCCCCTCTTCGCCGATGCCGAGGCCCGCACCGTGGCCCGCACCCCGGCGGCCGGGGAGCCGTGGGCTCCGTTGTCCGGTCTTCCCGACGTGTACATCTCCATGGGCCAGACCGCCGAGAACGTGGCCGAGTTCAAGAAGGTGAGCCGCCAGGAGCAGGATGAGTTCGCATTGCAGTCACAGCACCGGGCAGTGGCCTCCCAGGAGTCGGGCTTCTTCGAACATGAGATCATTCCGGTGACCACACCTGACGGGACGGTGGTGACCAAGGATGACGGGCCCCGCCCCGGTACCACCCTGGAGGGACTGGCCGGCCTGCAGCCGGTGTTTCGTGAGGGCGGCACCGTCACCGCCGGCAACGCCTGCCCGCTCAACGACGGTGCCGCCGCGGTGATCGTGATGAGCGACACCCGGGCCCGTGAGCTCGGCATCACCCCGATTGCGCGGATTGTGGCCAGCGGTGTGACCGGCGTCAACCCCGAGATCATGGGCCTCGGCCCCGTAGATGCCATCCGCCAGGTTCTGGGACGGGCCAACATGACCATCGGCGACATCGACCTGGTGGAGATCAACGAGGCTTTCGCCGCTCAGGTGCTTCCCTCGGCCAAGGAGTTGGGCATCAGCCACGCCAAGCTGAATGTCCACGGTGGGGCCATCGCCCTCGGCCATCCGTTCGGCCAGACCGGTGCTCGCATCATGACCACCCTGCTCCACGGCCTGGAGGACGCAGGCAAGACCTTCGGCCTCGAGTCGATGTGCATAGGCGGCGGCCAGGGCATGGCCATGATCGTCGAGCGCCTGTCCTGAGAGCGGGGCGCACAGCCCCGGTCGCCACCCCAGATCTCCAGATCGCCGCCATCCCGATTCGGGTGGCGGCGATCTGCGTGAACCACCCGGTTCAGTCGGCGATCTCCTCGATGGCGTACTCGGGACAGTTGGCGATGGCCAAACGGGCCTTGACCTCCAGTGCGACCGGGACCGTGCCGTCCCCCACCACGGTCGACAGACCGTAGTCATCCACGTCGAACAGCTCGGGAACCAGTCCGTAACACCGGGCATGCCCTTCACACTTTTCGGGATCCACCCTGATCCTCACGGGAACACCACCGGGAGGATACGGGGACCCCTCACCTGCCCACCGGCCCAGGTGGCCTCGGCATCGTCGGAAAGGTAGAACTCGGGGATGCGGGCCAGCCACTCTTCGAGGGCGATCCGCAGCTCCATGCGAGCCAGATTGGAGCCGGCGCAGCGATGGATTCCCGAGCCGAAGGCCACGTGGCGATTGAGGGCCCGATCCAACACCACCTGATCAGGATCTTCAAACGCCTCCGGATCGCGGTTCGCCGCGGGGAAGTTCATCAATACCCTGTCCCCCGCCTTCATCGGACAGCCCTCGAACTCGACGTCTCCGGTCACCACCCGGGCCATGGTCACCGGCGAATAGGCCCGTAGCAACTCCTCGATGGCCATCGGCATCAGGGAGGGCTCGGCCACCAGGCGCGCTCGGTCGTCGGAATGGGTGGCCAGATGCCACAAGGAGGATCCGATGGCGCTCCAGGTGGTGTCGACACCGGCGATGAGCACCAGCGCGGCCATGCCGAGGACGACACTCTCTTCGACAGGAGCTCCGTCGACTTCGGCATGCAACAACTCGCTCAGAAGATCGTCGCCGGGCTCGGTGCGCCGGTGGGCCACCTCCTCGGTGAAGAAGGTGAGCAGCCCCTCGATACCGTGGGCCCGTCGCTCCGGGTCATCGGCGAACTCGAGGACGTCGCGCACCCACCCGGTGAAGGTGCCGGCCAGGGTGGGCGGCACGCCGAGGATGTGGGCGATCACCCGGGCCGGGATCTGCTGGGCGTAGTCCACCGCCGCATCGGCGCGGCCATTGGCCTTGAACCCGTCGATGAGGGTGGCACACAGCTCACGGGTGAGCGCCTCATAGCCCTTCACCCGTCGATGGGAGAACCACGGCAGCAACAGGCGCCGGGTCGAGGTGTGCAGGGGTGGATCCGAGGAAATGGGGGGAAGGCCATAGAGAAGCACCGGATCCTCGGGCTCCTCACCGTCGAACGGGATGACCGCCACCTCGAGTGAGCTGAAGTGCTCGACATCATGAGCCAGGGCGACCACGTCGTCGTATCGGGTGGGGAGCCAGGTACTCCCCCGCCTGTCGCTGTGGGCCACCGGGCAGGTCTTCCGCAGCTCGTCCCAAATTCTGAATGGATCGGCAATGTAGCCGGGGTCGAGAACGTCGAAGTCGGTGTCCCACCCGTGTACCGCTGGCGTGCGTGCCATGATCCGACGCTACCGGACGCGGGGTCGGACTGTTCATCGATCGATGTCGGGAGGACCGGGATCCCCATGGGCGGGGCTCGGGCCGTCGGTCGACCTCGTTCCCGGGGCTCTGGGTGTTCTCCTCGGTTCCACGTCCCGGCGAATTGGCACATGTTGCAGTGCGGCGGGTTCCGATCATCTACCCCAGGGCAGCTGCCCGTCCGTACTCGGTGAACTGGCCGCGGAGTTCGTCGACCTGGGCGGCAGTCAGGGCTTCGTAGGGCCCATTCCGATCCCGTTGCCAGAACACCGGATCCGAGGTCTCCCACCGTTCGCTCCGCAGCGCCTGCTTGACCACCTTGTTCGATGCGGTGAGCGGCATCTCCGGCACGATCCGGACAAACCGGGGCATCCACTTGGTCCCGAGGTCGGGCTGGGCGGACAGGAACCCGAAGAACCCGACCGGATCGAACGACGATCCGGGCACCAGTTCGATAGCCACCATCACCTGATCACCGGTTCGGGCATCGGGAACCGGGTAGACCGCCACCATCACCGCGGGCGGGTAGCGGGCAACTATCCGCTCGATGGGGGCGGCAGAGAAGTTCTCACTGTCGACCCGAATCCGGTCCCCTCCCCGGCCGGCGAAGTAGAGCCACCCGTCGTCATCCCGGTAACCGAGGTCACCACTCCAGTACCAACCGTGGCGTATCCGTTCGGCGTCGGCCTCGGGGTTGTTGTAGTACCCCTCGAAGGAACCGACCACGTTCCGTCCCACGATCTCACCGATGGCCTCATGGCCATTGACCAGTCGGCCCGCTGTGTCGAAGACGGCCGGAGGACACTCGCTCAGGGTGGCGGGGTCGACGATGGCCAGGTCCATTCCGGGTGGAGAGTGGCCGATCGAGTTGGCCGGTGCCCCGAGGGGCTTCTGGGTGCTGATGGCCCCTTCACTCGACCCGTAGTTCTCCAAGAGCTCGCACCCGAATCGGCGGGTGAATACCTCCATGTCCCGGGCCGACGCCTCGGTCCCGAACCCCAACCGTAGGGGATTGTCGGCATCGTCCTCGGCTTCGGGGGTAGCCAGCACGTAGGCCAGGGATCGGCCCACGTAGTTGAAGAACGAGGCTCCGAATCTACGCACGTCGGGTAGGAACCCGGTGGCGGAGAACCTCCTCGCCATCGCCATGGTTGCTCCCTGGCCGAGTACCGGTGCCCAGTTGGCCATCAGCGCGTTCCCATGAAACAGCGGCATCGACTGATAGCTGACCGTGTGCCGGGTGATGCCGAACATGGCCGGCGTGCGGCAGGCGATCGCGGCCAGGCGGCCTTGGGTGCAGACCACCGCCTTCGGCGCCCCGGTGGAGCCGGAGGTGAACAACAACAGCAGCCGATCACTCGGGGCAACGTCGACGGTCGGCAACCCAACACCGGCATGGGCCGTGACCATCTCCACATACGCAGGGCTGTCGATCAGCAGAAGCTTCTCCGGCGCCACACCGGTGTCGAGGCCTTCGAGGAGTGGAACGTGGCCGGCATCGGTGATGATCGCCCGGCAGTCGGTATGGCGGATGTCGTGGGCCAACTCATCCCCGCGACGGGTCGGGTTGATGCCCACCACCGTGGCACCAACCAGCGCCGAGCCCGCGATCCAGAACAAGAACTCGGGCACGTTGTCGAGGAGGACGCCGATGTGGAAGGGCCCGTCCCCGCTGAGGGCCAGTGCCATCTGCGCTCGGATGGCGGCGGCTGCGACGAACTCGGCCCACGAGTAGCGCTCGTCCTCGAAGAGCAGCGCCGGGTGGTTGTCACCGGCCCGGGCCCGCAGCAGATCGGCGACCGTCTCTTCACTCATTTCCCCTTGCTACCAGGGATCGGCACTGCCGGTGCGCGCTGCCCAGGTGACAACAGGTGCGGCGTAAAGAACACACTCGGGGTCAGTCGTTCATCGGCACCCAGGCGGCAGCAAGGCATGAGGTCGGGTGGCGGGTGGCGGGTGAATCTGCAAGTGGCGCCCGGACTGGCAGGGTGTACCTCGAAGAGATCGGGCACGTGAAGGCCACCGTCCACCGGTTGGTCGAAGGCCGGATGAAGACGATCTCGATCAAGCGGGAGGGATCGAAGCTGTACCTGATCCTCTCCTGCGACGACGTCCCCGAGACGACCCTGGCGCCCACCGGCGCTGCGGTCGGGACCGACATCGGGATCACCAGCTTCCTCCCCCTCCGATGGCCTTCACGTGGACAACCGGTTTGTGTCGAGCCAAATGAACCGTCCGGCGCTCATCTGCGGGTCCGAACCAGCCGGTTCAGTCACTGGAGTTTCGCGATACGATATTGGGCACGTGGAAATCTTCGAATCGGCCCGCAAGCACAACGTCAGTGGCCCGGATATCCAGCATGTCGTCGACCATGCCTTGGTGGTCGCCGAAGGAGACGACGACAAGGTTCTCTACCTCGGGCCTGACCGAGCCGGGAACCTCTTGGAGATCGTCTCGGTGTCCCGTGAGGACGGTACGGAGATCGTGATCCACGCCATGAGGATGCGCCGCACCTACGAGCCGCTGCTCCGCGAAACGGGAAATGCCAATGACTGACAAGAAGACATACGGACGGTCCAGGTCCGGCGTCGAATTAACCGAGGATGTCCTGAAGGAGATGGCCAGTGAGGCCGAAGCGGGTCTCGACGTCGCAAAACTCCGGCGACGACCAGGCCGACCCGCTATGGGGAGCGCGCCGGCCGAGGCACTCCCGGTGCGGCTGGATCCAGAACTGCGCCGTGCAGTCGACGAACGCGCCACGGCAGAACACACGACCGCTTCCGATGTCGTTCGAGAGGCACTCCGTCGCTACCTGAAGGTGGGCTGACCCCAGCATCGGGGTCGCTTTCTCGAGGCGCGCCAGAACGTGCAGTCGATGGATGCCCCGGCACCGCTTGGTGGCCAACCAACGTCGGGACTTCCACCACCACGTGGCCCGGCAACTGGTCAGCGAGTACGACCTGGTCTGTGTCGAAGATCTCAAGATCAAAAACATGGGTCGCTCGGCCAAGGGGACGGTGGAGATCCCCGGCACCAACGTGGCCGCCAAGGGCAGATTGAACAGAAGTATCAACGATGCGGGCTGGGGACAGTTCGTGTCGATCCTGCAAGGCAAAGCGTAAGAAGCTGGCCGAAGTGTGATCGACGTGAGCCCCGCTCGCAACATCCTCCGGGCTGGACTGGACCGTCCGACCGCGCAAGCGGCCTGAAAATAAGCTGGCGGCTTCAGCCGCCAGAGAAGTCACAAGTCGAGACAGTCCGTCACCGGTCCTGTTCCATGCGGTGGTCGGCCTCGAGTACTGCGGTGAGGCCGATCCCAGCCAACGTCCCCCGCAGACTCGAGCGGACCCGCACTGGTTCCACTCGTACCGCGTCATCCTCGAGGACGAAATCAACCTGGTGGCCAGGAATAATCCCCAGTCGATCACGCATCGCCTTCGGGATGACGACCTGGCCTTTCGGGCCAACACGGTGAGCCATACCTCAAGGTATAACGCTGAAATAATGGTCATTGCACCCCGAACCTGCAGACAGACCACCGAGGAAACGGACCACGACGAAACCCCGCCGGCGCGTCCCGCTCAGATACACCGACTCGGCTATCGCCATGTGGGTACGAGCAGCGGTCCCGGATGAGTCGGCTAGTGCCGTGACCGGCAACGTTTGCCCGGTTTGTGTCGAGCCAATCCGCCGGCGCTGGCGCCCGATCCGTCGATCCGTGCTCTCGCGATTGCCTGGAGTGGCGGCGTTATGGGCGCACGATCTGTCCGCGAACATCCCGGAGCAGCACCTCGGTCACGGTCATCTGTCGACGAGCACCGTAGAGATCAAGCCGCGCCGCGCTTGGCCCGTCCTCTCCCGATGACTTCGACGGCGAAGAGCTTGCGTGCCGAATCGGCCGGCCTATGGAGTCCGAGCGCCAGCTCGAACCCGGTGGCCTCCGCGATCTTCATCATCGAACGGACGCTGGGGACCTGAGAACCGGATTCCCACCGGGCGATCGTGGGTTGCGAGGTCCCGATGGCTCGTGCGAGCTGGGCTTGGGACATTCCGGCGGCCGCACGGGCCTTCAAGACGAGGTACCCGACCCCCATCGCCTCTCGGTCCTTCGCGTAGGCAGCCTTGGCTTCCTCGCTCATCGGATGCTTCGTCTTGTAGTTGCTCCAGGTCGTGACCGTCATCGTTCCTCCATCTCCTTGAGCACCGAGTCCATCAACTTCATCGCACGTTTGAGCTCCTTCGGGTCCGTCGTCCTGGACTTCTTCCGGAAGTTCGTCAGGAGGACGAACCTCCGCTTCGGATCGCAGAAGTAGGTAATTCTCCATGGCCCTGGTCGCAGCTCGCGGAGCCTCCCCGAGAGTTGGCGTGTGTAGGGCTCTTCCAACATCACGCCGAACTCCTCCAGTAGATCGACGTGGTGTCGCACTGAAGTGTGCTCACGCGGGTTCGTCTTCTCCAGATCCTCCAGCCACTCCCGGACCGGTTCGCGGCCTACTGCATCTCGGTAGAAGAGGATCGTCCACGGCGGAGGTTCCGAGCCCATACCAGAAACAGTATACGCGTCTCCCGACCCTCGGGGGCCAGGCACGCAGGGTCGGCGACGATTTCCCGCCACCTTCGAGCGGCTCGTGAATGTTGTCGGGGGGCGCCCGATCCGTCTGATCTGGCGCGACTCGGCCCTGCCGTCTCTACGTGCCTCGCGTCCAGATCGGGTGTTCGTGCTCTCCCGCTTCCGGGAGCTCAGATCGTCATCGACGCTCACGGTGCATTGGTAGCATGACACCATGACCAAGAACTTCACAGTCCGGTTACCAGACGATGTGGCTCGCGATGCCGAAGCGCTCGCCCGGGTGGAAGGAAAGAGCGTGAACGAAACGGTCCGCTCGGCGCTTGTCGAGGCTGTCGAACGCCGCCGAGCA
>JADGOI010000056.1 GCA_017883075.1 Acidimicrobiales bacterium
GCGAAGAGCGTGGGCTGTCGCTGTCGAGGAGCATCCTGCCACCTCCACGCCCGGGTTGGATTGCCTGGCAATCGCTGAACTTCTGCATGGCCCATCGGGTCCCCGGCTCAGCAGGGCCGGCTCTCATCCGGTAGCACCAGCGGTGGGATGCGATGCCGGTGGAAGCAAGAAATCCCAGGTCATCAGCGAACTCGGGATTGCGCACCCCACAGGGTGCCATGCATGAACAATCCAAACTCTTCTGGGCGGTGTCGAAGGCCCGGCGGAAACCGCACGGATCGCTGCACCCCGGTGACACATCCAGGTCCCGGGGTAGTCGCTCGTTCAACCGTGCATGCCAACATTCTGAGCACTGGCGGGTCTTTGTACCCTACCCTTCGGGGCCGATGCTGCCCAGACTGAAAGGGAGTATCTGAAGGGGGAAGCGATGCAATCGGTGGCGTGGTTCGAAGAGGTAGGCGTCGGCGATGCGATGCTCGTCGGTGGCAAAGGGGCGAACCTGGGCGAAATGACGAGTGCGGGACTTCCGGTTCCGCCCGGCTTCGTGATCACGAGCGAGGCATATCTCGACGCCATCGAGCGCAGCGGGATCCGTGCCAAGCTCCTCGAGCTCGTCGCCGCCCTGCGCCCCGAGGACCCGGCGAGCCTCGCCGAGATCGCTGAACAAGCGCAGGCACTCCTCCGCGAGACACCTGTCCCACCGCAGCTGGCCGACGCGGTGCTGGGCGCGTATCGCAAGCTCGGCGATGGAATCCGGGTCGCAGTGCGCTCGTCGGGAACGAGCGAGGACACCGCGGGAACGTCATTCGCCGGGATGAACGTGACTTATACCAACGTGGCTGGTGACGACGAGCTCTTGCAGCGGGTCGTCGACTGCTGGTCATCGATCTACAGCCAGCGGGTGGTTGCCTACCGGTCCGTCGAACAGGTGACCGACGAGCCTGTGCTGGCGGTGATCGTTCAGGAGATGATCGCCTCTGAGCGCTCCGGTGTGATGTTCACCGCCGACCCTGCGACGAATGCGACCGATCGCATCGTCATCGAGGCGGCCTTCGGCCAGGGGGAAGTGGTGGTCTCCGGTCGCGTGGAGCCGGACACATACGTGGTGGCGAAGGAGGGTCCAAAGCTTCTGAGTGTCAGGGTCGGGCACCAGTCAATGAAGATCATTCGCAGCACCGAGGGAGCAGACGAGGAGGTCCAACTGTCTGCCGAGGAGGGCGACCGACGAGTGCTCACCGATGTGGAGATCCTCGAGCTTGCCAAGCTCGGGTTGACCGTCGAACACCACTACGGGTCTCCCCAGGACACCGAGTGGGCGATGGCGGGGGGGCGCACGTACCTCGTCCAGTCCCGCCCGATCACCACGCTGGACGCCCGTGCCGGGACGCCGCCGGCCGGCAATCGGGTGCTCGTCACCGGCCTCGCCGCCTCAAGAGGCACAGCATCGGGACCGGTCCGGATTCTGCATTCGCCCGCCGAGGGTGACCGCCTGCTTGACGGTGAGGTTCTCGTGGCCCCGATCACGAGCCCGGATTGGGTCCCCGCCATGCGACGGGCCGCCGCGCTCGTGACCGATGGCGGCGGTATGACCTGTCATGCGGCCATCGTCTCGCGGGAGCTGGGCGTTCCCTGTGTCGTCGGCACCCGCACCGCCACGACAGTGCTGCGAGATGGCGAGGTGGTCACCGTCGACGGCGGTCGAGGACAGGTGCTCGAGGGGGTCTTCTCCGAGCCGACCGTCCCCACGACACCGGCCGCGGCGACTGCTGGAGTACCTTCCGCTTCGGCGGGCGCGCCAGGAGTGCTCGCCACCCGGCTGTATGTCAACCTCGCCGTCGCCGAGCATGCCGAGGAGGTCGCCGCAATGGACGTCGACGGTGTCGGGTTGCTACGGGCGGAGTTCATGGTCGCCGACGCCCTCGCCGGGGTACATCCTCGGCTCCTCCTCCAACGCGGCGAGGAGCAGACCTTCGTCGACAGGATGGCCGATTCGTTGCTACGGATCACCCGGGCCTTTGATCCTCGTCCCGTAATCTACCGAAGCATCGACTTCCGCAGCAACGAATTCCGGGGCCTCGAGGGAGGCGAGGAATTCGAACCGCACGAAGAGAACCCGATGATCGGCTACCGAGGCTGCTTCCGCTATGTCGACCAACCTGACCTGTTCCGCTTGGAGCTCGACATCCTCGGGAAGGTCGCGGCCCAGACACCGAACCTTCGCCTCATGATCCCATTCGTCCGCACGGCATGGGAACTCGAGCGCTGCCTCGAGATCGTCGAGAACCATCCCCAAGCACGGGGCCTTCCGATCTGGGTGATGGCCGAAGTGCCCTCCGTCGCCTATTGGATCCCAACCTATGCGCAGATGGGTATCGAGGGGGTATCGATCGGAAGCAACGACCTCACCCAGCTCACACTCGGCGTCGACCGGGACTCGGCGGTGTTGGCGGAGCTCTTCGACGAGGCCGACCCTGCTGTCCTCGACGCAATCGAGCGGATCGTTGGAGCATGCCGGGACTCGGGCATCACTTCGTCGCTGTGCGGGCAGGCCCCATCGAACCGACCGGAGTTCGCCGAGTTCCTCGTGCGCCTCGGGATCACCTCGGTATCGGTGAACCCCGACGCCGCACCGGCGGTGCGCCAAACGATAGCGACAGCCGAGTGGCGCCTCTTACTCGAGGCGGCCGCGCCAGGGCGGGCAGCTTCCGCGCCGGTGCTGGCACCCAGGCACCGCCTCTCGGAGAGACGTTCCACGGCGGTCAAGTGAGCCGGCAGGGAACTGAAGACCTCCCGCTTGCCCAACCCTCGACCGACGGGGCAAGAAAGACTCGATCCACTGGCGAAGGGACGTTCGGCCCTGGGAGAACGTCGCAGTCCGGCGTAAGTTCGTTCCTGGCTCTACAAGCTGTCGGCGTGGGTGCATCTGGAACAAGGAAGGGGTCAACGGTGCAGTGGGAGACGATTCACAAACCCATCGAGCACGATGACCCGAGTCCCAACATGGGCGACTACGTGGCCGAACGGGACGCCTTCACCTGGGAGGATGCCCGGCGGGCACTCGACGGTCTTCCGGGCGGCCGGGGCCTGAATATTGCGCATGAGGCAGTCGACCGCCACGCAGCGGGGCCGAGGCGCGAGCACGTCGCGTTGCTCTGCCTCGACCGGCACGGCGAGCGCAATGAGGTCACCTACGCCGAACTCGCCGAAAGCTCGAACCGATTTGCCAACATCCTCGACACTCTCGGTGTCGTAGCCGGGGAACGGGTATTCGTGCTGATGCAGCGCACCGCGGACCTATACGTGGCTGCCTTGGGGACTCTGAAGCACCGGAGTGTCCTGTGTCCCCTCTTCGCCGCGTTTGGCCCCGAGCCCATTCGCCAGCGCCTCGAACTCGGCACTGGCTGCGTGCTCGTGACCTCCCCCACCCTGTACCGGCGCAAAGTGGCAGGGATCCAGGACCGGCTTCCGTCGCTGCGTCACGTGCTCGTTGCCGGAGGGAGCACGGCCTCGGAAACTGCCGAGGGCGCAAGGACGCTCGACCTCGATGCCCTCCTCGCTGGTGCCAGCTCCCAATACGAAATCGGGCCCACCGATCCCGAGGACATGGCGCTGCTCCATTTCACGAGCGGCACCACCGGCATGCCGAAGGGTGCCGTTCACGTGCACGAGGCGGTCGTGTCGCACCACGCCACCGGCCGCATAGCGCTCGACCTGCATCCCGACGACGTGTTCTGGTGCACCGCCGATCCCGGCTGGGTCACCGGAACCTCCTATGGCATCGTCTCACCCTTGGTCCACGGTGTGACGAGCATCATCGATGAAGGCGATTTCGACGCCGAGCGCTGGTACAGCGTGCTCGAGAACGAGGGCGTCACGGTCTGGTACACGGCCCCAACCGCGCTACGCATGCTGATGCAGGCTGGTGCCGACGTAGCCAAGGCCCACGACCTGAGCCGGCTCCGCTTCGTCGCCAGCGTCGGAGAACCGCTCAACCCCGAGGTCGTCGTGTGGGGTCAAGAGGCCCTCGGCCTGCCGATCCACGACAACTGGTGGCAAACCGAGACAGGAGGGATCATGGTTGCCAACTACGCATGCATGGACATCCGCCCTGGTTCCATGGGCCGGCCCTTGCCGGGGATCGAGGCCGCAGTGCTCGTCCGCGACGATCACGGCAACGTCGCGGTGAGCGGCGATGGCACCGCCGTGGAATCCGCGGTGGGCCAAGAGGGAGAGCTCGCCCTGCGCCCGGGATGGCCCTCTATGTTCCGGGGCTACCTCGGTGATACCGAGCGCTACCAATCGTGCTTCGCCGGCGGCTGGTACTTGAGCGGGGACCTGGTCCGGCGCGACGAGGACGGGTACTTCTGGTTCGTCGGGCGCGGCAACGACGTCATCAAGTCGTCCGGTCATCTGATCGGGCCGTTCGAGGTCGAGTCGACCCTCATGGAGCACCCGGCGGTGGCTGAGGTGGGCGTGATCGGCAAACCCGACCCATTGTGCGGAGAGGTAGTGAAGGCCTTCGTCACACTGCGCGCCGGCTACGAGCCGAACGAGGACCTCCGCCTCGACCTCCTCGGCTTCTCGCGCAAGCGGCTCGGGGCTGCGGTGGCGCCACGGGAGATCGCCTTCGACCAGCACCTCCCCCACACGGAGAGCGGGAAGATCATGCGGCGCGTGCTCAAAGCCCGCGAGCTCGGCTTGTCCGAGGGCGACACCTCGACCCTGGCGGCATCGTGATGACCGGGGCAACGGCCGCTCGAGGCGGGGGGGCCGAGCCCGCAGGTGGCCCTACAGGCGAGAAGGACCACGGTATCCATCTGCTGCAGCAGATGTTGCGAATCCGGCGGTTCGAAGAGCGCTGCGCCGAACTGTACAGTCACTCGCTCATCCGTGGCTTCCTCCACCTCGACATTGGGGAGGAGGCCTGCGCGGTGGGGGTCATCGACACACTCTCACCCGACGATGCCGTGGTGGCCACCTACCGCGAACACGGCCACGCTCTGGCCCGAGGCATCTCCATGCGGGCAGCAATGGCCGAGCTCGAGGGCAAGGTCGAAGGCTGCAGTCGGGGTCGAGGGGGCTCGATGCACCTGTTCGACGCGGCCACCCGCTTCTACGGCGGGAACGCCATCGTCGGAGGTGGCCTACCGATCGCGGTGGGGCTCGCCCTCGCCGACCACCTCCAAGGCCGCCGGGTGGTGACCGCCTGCTTCTTCGGCGACGGAGCAGTCGCCGAAGGCGAGTTCCACGAGTCGATGAACCTGGCCGCGCTGTGGCACCTGCCGGTGTTGTTCTGCTGCGAGAACAATCTCTACGCGATGGGGACCGCGCTGGATCGCTCCGAGTCGGAGACCGACCTGTCGCTCAAGGCGGCGAGCTACCGGGTGCCGTCATGGGAAGTCGACGGCATGGACGTCCTCGCTGTCGAGGACGCCGCCCGCAGCGCCGTCGAGACGGTACGAGCCGGTGGTGGCCCCCACTTTCTGGAGTTGCGTACCTATCGGTTCCGAGCCCACTCCATGTACGACCCCGACCGCTATCGGGACAAGGCGGAGATCGAGCAATGGAAGCAGCGTGACCCCATCCCACTCCTCGCCGAGCGGCTGACGGCCAGCGGCGTCCTCACCGATGGCGACCTCGAGCGCATCGAGGGCGAGGTCGGTGCCGAAGTGGACGACGCCGTCGCCTTCGCAGAAGCCGGCACCTACGAGGCGACGGAGGACCTGGAGCGGTTCGTGACCTCCGAGCCGGTTCGAGCCGGGGAGGCATCGTGAGCATGGTGACCTACCGCGAGGCTATGCGCCAGGCAATTCGCGAGGCCCTCACCCGCGACGACCGTGCGTTCTTGATGGGCGAGGACGTGGGCCGTTATGGCGGTTGCTACGCGGTCAGTCTGGGTTTGCTCGAGGAGTTCGGACCTGAGCGGATCCGCGACACGCCATTGTCGGAGTCGGCTTTCGTCGGGGCCGGGATCGGCGCCGCGCTGAACGGGATGCGCCCCATCGTCGAGATCATGACCGTCAACTTCAGCCTGCTCGCCTTGGACCAGATCGTGAACAACGCGGCGACCCTGTCCTACATGTCGGGAGGACAGTTCAACGTCCCGCTTGTGATCCGCATGACGACCGGAGCCGGTCGTCAGCTCGGCGCCCAGCACTCACATAGCCTCGAAGGGTGGTACGCGCACATCCCGGGCCTCCGCGCCCTTGCCCCCGCCACGCTGGAGGATGCGAGGGGGATGCTGTGGCCGGCGCTTCAAGACCCTGACCCGGTCATCATCTTCGAGCACGGCACCCTCTACAACATCGAAGGCGAACTGGCCGACGACGCCGGCCCCGTGGATATCAACACCGCCGCAGTTCGTCGCCCCGGCGATGACGTCACCATCATCACGTACGGTGGCACGATGCGTACCGGGCTCGGCGCTGCGGAGCAGCTTGCCGGCAGCGGGGTGAGCGCCGAAGTGATCGACCTGCGTTGCCTGCGACCGCTCGACACCGCAACCATCGTGTCGTCGGTGGCCCGGACGCACCGGGCAGTGATCGTCGACGAGGGGTGGCGCACAGGCAGCCTGGCGGCCGAAGTGAGTGCTCGCATCATGGAAGAGGTCTTTTACGATCTCGACGCTCCCGTGGCCAGGGTGTGCAGTGCCGAGGTGCCGATGCCCTACGCCAAGCACCTCGAGGATGCAGCCATCCCCCAGGTAGCCGATGTGGTGGCGGCAGTGCAGATGCTCGGAGGCTGAGTGGGCGATTTCACCATGCCCTCCCTCGGTGCCGACATGGAAGCCGGCACCATCGCACAGTGGCTCGTCAAGCCCGGCGACGAGGTGCACCGCGGCGGTATCGTGGCCGTGGTCGAAACCGAGAAGTCGACCATGGAGGTGGAAATCTTCGAAAGTGGCGTGATCGACGAGCTGCTGGTGCATGAAGGAGAGTCGGTTCCGGTGGGCACGGTCCTCGCCCATGTCACGACCCGGACAGCCGAAGCCGTCACCGCCGCGCCGCCACCTCCTCCCCCATCAGGACCACTCCCCCCGCCTGTTGTGTCTCCCGTCGTCCGCCGGCTGGCCGAGCGGTCCGGCGTCGACCTCGCCGTCCTGTCCGGGAGCGGGTTGGGCGGTACCGTGACCCGGGCCGACGTAGAGAGAGCAGCACAACCAACGGGGGACGAAGGGGCCCGCCCCGAGTGGGCTCTCGGCCGAGCCGGCCCCCGGTCCTCGCCTCTCGCCCGGAGGCTGGCGGCCGAGCTCGGGGTCGACCTGTCCGCCCTCCGGGGGTCCGGACCACACGGGTCGGTGGTCGAGCGCGACGTGCGTCTCGCCGTCGAAGTCAGGCCGGACGAGACACCACCGGCGCCGGTCGCCCCCGAAGATCGCCAGGCCGCCATGCGGCGGGCCATCGGCGCGCTCATGGCGCGTTCCAAGCGCGAGATCCCTCACTACTACCTCAGCACCACGATCGACCTCACCGCCCCCGCCGCCTGGCTCGAACAGACCAACCTCGAGCGCCCGATAACCGGTCGCCTCATCATGTCCGTGCTTCTGCTGAAGGCCACCGCGCTCGCCGTCAAGGCCGTGCCGGAGATGAACGGCTTCATGGGCGGTGGCACCTTCGCTTCGAGCGAAGCGGTACATGTGGGGGTCGCCGTCTCCCTGCGCACCGGGGGCGTGATCGCTCCGGCCATCCACAATGTCGACCAGCTCACCCTCGACGAGCTCATGACGGGGCTGAAAGACCTCGTTGGTCGAGCGCGCACCGGGGTGCTGCGAACCTCGGAGATGAGCGACCCGACCATCACGGTCACCAATCTCGGCGAACTGGGGGTGGAGACGGTGTTCGGCGTGATCTACCCTCCGCAGGTCGCCCTGGTCGGTTTCGGCCGGGTGACGGAGCGGGCCTGGGCGCGAGATGGCATGCTCGGGGTGCACCCATGCGTCACCGCGACGCTGTCAGCCGACCACAGGGTCAGCGACGGCCACCGAGGTGGCCGCTTTCTCGCTGAGATCGACCGCCTACTCCAGGAGCCGGGGAAGTTATGACCAATGACGAGGCACGACAATTGATCCGCTCGGTCCTGCACCAGGTGGCACCCGAGGCCGACCTCGACGAGGTCGGAGCCGGCGAGACCCTCCAGGAAGCGCTCGACCTCGACTCGATGGACTTTCTCAACTTCGTTGTCGGCCTGCACGAGGCAACCGGGCTCGAGATCCCCGAGAGGGACTACCCCCAGTTGTCGACCGTCGAGGGATGCGTCACCTACCTCACGTCTGCCGGTTGACGGGGCGGGTCGGACTGTGGCTGCCAGCTCACTCGGGGAGATCCTCCGGCGGTTTCGCGTCCATGGCGCGCCGGGCGCGCCGGCAGCAGTCGGCGTACCCGCCGATCGCACCGGCGAGGTCGAGGCCGAGTTGGAGCCCGTGTTCGCGGCACTCGAGGATTCCCAACGCCAAAGCGTTGACCTGGTGGCAGCGGCTGAGCGGGACGCCGCCGGTCGCCGGGCGGACGCCGTCGCGGAGGGACACCGCATCGTCGCCGAGGCAAGATTGCAGCAGGGGGCGGCGCGCTCAGGCGCAGCCTCGGCGTACCTCGCCAGAGCCGGCGTCGAGCGAGCCGGTCTGCTCGCCGCGGCCCGGATGGAGGCCGACCGGATCGGGCGCGTCAGGGCAGAGCGCACGCCGGCCTTGGTGGACGACGTGGTGCAGCGGGTCCTCGCCCTTGGGGAGGCACCGCCATGAGCGCCGGATGGGTGGCCGCGGGGGTACGCGGGCAAGGGCTGACACGCCGCCGGCTCGGGGATGACGGCGCCCGCAGCCTGGCAGCCTCGGAATCGTTGACCGACGCCCTCACCATCCTGGTTCGCACACCGTATGGGCGCGAGGTCCGAGCCGACATGGACCTGACCGACGCCCAGCATGCGGTTGCAGCCACGGTCCTGTGGCATCTGCGAATCCTGGCCGGCTGGGCCCCGTCCCTCCGTTCCGGATCACTGCGCCTGATGGCGGCGGGTTTCGAGATCACCAACGTCATCGGCCACATGGCGCGCATTTCCGGCCAGCCGGCTCCCGCACCCTACGCCCTCGGATCGTTGTCCATGGCGTGGCCGACGGTCTCGCTGGCTCGGACACAGGCCGAGGTCCGCACCGCGTTGCGCTCGTCCATGTGGGGCGACCCAGGGAGCGGCGATCTGGCCACCATTCGCCTGACGCTGCAGTTCGGCTGGACCCGACGAGTCCTCGACAGCGTCCCCGCGGCCGCCGACTGGGCGATTTCGCGTACCGCACTGATGGTTGCCAGGGTGCTGGCTGCTGGCGCGCTACCCACCCTGAGCCGGTCGACCCGACGTGATGTCACCCATGTCCTCGGTCCCCAGTGGCAACAGGCCAGGTCCCTCGACGAGCTCGCCCGGTGCCTGCCCCGTCCGGCGGCCCAGGCACTCCAGGGTGTGGACGCCGCCGATGACCTTTGGCGGGCCGAGGTCCGTTGGTGGGCGACCGTCGAGTCGGCCGCCGCAACGCTCGCAACGCGCCCCCACCCTGGCCCATCCTCTGCAATTGGGGTAGTGGGTCTGCTCGCCACTGACGCATGGAGGACCCGGGCGGCGTTGGCCATCGCCGCGCGCGGCGGCGGGGAGCTTTCGGAGGTACTCGATGCGGTGGCGTGATGTCCTGGAGCCAGCCCGCATGGATCGAGTGGCGGTGGTTGCCCCCACCGACCGCTTGCGCGGTGTGCTCGTGGCCATGGCTGACGCCGGTGTCATCGAACTCGAGCAGATCGGGGACCCAGCCACCGGCCCGGCCACCGACGCGCTCGACCGGACACGACACCAGATCGCTGCCACGACATCTCCCGACGCGGCACCGGTCGCCCCACGTCTTGCCCCCGAACCTCCCGACCTGATCCTCCTCGAGCAGACTGGTCGGCTCGAGGAGCTTGCCGGCGAGGCCGAACTGGAGCAGGTCGACGCGTCCGCACGACGCCGGGACGCCGTCGCCGCGCTCGTTGGCTGGAGCCCGGCAGCGGCCGTGGTCCCATTGTCACGCCGCCTGGCGACGCTCGGGGGTGCCGTGGTGCGCCTGCCGGTCCCCCGTGGTGCCGAGCCACCGACGCTCGTCCATGCCACCGGTGCCACCGGTGCCTTCCAGCCACTGGTGGACACCTACACCATCGTTCCCTACGCGGACGTCAATCCGGCCGCGTTCGCAGGCCTCGCCTACGTCGTCATGTTCGGGATGATGTTCGGCGACGTCGGTCGCGGCGCACTGCTCGTGGCCAGTGGACTTGCGCTGGCCACCGGTCACCCGACCGTGCTGGCCCGTTTCCGCCACCTGGCACCGTTCGTCATCGGAGCTGGCGTGGCCAGCACCCTCTTCGGGCTGGCGTTCGGCGAGGCGTTCGGTCCCACCCACCTCGTGCCGACGCTGTGGCTGGCGCCCCTCGACCATCCGACCACGCTGCTAGCCGTGGCAGTTGCTGCCGGTGCCGGCTTACTCGCCGTCTCCTATGGGCTCGGGACCGTCAACCGCTGGCGTGAAGGCGGCCCGACTCGAGCCCTTGTCGCCACCTCGGGGTTGGCCGGCGCCGCGCTCTACCTCGGCCTCGCCGCGGTGGGCCTCAGCCGGTACTGGCACTCGGCGGGTGCCCTCATAGTCGGTGGCGGGCTGGCTGGATCCGGTCTCGTGCTCGGCTTTGTCGGGTGCTATGCGAAGACCGGCGGCCGTGCGGATGGGATGGCCCAGGCCGGCATCGAGATGTTCGACGCAGTGCTGCGGATCGGCACCAACACCGTGTCGTTCGCCCGACTGGCCGCCTTCGGTCTCATCGACGTCGCTCTCGGCGGACTCGTTTGGTCCAAGACAGCCGCGCTGTGGCACCGAGGACCCGCCCTATGGCTTGTCGCCGCAGGGGTGTTCTTGGTCGGCAACGCCGCCACCTTCGCCCTCGAGGGTCTGGTGGCCGGTGTGCAGGCGCTGCGGCTTGAGTATTACGAAATGTTCAGCAGGATCTTTGTCGCCGAAGGTCGTCAGTTCCGACCATGGCACGTCCCGACCCTCTCTATAAGCTCGCTATGAAGGAGACCCCATGCTCACCTGGTTGATCGGTTTGCCCATCCTTGTCGTTGTGGCCGCGGGGATCGGTGTCCAGCTCCATCGTCGACCGCGATCGACCTTGCTGATGGTCAAGGTCGTCAACCTCCTCCTGCTCGTCGGAGCGGGCGTGCTCGTCGTCTTGTCCATCTCCGCCAGCCCGGGTGGAGCGGCAACGGCCGCCGCCACAGGTGCCAGCACCTACGGCGGCCAGGCTCTCATCGGCGCTGCCGTCGCGGTTGCCGGCGCATCCATCGGCGCAGGAATCGCGGTGGCGTACACCGGCTCGGCTGCCCTGGCGGCAATGAGCGAGCGTCCCGAGATGTTCGGCCGGGCCATCGTCATCGTCGGGCTCGCGGAGGGGATCGCCATCTACGGCCTGGTCATTGCCATCATGTTGATCGGCAAGGCGTAGGCATGGGCCTCCTCGTCGTGCTCGGCGAGAAAGCCCGGGTCGATGGCTTCGCGTTGGGCGGTGCCACGGTGATCCCCGCCGAAAGTCCCGATGCCGTGCGTCGGGCCTGGACCTCGTTGCCGGACGACGTCACGGTGGTGGTGCTCACGCACCAGGCAGCCGGAGCGCTGGGCAACGACATGACCCAGCGCGCCGATGTGCTGAGCGTGGTGATGCCGCCGTGACCAGGGCGGCATCGACGATGGCGACCAAGCCTCCTCGCCTCCCTGCGATCCGGTCCGACAAGGGACACGCCGCCATGGCGCTGGCGCTGGCGCCGGTCGCCGACTCGCTCGTTGCCGCGGCACGGGCACGTGCCCAGGCAGAGCGGTCCCGCGCCGAAGAGGACGCGCGCTCCGAGCTGGCAAGGAGTCGCGCCGAGGCGGAACGCCTTCTCACCGAGGCTCGGGCCGAAGGCGTCCAGGCAGCCAAACAAGAGGCGGCCGCGCAACTCGCCGTGGCTCGCCGTGAAGCGCACGAGCTGGTCCTGGCCGCCCGTCGACGCGCCTACGAAGCGCTCCGGAGCGACGCCGTCTTGGCGCTCGAAGAGCGAGGGGCATCACCCGAGGGCCGGCTGCTCGGCAACCGGCTGGTGGCGCTGGTGAGCGACCGGATCGGCACCTCAGCGCCGGTCCGTCGGGTCGGCCCGGGCGCCCTGGGTGCGGTCGCCGAGTCCGGCAACCGGCGTGTGATGATCGAGCCGTCAGCCTTGGTCGACCAGACCCTCATGTCGCTGGCCGATGAGATCGCGGGGCTCTGGGCATGACCATTCGGATCACCCAAGCCCTCACCGAGGACGAGCAGGCAGGCTCCGGACGCGTGGTGCGGGTGAACGGGCCGCTCGTCGAGATGGACGGGCTCGACCAGGTGGCCGTGCTCGACGTGGTCGAGGTGGGCCACGCCGGACTGGCGGCCGAGGTGGTATCGGTGCGTCGCGGTCTGGTCACCGCCCAGGTCTACGAGTACACCGGCGGCCTCCGGGTGGGTGACCCAGCCATCGGCCGAGGTCATCCGCTCTCCGCTCGACTCGGCCCCGGCCTCCTCGGCGGCATCTTCGACGGACTCCTCCGTCCCCTCGCCGGCCGACCGCGATGGCTCACACCCGGCTCTCTCCAACAGTCGAGCGAAGCCAAGCGGTGGCGATTCATCCCGTCGATGTCACCGGGATCGGACGCCCGGCCCGGAGACATCCTCGGCACGGTCCCGACCCCGTCGGGCATCGACCATCGAGTACTCGTGCCCGGCGGGGTGACTGGTCGTGTCGAATGGGTTTCCGGCAACGACGATGTCGGCGAGGACGAGCCTGTCGCCATCATCGACGGGCGGCAGGTGGCGGTGACCGAGCTGCGGCCGGTACGCGCACCGGGTCCGATGGGCACCCGCCTCGAACTCTCGGAACCACTCCTGACGGGCCAGCGGGTCGTCGACCTGCTCTTTCCGATCGCCAAAGGCGCCACCGCCGCAGTCCCCGGCGGGTTCGGAACCGGGAAGACGGTGCTGTTGCAGCAACTCGTCAAGTGGTGCGAGGCGGATGTGGTCGTCTTCGTCGGGTGTGGGGAGCGGGGCAACGAACTGGTCGATGCTCTGGCCGACCTCAGCGAGATCGAGGACCCGAAGACCGGCCGGAGCCTCCTCGAGCGAACCGTGGTCGTCGCCAACACTTCCAATATGCCGGTGATGGCGCGCGAGGCCAGCATCTACACGGGCATGACCGTGGCCGAGTTCTATCGAGATATGGGATACGACGTCGTCCTGCTCGCCGACTCCACGTCGCGGTGGGCCGAGGCTTTGCGCGAGTTCTCGTCGAGAAGTGGCGAGCTGCCGGCGGAGGAGGGCTACCCGGCGGGGTTGGCTTCAGCGCTGGCCGCATTCTATGAACGGGCGGGACGGGTCACGACCCTCGGCGGCAAGGAGGGGTCGGTCACTGCAATCGGCGCCGTGTCTCCGCCCGGCGGCGACATGACCGAGCCGGTCACCGCCCACACGGAACGCTTCGTACGGTGCCTGTGGTCGCTCGACCGCGACCTCGCCTACGCCCGCCACTACCCGGCGGTCACCTGGCGACGGTCTTTCTCTCGTGACGCCCAGGTCGTGGGAGCGTGGCACACATCGGGCGGCCGGCCCGAGTGGACACGGGCCCGGGCCCGGGCCATTGCCCTCCTCGCAGAGGCGGACCGGCTAACCCCGATGGTGGAGCTGGTCGGCCTCTCGGGACTGCCGGGGCGCGAGCGCATGGTGTTGCTCGCCGGCCGGCTGCTCCGCGAGGCGGTCTTGCAGCAGAGCGCTCAGAGCGCCAATGACGCAACCTGCTCGCCGGCCAAGCAACTGGCGCTTCTCGAAATGGTGCTCGCCGTCTTCGATCAGTGCCTGGCTCTGGTCGAAGCAGGCCGTCCCGCCTCGGAGGTCGAGGAGTTCGACCTCTCGGACGTCATCCGAGTGCGGGACGAGGTCGGTCCCGACGATGCCGCTGGCGTCGAGCTTCGTCGCGACGAGGTGCTGGCGTCGCTGGAGAACCGGGTATGACAGCGGAGGCCGAACCCGTGCCTCTGGTCCATCTCGAGTACCGCGGGGTGCGTGAAGCAGAGGGGCCGTTGATCGTGGTGGAGGGCGTCGAGGGCGTCGGCTTCGACGAGTTCGCCACCGTGCGGCTCGCCTCCGGCGAAGTCCGTCGCGGCCTCGTTCTGGAAGTCCACCGCGACGTGGCTGTCGTCCAGGTCCTCCAGGGTACGGCCGGCATCGACCCCGCAACCGTGACAGTGGAATTTGAAGGTCGTCCCTTCGGGATCCCCGTGGGAGAGGGATGGCTCGGAAGGGTGTGGAACGGTATGGGCGAGCCGCTCGACGGGGGGCCGCCGATGCTCAGTTCCATCACCCGCCCGGTGGCGGGCTCACCACTCAATCCCACGGACCGCGACGTTCCCCGCGACCCGATCCTGACCGGGATCTCGGTGATCGACGCCCTGACGACACTGGTGCGTGGCCAGAAGCTTCCCGTGTTCTCCTCTGCCGGGCTTCCTCACTTCGAGCTGGCCGCCCAGATCGCCGCCCAGGCCAATGTCATCGATGAACCGTTCAAGGTCGTGGTCGTGGCCATGGGGCTCACCCACGCGGACGCCGCCACGATGCGTGATGCACTCGAGGCCCGTGCCGCGGCTGGGGAGCTCGCGCTGTTCTTGGATACAGCGGATGACCCCGTGGTGCAGCGGATCCTCGCCCCACGGGTGGCACTCACGGTCGCCGAGCACCTCGCCTTCGACCTCGGCCAGCACGTGCTGGTGGTGCTGGCCGACATGACGAGCTACTGCGAGGCGGTGCGCGAGGTGTCGGCGGCACGGGGAGAGATCCCTGGCCGGCGCGCCTACCCCGGTTACCTCTACAGTGACCTGGCATCTCTCTACGAGCGGTGCGGACGAATACGTGGAAGCGCCGGCTCGGTGACTCTGGTGCCCGTACTCACCATGCCGGCTGCCGACATCACCCATCCGGTGCCCGACCTCACCGGCTACATCACCGAAGGCCAGATCGTGCTGTCGCCCGACGTTCTGGGCGGTGACGTCTACCCGCCGGTCGATGTCCTCGGGTCGCTGTCTCGCCTGATGCGCAAGGGAACCGGTGAGGGCCGCACCCGCGGCGACCACCCAGCCATCGCCGCCCAGCTGGTGGCCGGCCTGGCCCGAGCCCGCCAGACCCGGGACCTCGCCGATCTCATCGGCACCGCCGCCTTGACCGACACCGATCGGCGATATCTCTCGTTTGCAGACGCGTTCAGCTCGGTGTTGGTCGCCCAGGGCACCGCAGAGTCCCGCTCCCTCGAGGACACCCTGGCCCGCGCCTGGTTGGTGGCGTCCGAGCTTCCCCGGCGAGAACTCACGATGCTGTCGGCTGCTGACATCGCCACCTACTACTCAGAAGGCAAGACATACCCCGCCGGCGACACGACGGCCTTCGACCCTCGCACCGAGCGGACGCCGGAGGATCCTGTCACCGAAACCGATGAACGGGACGGCCATGGCTGAGCACGTGCCTCCGGGCCGGGCGGGCCGGCTGTGGCTCCTCGGGCGCCTCGCGTCCGCCCGGCGCAGCGTGGAACTGCTCGATCGCAAACGACAGCTACTGCGACGTGAGCTGGTCCGGCTCGCCACCTTGCGGGACGAGACCTCGCAGCGCTGGGTCATCGCCTGCGCCGAGGCGGAACGCTGGGGTCTGCGTGCGACAGTGCTCGGCGGCGCGTTCGGTATGGCGCTCAGCGCTGCCCCTGTTGCGGGCCGGGCAAACGTCGAGGTGGCGTGGCGCAACACCATGGGAGTCCGCCACCCGGACGAGCCCTTCTGCGCACTGGCATCGCTGTCGCCGGCCGAGGCAGCATCGGGCAACGCCGCGGTTGCACCAGCGGCCGCTGCCTACCGGCGGGCACTCGAGGCGGCCGTCTCCCACGCCGCGGCGGACACCTCATGGCGACTCCTCGATGACGAGTTGCACACGACCGCCCGGCGTCTGCGAGCTATCGAGCGCCTTCGGCTACCCGCTCTCAGTGATGCACTGCGCCGGCTGGAGCTGCGACTTGACGAGCTCGAGCAGGAGGAGCGGGTGGTGACGCGCTGGGCACGGCGGCGGCGCCAAGGGCAGTTCGCGGGACCGGCTGCGTCGACCAACCCCGACAACAGCGTGGATGTGACGAGCTAACCTGCGCCGCCGGGCACTGCAATCACGAAGGGCCGCCTTCGCGGGCGAGTGCCGCCGGCGCGGGCGAGTGCCGCCTTCGCTGGTCATCCCCAGGCGGCGTGGGCGCCCGGTGATCGCACTGCGTCCAGCACCTGACACCACGAGATCGTCGGAACCTGTGACATCGAGCTTGC
>JADGOI010000147.1 GCA_017883075.1 Acidimicrobiales bacterium
TTACGTCCTGTCGACCTCGGCGAGGAACTGGCGCACAATCACGTTCCAGATTTCTGGATCCTCGAAGTACGGCGAGTGTCCACATCCGGAGATCTCTACGACGCGAGCGTCGGGCAGCAGGTCTACGAGGGCCCGGATCGCGGCCGGCGGGAACAGGGGGTCGCGGTCGCCCACGATGCATAGCACCGGCATGGTCAGGTGTGCCGCGTCGTCTTCGCCGTGGGTCACCGCTAGGAGCCGGGGCAAGATGACGGCGGCGTCGGCGGTGCCCATTTGACCGAGTGTCTGGTAGAGGTGCGCCCGCTCGGGCTCCCGGGCGGAGAACGCCCTACCGAGAGCCGGGTGTGATCCGAGTACGTCGCTACGGGCGAGTGACATGGTCGGGCGCTCGGCGAGGACGGCGGCAATGGCGTTCGACATGAATCCCCCGAGGGTGTCGGCGAGGATCAGGCTGCGGGCCAGAGACGGCCGCTCCAAGGCCACCCCGACCGTGGTCCACCCGCCCATCGACTGCCCGACCAAGTCGGCCCGCTCGACGCCGAGATGGTCGAGGATGGCGAGCAAGTCGCCCACGGCCACCTCGGGCCCGGAGCGGTTGGCACGGTCGGTGGAGCGCCCGTACCCCCGGTGGTCCCACGTGACCACGGTCCGGTCCCTGGCGAACGGGGCGACTTGCTGGTACCAGGCGGCGTGATTGCCGCCCGCCCCATGACTCAAGACGAGAGGAACACCACCCTCTCCGACTACCTCGTAGTACAGCTTCTCACTGTCGTGCTCGACGAAGCCGGTTCGGCGGATGAGGGCCGTGGCAGCGACGTTGGAGGTCCGGGGCACACGACTGGCGACGCACTCGATCTCGACCCGGGCCCCGAGGGCGAGCCCAACATCGCCGACGGTGATGCGGGCCGGTGGGGTGGCGGTGAAGAATGCGCCGTAGGCCTCGTTCATGGCGGCGAATTCGGCCATGTCGGCGAGGTACACGCTGGCCTTGACCACGTGGTCCCACGACGCACCCGAGGCTTCGAGGATGCGCCCGATGTTGCGCAGGGCCTGGGTCGTCTGGGGGCCCACCCCGCCCTCGACGAGGCCAAGTCCGTCGCCGGTGCCAAGCGTGCCCGACACGAAGATCAACTCCTCCGTCAGGCCTGCGTGGGCGAACTGCGGGAGGCGTCCCAACTCCTCCACGATGATGCGGTTGGTGAATGCCATGGTCCATTCTGGCCCGCCACCGGCTTCGGCAGTTCCTGGACACTGAGCAGAAGTCTGGTCGGCTCGGTCGGGTGAGGAGCGGGATGGGGACCGGGGATCAGTCGGTGGGTCGCCTCCCCGGGACGCGACGGTCGTTACGAAGATGGGTCTGCCACCGCAACGGGCTCTGCTCTGGCCGGGTCCCCCCGGTTGAGCCGATGGAACATGGGCTTCTGGGATTTGTAGAGAGCCGGGAACTCGCGGTACAGGCGGTCGTAGACAGCCCGATGGCGGGGGTCGGGGGAGTAGGTCGCGTTCACCTTCACCAGTTGGCTCACCTGATCAAGTTGGACCTCCCCCAGTGCGATGCCGGCAAAGAGGGCGGCACCCCGAAGGTTGGCCGAGATCGGATCGGCAACTTGTTCGATGGTGCGGTCGAGCACGTCGGCGTGGATCTGGCACCACAGGTCCGAGTTGGCTCCTCCCCCGATGAGGCGTATGGGATCGAGGCGCCGTCCGGCGAATGTCTCCACGGCCTGATACAGCCATCGGCTGTTGTAGGCGACCCCTTCGAGCACCGCCCTGATGAGATGGGCCCGAGTGGTGCCGAGGGAGACATTGTGGAAGCCACCCCGGGCGGAGTGGTCGTCCACCGGCGAACGCTCACCGGCCAGCCAGGGGGTGAAGAGGACGTCACCGCTTCCGGCCGGTGCGGTGGCCGCCAGTGCTGTGAGCGAGGCGTAGCTGGGGGCAACCGGGTTGGAGAGGCCGTCGTCAGGGGCGATGATGCTGTCGCGGAGCCATTGCAGGCAGGCACCTCCGGTCTCGTGGTTGTTGGCGATGAGGAAGCGGTCGGCGGTGAGACCCGGAACCGTGGCGATCTGGTGGCTGGCGTCGGTCTTCTTGTCGGGGACCGGGCAACTGATCCATGAGGTGGTGCTGATGGCGAGGTGGGTCTCATAGTCGGATGCGGCCCCGGCCCCTATGGCGGCCGAATGGAGATCCGGAGTTCCGGTGACGACAGAGACCCCCGGGGGGAGACCGAGGTCGGTGGCAATCTGGGGTGTCACCTTGCCGATGATCGATCCGGTGGGAACGAGTGGGGGGAGCTTGTGGGCGGGGACACCCACCGCACGTACCAGCACCGGGTCGTAGTCGAGTTGATCGAGTCTTCGGTTGTCGGTCAGCCAGGCTCCGGCCATGGAGGCGTGTGACGCCGCGGCTACCCCGGTGAACCGCATCGACAGGTAGTCGACCGGTTCGAGGTACCACCGGGTGGCGCCGGCCATTTCGGGTCGATCGTGCTCGATATGCAGGATGTGGCCGATGGGGTCGGCGCCTGCGGTCGACGGGGCGCCGCCGGTCCGGCGAATCCAACGGGCGATCGATACCGGTGAGTAGCCACCGACGGGTCCTCCGATGGCCCGGCGGGTGTGGGGTCCCCCGCGGGTGTCCATCCACGTGACGCAGGGGCCGACCGGATGGCCCTCGGCGTCGACGGGGACGGTGCTGGACCACTGCCCGGTGCAGGACACCGCCACTATCTGTTCGGGTGGGACCGCCCCCGACCCGATTCCTCGCCGTGCCGCATCGACGATGAGCTGCCACCACTGTTCGGCATCCTGGGTGACTCCGCCGTCGGGGAGGTGATCGGTGCCCACTGGCATGAAGTCGGCCCAGGCGATGACCCCGTCGAGGGAGACCAAACCCACCTTGGGACCGCCGGTGCCGATATCCACAGCCAAGACGAAGCGCTGGTCAAGGGGGAGCGCACCGGGCATGCCGCAAAGATATGCCGTTTCCGGGCCGGCATCACCAGGCACCATTGCCCCAGGTGATTGACTAAAGAACACATGCCCGATGAGTCCCCACCCCGCAGGCGCATAGTCGTTGACGGCTCCAACATCGCCACCGAGGGCCGAACCCTACCGAGTCTGGCCCAGCTGGACGAGGCCATCCGGACCTTTCTGGAGGAGTTCGGTGGTTTTTCCTCCGCTGACGTGACGGTGGTGGTCGATGCCTCGTTCGGTCACCGGATTGATGAATCGGAGCGGGCCGCCTTCGAAGAAGCGGTCCTCCACGGTGAAATGGTCACCCCCCCGGCCGGGGCTCATGGCCGGGGTGACGGTTTCATCCTGAGGATTGCCGAGAAGTCAGGTGCGTTGGTGCTGTCCAACGACTCCTTCCAAGAGTTTCACGCTGAGCGCCCCTGGCTGTTCGACGACGGGCGTCTCATCGGTGGCAAGCCTGTGCCCGGGGTGGGCTGGGTCTTCACCCCCCGGACGCCGGTGCGAGGTCCGAAGAGCCGGTCGGTGACCAGCAAATCGCGCCGGGATGCCAGGGCGCAGGACGCGTTCGACGGGGTGGGCGAACCCGGGACCGGCATCGAGGTGGCCACGACGGCAACGCCGGCCAAGGCGGCGAAGTCCACCAAGCCGGCAAAAGCGGCCAAGACGGCCAAGACGGGCAGGTCCACCAAAGCGGCCAAGGCAGCTGAGCCGGCCAAGCCGACCAAGCCAGCCAAGGCAGCCAAGACGGCCAAGACGGCCGAGACGACGAAATCCACCAAGGCAGCCAAGACGGCCAAGGCAACGAAGGCAACCAAGACCGGCAAAGCAGCCAAGGCCACTGCCGGCAGGTCGCCCGGGAAGACGGCCAAGGCCGCCAACCCTGAGGCCCGTCCAGTCCCGACACCCGATCCATCGGTTTCAGCCGGACCCGCGCTCAACGATGCCTTGACCTTTCTCACCTTTGTGGCCAAGTACCCGATCGGCAGTCGCTTCGACGGCACGGTTGTCTCCTTTACCTCCCACGGGGCGCACGTGGACGTGGGCGCCATGCGCTGTCACATTCCGTTGGCCGGCCTGGGTGATCCGCCACCCCAGAAGGCACGGGACGTGCTGACCAAAGGGGAGACCCGGCAGTTCGAGCTGATGTCTCTCGATGCCGCCCGTCGGCGGGCCGCCCTCACCCTCCCCGGTACAGGGAGCTGAGTCCGTCAGGTGACGGTGACCCGGTAGAGCCGCGATTCGGGTCGGGCCCCGCCGGACGATACTCTCGACTCTCGTGCAAGCCGACGACTATCTGCCCCATCGCCCCCCGTTCCTCTTCATCAGCGAGCTTCGGACCGTAGAGCCCGGACAGTCGGCCACCGGCGTATGGCACCTGACCGGTGAGGAAGCCTTCTTTGCCGGGCACTTCCCCGGCCGTCCCACCTTGCCGGGAGTGTTGATGGTCGAAGCCCTGGCCCAACTGGGGGGAGTGGCGGTACTGGCTGACGAACGGTTCGCCGGCAAACTCCCGTTGTTCGGCGGTATCGAAAAGGCCCGCTTCCGACGACAGGTGCTCCCCGGCGACGATCTCGATCTCGAAGTGACCCTGGGGCGCATGTCCGCCCGGGCCGGGAAGGGATCGGGACGGGCCACCGTGGGTGGCGAACTGGCGTGCGAGGCGGAACTGCTGTTCGTGTTGGTCGACGCGTTTCCGAGCTGATCGTGCGCATCGCCACCTGGAATGTCAACTCCCTCACTGCCCGCCTGGCCCGGGTGGAGGAGTGGATCGGATACGCCCAACCCGACGTGCTCTGCCTCCAAGAGACCAAACAGGCTGACGCCGCCTTCCCCCACGCCGCCTTTGCCGGCCTCGGCTACGAGACCGCCCACCATGGTGATGGCCGCTGGAACGGGGTGGCTCTGGTCAGCCGAGTCGGGTTGGAGAACGTCTCGGTCGGTTTGAATTCGGACGATGACGACCAGGGCACCCGGCTCATCGCCGCCGACTGTGGAGGGGTGCGGGTGCACTCGGTCTACGTGCCCAATGGGAGGAGCCTCGACGACGAGCACTACCCGGCCAAACTGGCCTGGCTCGCCCGTCTCCGTGAGCTGCTGGCCGATACGTGTAGTCCCGAGGACCCGGTGGCGGTCTGTGGTGACTTCAACGTCGCCCCCGAGGACCGCGACGTGTGGGATGTGACCCAGTTCGAGGGGATGACCCACGTGAGCCAACCCGAGCGGGACGCCCTGGCCGACCTCGAGGCGTGGGGGCTGGTTGACGTGTTCCGGCGGCTCTACGACGAAGGGGACCTGTTCAGCTGGTGGGATTACCGCGGAGGCTCATTCCATCGTCACCGTGGCATGCGGATCGACCTGGTGCTGGTGACCGAGGTGCTGGCCGCCCGTACCGGGTATGCGCTGATCGATCGTAACGCCCGCAAGGGTGACAAGCCCTCCGACCACACCCCCGTCTTCATCGATGTGTCGGAGGGAACCTCCTCTCACTAGGGGAACCGCCTCATTGCAGCGGCACGATTTGGACACCCATTCCCTACCGGAGGTCGCAGCTGTGCTCGGCACATCCGTGCCGAGGGTTCAGCCAGCGGTGGATCGCCTGGGGCTCCGTTCGGCCCCGGACGCAAAGGGCAGGCAGCTCAATGACGATCAGTTAGGAACGACTCCGGCAACATCTCGAATCGGCACCATTCGTACCGGGGTTGACCAGGGACGATCCACTTGTCCTGGCTGCACTGGCATGCCAGGCCTTGATTTGCCTGGCGCTGGATTTCTCAAGCC
>JADGOI010000148.1 GCA_017883075.1 Acidimicrobiales bacterium
ATCCGACGAACTGCGGTCGGCCATGGAGGCCGGCACGCCGCTCGGTCGTATCGGCGACCCCGAGGACATTGCCGCCGCGGTGATCTATCTGGCTTCGGATGCCGGGTCCTATGTGACCGGCAAGATCCTCGAGGTCGACGGGGGTACCGAAGCTCCCAACCTGGACATGGGCATGCCCGACGTGTGAGCACCACCTTCCCGATCATCCGATGGACCACGTCACACCGAATCCGGCGGCCGCGGTTGACCTGACTCCACAGGGATGGTCACCGTGGGGCGATCGGCATACGGGATATCGGCCACGAGTGGATGTGGAGGCCGACCAACGAGGATCGTGGTGGATGAAGCACGGTGACCCTGACGGTCAGCGCCACGTTCATCGGCGCATATCGGTCAGGTGCGTGGGTCAGAACCCACCAGCGAGGCTCAGACCGTCTTGCCCCCCGAGCACCAGGCATTGTCGGGTACTCCGTGGCACGGGTCGGGCATGGTGGGCAGGTCCGCTGGGAGTGGGTGCATGACCACTCCGGTGGGCTGCGGATAGGCCGCCCCGGCCGGACACGCGCCGAACCCGGTGTCGCAAAGCACTTGATCGAGAAGCGGTCCGCCGGTGTTGGCGGCGGCGGTGATCGTTCCGCAGGTGGGCTGGAGCTGCTCGAGGTTCGCCGGAGCGCTGCCACTTGGAGCGGTGTTTCCGGAGTAGCAGTTCTGTGGTTGGCCGGCATTGAGCGTGATCTGCCCGTAGTCCGAATTGCTGGGATTCCCGAAGTAGCCGTTGTGGGTGAAGTCGTTGCGGAGCAACGCGTTGTTCATCGGGTCGTAGACACAACCCAGGCCGGCCGTCTGGATGCCACCGGTGCCCGAGCACGACTGGCCCAGGTCGGGCGTTCCCGAATCGGGGTAGGGGATCATCAGGAAGCCCCAGGCGCCGTTGTTGGAGAAGCTGTTGTCCATCACCGTGTCGTTGCGGCCGCCCGACACCGTCATGCCCGTCCCGACGGGACCCAGGCCGGCGGTGCCTGACCTGGGAGCGTTGGGATTGTTGTTGTCGTGGACATTGTTGTGGAGGAACACCCAGCACGAGTGGGTGTGGGTGATCGGGCTGATGCCGTTGTTCGGGCAGGCTCCGTCCTGCGGGGCCGTCGGGTCCCCGTGGATCTGGGTGTTGGTGTCGAACCCGTCCTGGTTGTTGTCGAACTGGGAGTTCTCCACGACGATGGCGCCACCCGAGTTGGTCCCCGAGTATCCGAGGGCGCTGTACTCCATCCACGCATGGTTGATGGTGATTCCGCAGACCTGCTTGCAGGCCCCGACGTACATGCCCGAGTCGTTGAAGTTGCTGGCGTAGGTCTGGTCCCACATGGCAGGCCCGGCGGCATTCGAAGCGAAGATCCCGTAGGTTGCCGCCGTGGCCTCGTCGCCGAAGTAGGTGGAGGTGGCGGTCAGGTAGCTGCCCGAGTACCCCTGCATACCGATCTTGCCGCTGTTGGCTCCTCCGTTCCACCAGATCTCATTGCCGGATGCGCCACTGCCCCCGAGGAAGTTGCAGGCGGTGAGGTTGTCGATACTGACGTTGTTGGCCTTCCACACCACGATCCCGTTGCGCCCCACCGTTTTGCCGCTGGAGTCGGTGGAGCCGAAGGTCTGCTGGCTTGGATCCGCGCTGCAGGATCCGGTGGCGCCGGCCTTGGTGCCGTCGACGATCACCGTGGACCGGTTCATTCCCCGGACGTGGATGCCCGAGGTGGTGATGATCACCCCTCCGGCGTAGCCATTGGCGGGATCGAGTCCAGTACCCGACCCGTCGGCGGTCTCGTGATAGTCCCCCGGGGCCACCAGAATCCAATCACCGGGCTTGGCCGCGTCTACGGCGGCCTGGATTGTCCCGTATTGGCCGGCATGCCCCCGGAATGTCCCCACCAGAAGCGCGTGACCACCACTCGATCCGGTGGTGGGCGAGGAGTAGGGCGAGGAGCTACAGGAGGCCAGCATCCCGGCCCCGATCACACAGGCCCCGAGCAGAGCCGCGCCCTGGCGCCATTGCCTCAGGCCCAGCGCCCTGCCCACCCCCGCCCTCGAAAACCTGCTGTCCTTCGCGCTTCTCCGACCGTTGGCCACCGCGTTTCCCCTTCCCCACATGCCCACGCTGATGCCGGGAGAGATCCCGGCGAGCATGACGAGGGGATCGTAACAGGAGGGGCCCGCAGTGCTCAGGATCACGTAGCCGCTCCCAAAGGAGTTTCGTCGGTGTCAGCCACCAATGAAGATGAACCGAGGCGTCTGCTCCGTGGGTTGGGAGAGATGGGCCCATCGAATGAATGTTCGGTGAGCTCATGATTCCCGGGCTGATTCACCTGGGCGACAAAGTGCCCTTGTACTCTGGCCCGTTGTCGCCCTCTGAGATGTAATGGCCCCGTGGGCCTATTGACGCGACGAGCGACGGTGTCTCCTGTGCGCCGTTGGGCCGCATTGGTGATCCTGTGTTCCTCCGTCTTGATCGTCAATCTGGATAACACCATCCTCAACGTGGCCCTGCCAACCCTCGTGCGGAAGCTCCACGCCTCCTCGAGCGAGCTGCAGTGGATCGTGGACTCCTATGCGATGGCGTTCGCCGGCCTGCTGCTCGTCGGGGGCAGCCTGGCCGATCGGTTCGGGCGCAAACGGTTCCTTCTCGTCGGCCTGACCGTCTTCGCCGGCGGATCGATCGGTGCAGCATTCTCGGGTTCCGTGCCTCTGCTGATCGCGTGTCGAGCTGTCATGGGGGCCGGTGCGGCGCTGACGATGCCTTCGACGCTGTCGATCATCAATGACATCTTCCGCGAGCCGACGGAGCGGGCCCGAGCCATTGGTGCCTGGGCCGGCACCAGCGGACTCGGTGTCGCCATCGGCCCGATCGCCGGCGGCTTGCTGCTCAGCAGGTTCTGGTGGGGCTCGGTGTTTCTGGTCAACGTCCCGATCGTGATCGCCGGATTCGTGGGAGCCCTGGTGCTGGTGCCGGACTCAAAGAACCCGAACGCCGATCGGCCGGACCCCGGCGGGGCGGTGCTGTCCATGGTCGGCCTGGGCCTGCTGCTCTGGGCGATCATCGAGGCTCCGACACAGGGTTGGTCCTCAGGGAGGGTGATGGGAGTGGGGCTGGCCAGCATTGTCGTTCTCGGCGCGTTCGTCACCTGGGAAGCCCATAGCCGCCACCCGATGCTCAAGCTGGAGTTCTTCGCTGATCGCTGTTTCTCCGTAGCCGCAGCCGGCGAGTGCCTCGGGGTCTTCGGGCTGATGGGGGCGCTCTTCTTGCAGACGCAGTTCCTCCAATTCGACCTCGGCTATTCATCCCTTCAGGCCGGGTTGCGCATCTTGCCCATCGCCGCCGTGCTCGGTGTGACCGCGTCGGTGTCTCCGATCATCGCCCGCGCCATGGGGACCAAGTTCACGACTGCCGGCGGCCTGGCGGCGATCGCAAGCGGTTTGTGGCAGATGTCGGCGGCGTCCACGGCTGTGGCGACCTATGGGAGTGTGGTGCCCGGCATGCTGCTGATCGGTTTGGGGGCGGGCCTTCTGTTGCCGACGGCGACGAACTCGGTCGTGGGATCGGTCCCCCTGGGCGACTCCGGGATCGGATCAGCAACCAACGGCGTGGCCATCCAGGTCGGTGGCGCGCTCGGCGTCGCCGTGGTCGGAAGCGTGATGTTGACCCGCTACCAGGATCACATGACATCCGCGCTTGCCGGCCAGCACGTGCCCATAGCCGCCACGCACACCATCCTTGGCTCGCTCGGCGGTGCCCTTGCCGTAGCGGGTGTGGCCGGAGGAGCTACCGGCGCTCTGTTGGAGCGTACGGCCCGTGCCGCGTTCATGAGCGGCTTGGAGGTATCGATGTTCGTCGGCGGCGCCGTCGCCCTCGGCGGCGCCTTCATCGTGCTAGCCCGCCTACCCTCGAGGGCCTCGCGTCAACCACCAGATCGCGATGCGGGCTCCTAGGACAGCCCAGGTTCCTTGGGGGTGCCCCATCGAGGGCTCAGCATGCTCGTGGCTGAGCAATCAGCCGCACCGGACACGCGTCCCTCGTGGTTGTCGTCCCCGCGGCCCTCATTCCTATCCACAATGCTTACGCCTCTCCGACTTGCACGTCCCCGATGGAGGCGCAAGGAGGTTCACCCAGCGTCGACGAGGGTGAGGAGCATGACGGTTGGTTCGCGTGCAGTGAGACTGTGAGGCGTCCCCGGGTCCATGTGGAGCCAAAAGCCCGGCTCCGCGTCGAGATGCTCGCCGTCCACGATGAACTCGAGCCGGCCTTTCGAGACCTGGACGATGGCTGCTCGGGATGCCTGGTGCTCGCTCAGTCCCTCTCCTGCGTCGAAACCAAAGACCGTGACCTCGGATCGACTGTCGCGAAAGATCACGCGCGACACGACCGCGCCGGTTTGAATGTCGATCGCGGAAGCGACGTCCGAAAGTACGAAGTGTGGCATCGCCCCCCTTTGTGCGCGCTCCGCCGATTTGATCTGAGCATCCAGAGCGTATCCGTTTTGGTGAACAGGGTGGACTCAATCGGTCGTCGCAACACCGGCTTGTTGGGCCAACAGTAGGTGTTCGTTGAACGCTTCGGCTGGAGTTCTCCAGCCGAGGGTCTTGCGCGGTCGATTGTTGAGCGCGCTAGCGACGGCCTCGATCTCCTCGGCGCTCCAGCGAGACAGGTCGGTTCCCTTCGGGAAGTACTGGCGCAAGAGCCCATTGGTGTTCTCGTTGGTCCCGCGCGGTCAAGCACCCCGAGATCAGGAAAGCATCCGTACCGAATGCCCCAGACATCTCGGCGGCGCGCACGTCGTTCTGTGGTGTGGCCGACCCGCGTCTGGGTTGCTTGGGCGCAGGATCTGTCGGAGTGCCATGCTCGAGACGTGACGATTCCTCTGCACCCCGACGTGGGGTCCCTTGCCGCCCTGCTCGGGACCTGGTCGGGACACGGGCACGGCGAGTACCCGACAATCGACCCATTCGATTACGAGGAGACCGTCGGCTTCTCGCACGTCGGCAAACCATTCCTCGCCTACAGCCAACGGACCAAGCACGCTGCCGACGGCCGCCCTCTCCACGCGGAGGCCGGATTCTGGCGCATGGCGCGTCCAGGTTGGGTCGAACTGGTCGTGGCGCACCCGACCGGAATCGTGGAGGTGGCCGAAGGAACCTCCGAAGGCTCCACCATTCAGCTCCGATCGACCGTCGTTGCCGGCACCGGGTCCGCCAAGGAGGTCACGGCGATCGAACGCGACCTCATCATCGACGGCGAGACCCTTCGGTACTCACTCCGGATGTCGGCCGTCGGGCAGCCGCTTACTCACCACCTCGCTGCTGAACTTCGGCGCATCGGATAGCCCCGGAGTGCCGCACGGTATCAGCGTTGTCGGGGGCAGCCACCCTTGGATCTCGGCTGGTCGTGCATCCGGGATCCTTCGATCCCGGCTGCCCAAACTGGCGCTTCGGATTTCAGCCGGGTCGGGGATCCCCGAGCGCGTAGCGGGGTGCTGGGACAGCGGTGTGGGTCAACCTCCCGAGGACATTTCGGACTCGGTCGATGGCCGCACGATCATCACCGAACAGTGGGCATGTTCTGCACAGTGCCCACTCACCGACCCGAGGGTCATCCCATCGAACCCACCATGGCCACGGCTACCGACCACCAGCAGCTCGGCGTGGCGGCTGCGTTCGACGAGCACT
>JADGOI010000149.1 GCA_017883075.1 Acidimicrobiales bacterium
GGCCGGCAAGAAGGAGTTGACGACGGCGAATGTTCCGCCGAGGGCAACCACACCGGCGGCCACAGCCACACTGGCCCTCCGGGAGATCCGGGACCTGACCGACCCGGTGACGTGACGCAGGTCCACCACGCTGGCCGCTCCCGCCGTTGCAGCTGCTCCCGCCGCTACTGCTGTTCCTCCCACAACTGCTCGTTCGATTCCGCGTCGGCGGTAGAGGTCGGTATCAGCGGCCTCGAGCAACTCGGCCGGCTGGTGATGTTCATCGCTGAGTGTGGCGGCTCCCCAGGTGAACGCGGGTGTATCGCCACGCGAGATTCGTCGCATCAGGGAGTCGACCTCATCCAATCCGATGCCCTGCAGGACGATGGCGAATTCATCTCCGCCGGTCCGGAACACGACGTCGGAAGTTCGGAGGCCTTCTCCGATGCCGTCAACCAGGGCAATGAGGACCTTGTCCCCTTCGCCGTGCCCATGGGTGTCATTGATCCGTTTGAGGCCATTGAGGTCGATCGCCGCCACCACCAACTGGGATCCCAGTCGACGGGCACCGGATATGGCGCCGGTGAGCATCATGTCGAGCCCACGCCTGTTACCCACTCCGGTGAGCGGGTCGAGCAGTGCCGCCTGCTCCAACTGATTGAGCGAGGTCCACGTGGCGGTATCGGTGACCGTGCGCCAGGCGCGGCGGTATGCGGCCCGATCGGCTTCGGTCCCGGTGTCCAGGTCCTTGTCCAGCGAAGTCTCGAGCGCATCAAGCCGGCTGCGCATCAGTGAGGCCGACTGGTGGGCGAGCGCCCATCTTCGACCGGCCTCGGTGAGTGAAGTCTCGCCGACGCCGACGCCGACGCCGCCGTCGACGCCAGTAGCCACTGACCATCCGTCGGTCCCCGGCCGACGGCCACCGACCAATGGGCGGGGAGCCGCCACCGCCGTGTGAATGGCGTCGACCACCATCTGCATCTCATCGTTCGGCCATGGCTCCTCAAATGGAGCAACAGTTCGGTTCATCAATGGTCCCCGTATTGTCGAAGGATCGGACTCCGCCGACTGTGCGCCGTCGCCCGATACCAACTTGTATTTTTGCGGCCCGGCACCCGGCGTATCTCCCGTCCTACCGTCCTACCTGTTGGTTGTATCGGCATCCTGCGCAATAACTTGAGTTTAGTCACCATCCGTAGTGAGAAACTCACTGGCAGCGCGGAACTTGTGATCTGACTCCGATTCATCCAAATTTCGCCAGTTTGCCGAGCCTGCGGCGTTACCTTGACAAGAGGCATCGGCAGTAAGCCGACGAAGACGGCGCGGGGGGTGGACATGACGAATCTGAAAGGCAGCCGGATTCCCATGGTCACCATCGGTGCCATCCCGACCGGCTCCGAACCTCACCCGCTGTCGACGTTCACGTGCTTTGCACCGTCCGGGTTCCCCGTTCCCGGTACGACTGAACGTCGGCATGCTGCCCCCCTTCGGGCTCTCGATTCCCCTCACACCATCCGGTGTGTCGGGCTGACGGACCGTGGAAGCCTTGGCCAACCTGCCGGCCCTGCCTTCGACGACTTCCAGATGTCCGGCATTGAGCGGGAGCATCGGAGGGGGGTGGCCCTCTCTCGACGGAGGGGCCCATCCGCGCTGGACCGGACCGGCGCCCAGCAGTAACTCGGGGAAGCCTCGAAAGTGCCCTGATTGAGGTCAGGGTGCCGGTTCGGAGATCCACCCCGATTCGGGGACGTAACGCCGCACGATCCGGGCCGGGACTCCGACGATCACACAGTGGTCGGGGAATGTGCCCCTGACGACTGACCCCGCACCCACCACCACATTGCGCCCGAGGACTGCACCGGGGAGTATCACCGCCCCGGTGCCCAGCCAGCTTCCGGTCCCGATCCGCACCGGCTTGTCCGTCGGCATCTGGGAGTGCACCACCTCATCGGGATCCTCGTACCCATGGTTCTGGTCGGTGATGTAGACGTAGGGGCCGGTGTAGACATCGTCGCCGATCTCGATGGAGAGGTGGCCGACGATGTGACTGCCGCGACCGATCATGCAGCGGTCACCGATCCGCACCACCGGGTCGGTGACCATCTGCTGGCCCGGGACCATCCCGGCGGAGAGACAGACGTTGGTTCCGATCAGGGTGTTGTCGCCGATATGGATCCATCGTTCGCCGAACACCGCTCCGGGGGGAAAGGCCACACAGCTGCCCTGGCCGAACGAGCCGAATCGGGCGGCCTTCGGGCTGGCGGGCCCGGTGGCACCGTGGATCCCCAGCCATTCCCAGCCGTAGTTGACTGCCGAGTTGAGCCAGCGTCGCCGGCGCCAGCCCGGGAGCCGTTCCGGCGATGACCGGGTGGCGGGAGTAACCGGGACCGATTCGACCGGCAGGGCAGAGGGGTTTCCGACATCGGGAATCGGGTCGGGAAGCGGGTCGTGTGCGGACACCCTGTGACGCTATCCGACTGTCGTACCATCTCGGGCGTGAGTGGACCCGGAGAACCCGTCGAATCCGGGCGGGGGGCACAGGGGAGGATCGGTTTCGAAACCGCCTCCGACCTGTACGAGCGGGCCCGGCCCGGATACCCCGACGACGCGGTAGCCCACCTGGTGGACCGGCTCGGCATCAGAGAGGGGACTCGGCTCGCCGACCTCGCCGCCGGCACCGGCAAGCTCACCCGGGAACTGTTCCCCTTTGGAGCCGAGTGTGTAGCGGTGGAGCCGTCGGCGTCGATGCGAAAGGTTCTCTGCCGGGTCGTCCCGCAGGCGGCGGTGGTCGCCGGCGTTGGTGAGGCCATACCGCTGGCAGCCAACTCCATGGACGCGGTGGTGGTGGCCCAGGCATTCCACTGGTTCGACGCCCCGATCTCATTGGCCGAGATCGCCCGGGTACTCCGGCCCGGTGGTGGACTGTGCCTGGTCTGGAACGAACGGGACGAGACCGATCCGGCGATGATCGAGTTGGCCCGGATGACCCGATGGGATCGGTGCATGCCGTATCCGGCGGGCATGGACTTCTCCCCGATCATCGAGGCCAGCCACCTCTTCGGACCGGTCGCACGCACCAGGTTCCCTTTTGTGCAGCCGCTCGGTCGACAGGCGTTGGTGGACCAGGTGGCTTCCCGCAGCTATGTGCAAGTCCTCCCCGACGACGAACGGTTCGCCTTCCTCTCCGAGGTGGCCACCTTCGCCGACTCCCTCGACGAGCCCATTGTGATGAAGTACATCACCGATCTCTTCTGCACCACGCTGGCCGACTGACCGGTTTCCCATCGGGCGGAGACATCGGGACCGGACTGCCTCCCGTCTTGCGCTCGGGGACCGGTTGGGTGAAGCCTCGGTCAGCCACCGGGGTGGTGAGCCGAGCCAAGGAGTGACGTCGATGGTGAAGTTGACGTGCCTGTTGAAGCGCAAGGAGGGGATGACCCCCGCCGAGTTCCACGCGCATTGGAAGAATCAGCACGGACCGTTGATCGTCCGGTCCCGTAGCGGTAGCCACGTGATCCGGTACGAGCAGCATCCCCGTCCCCTCGACGACTACCGGGACGATGACGACCGTTCGGGCTACGACGGGGTCACCGTCCAGTGGTTCCCCTCCATGGCCGAGTACCAGGCCCATATGGCCGAGGACGACTTCCCCGAGGTGATGGCCGACCTGGCCAACTTCCTCGACCTCGACCACCTCGACTTCGTGGTCACCGAGAAGCCGGTGGTGGTCATCGACGGCCGGGTCGACTGGGACTGAGCAGCGAGGTTGGGGCCGCCCGACCGGCGCCCGCGTTGACACCTACCCCCATCGGACCTAACGTCTGACCCTTCAGACAGTATGTCCGATTCTTTGGAGGAATGTCCAACATGGCCGAAACCGCTGTCGATTTCAACGACATCGACCTGACCGACTCGAAATACTTCGTCGACGGCGTACCCCACGAGTGGTTCACCTTCTTGCGGCACAACGCCCCGGTGTGGTGGCACGAGGAAGCCGACGGGCCGGGCTTTTGGGCGGTCACCGCCTACAACGAGTGCGTGGCCGTCAATCGCGACTACGAGCACTTCTCGTCGCACAACAAGGCCACCTTCATCTGGGAGCTCGAAGAAGAGGTGCTGGCCCAACAGCAGCTGGTGATGTTGAACATGGACCCCCCGCTCCATACCCGTTACCGCCGCTTGGTGAACAAGGGCTTCACCCCCCGCATGGTGGCCCAACTGCATGACCGCATCCATGCCGCCACCGATCGGATCCTCGATTCCGTCATCGAGTCCGGCGAGGCCGAGTTCGTGACCGATATTGCCGCCGAACTGCCACTGGTGGTCATCGCCGAGTTGTTGGGTGTCCCCAATGAGGACCGGCACAAGATGTTCGACTGGTCCAACCGCATGGTCGGCCATCAGGACGCCGAGTACCAGAACGCTGCCGAGGATGCCCAAGTGGCATCCATGGAGCTCTACGCCTATGCATCCGAGCTCTTCAATCAAAAGCGGGCGGATCCGCAGGACGATCTGATGAGCGTGCTCTCCGACGTGGAGATGGAAGGTGAGAAGCTCTCCGACTTCGAACTCGAGCTCTTCTTTCTGCTCCTCACCGTGGCCGGCAACGAGACCACCCGCAACCTCATCTCGGGGGCCATGGTGGCCTTCTTCGAGAATCCTGACCAGTGGGACCTGCTCCGTCGCGATCGGTCGCTGATGCCCTCGGCCGTCGAGGAGATGCTGCGCTTCGTGACTCCGGTGATGAACTTCCGCCGCCAGACCACCAGTGCCTTCGAGCTCGGCGGTCAGAAGATCGGAGCGGACGAGAAGGTCGTGTTCTTCCATGTCTCCGGCAACCGGGATGAGACGGTCTTCGAAGATCCTCATACCTTCGACATCACCCGCGATCCGAACCCGCATATTGCCTTCGGCGGGGGCGGCCCCCACTTCTGCCTGGGGGCCAACCTGGCCCGGATGGAGATTCGGGTCATGTTCGAGCACCTCCTCGATCGGGTCCCCGACATCAGGCTCAATGGTGAAGTGGAGCGGTTGCAGTCCCAGTTCATCAACGGCGTGAAGCACATCCCGGTGGCGTTCTCGCCCTCAGCCCGCGTGTCGTCGTAGGTGGCAGCGCGTAAGTCGCCCGACAACCTCAAAGAGGTCATCCGGGATTTCCGGCGTGATCAGGTCATCGACGTGGCTCGGCGGCTGTTCGGTGAGCGGGGGACCACCGAGGTCTCCATGGACGAGATCGCCGCCGAAGCCGGGGTGGCTCGCTCCACCGTCTATGTCTACTTCGCCAGCCGTGACGAACTGTTGCGGGCCTGTCTCAAGCGGATGCTCAATCAACTGTTCGAGTCCATCGCGGTCGACTGGGAACGGGATACCGAACCGGCCCAGCGCCTGCGCACGCTGGTCGGGGGGATGTTCGAGCGACTCGACGACAACCCCGCCTTCTTCCGTTTGGCCCTGGTCACCCAAGAGGCGGTGGCCCAGGGTTCGGCCGCGGTCGGTTCCGAACTGGCCCTCATCGGCCTCGAGATTGCCGGGATGATTCAGAATCTCTACCTCGAAGGGGTGTCCTCCGGCCTGTTCCGACCGATGGAGCCCGATCGGGCCACCTCGCTCATCGGACAGCAGATCTACGGGGCGATGTCGGTACGGGCCAGCGAGCTGATCCCGATGCCCCGGGCGGATGCCGCCGCCGAGGTCACCGAGTTCATACTGCGGGGATTGTC